>DATHQJ010000102.1:0-3913 GCA_035482825.1 Binatus sp. (SeqCode) | reverse complement strand
AGTTTGGCCCTGAGAAAGTGCCAGAGCGTCGGGACGGCTGCCGACTGGAGTAGTCCAGATCAGCTTGCCAATATCGATGTCGTAAATGGCGACGCTGTCGGAACCGAAATTACTCACGTAGAGCCGCGAGTTGTCGAGGGTGACCACGGCCCGTGAGGGATGCTCGCCGATCACGTGGCTGCTGCCGACTTCGTCGTTGCCGGTCTCGATAAACGAAATGCTGTTGGAATCGAAATCGCATACGATCAACTCGCCGCCATCCGGCTTCAGCGCAAGATTGACCGGTGTGCGTCCCACGTCGAGCAGCGCGAGCACGTGGTCGTTCTTCAGGTCGATGGATGCGACCTGCGACGACCCGGAACACGCCACGAAGGCCTTGCTGGAATCAGGCAGGATGGCGATGTCTTCCGGTTGCTGGCAAATCGGCAGAGTGGCGCGCACGCGCAACTGCCTGGCATCGATGAGGGAAACGCTGTTGTCACCGCGATTGCTGACCACGACCGTCGCGCCGTCCGGCGAAACCCGCGCCAGTCCTGGCGACGCGCCCACGTGGAGGGTTCCCACGACCGCCCGCTTTTCCAGGTCGATGACGCTGACGTTGGCGGAGCCCGAGTTGGCCACGTAGGCGCGCTTGCCGTCTTCGGAAACATCGATGAAATACGGTTTGCCGTGAACGCCAATCACGGCCACCACGACGTTGGTCTCGGCGTTGATCACGCTGACGTTACTCGAACCCGTGTTGACCACATAGATTTCATTTTTCTTGCTGTTAGCCGCGACGCCGGTTGGCTCCAGGCCGACGGGGATGGTCTTGGCCAGGGCAAACGTGCGTATATCGATCACGCTGACCGTATTGCTCTTGCCGTTGGTCACGTAGGCGTATTCGCGGTAAGCAGGGCCGTAGTCCGGCAGAGGCTCCTCGCGGAAATACCACCAGGCGGCCCCGCCGAGGATGGGGAGCAGGACGACGATGAAGAGGAGTTTTTTCAAGGTAGCGTCCGCATGTGAGACGAGTCTCGACGGAGAGACAAAGATTAGCAGAAGTGCGCGCCGCGCTTCCTGGATATGCTATTTGGGCTCGACTACGTTCAGTCCTTCGACTCTTTCAAAGTGGCGCTTATTGAAAGTCGCAACGGTACTACCACGCTCTATCGCCGTAGCGGCCACGATCAGATTGTAGTCACCAATCATTTGCCCGGAAGATTCCAATAATGCCCATATTCGCGCGTGTTGCAATGCGGTTGTCTCGGTATACGGAATCATGGGCAACTGTTCCAGAATCGATCGAATGTACCGCTCACGTCTGGCGCGGTGCCCGCCACTGGCCCGTTCTACGCCATGCCACAATTCCGCGACCGTAATCGCTGCAACTTCGAACCCCTCGTCTTCGTGTTGCGTCATCCACCCCGCGAGGTCGAGGGTTCCTCTCTCGCCGCGGATAATGACGTCGGCATCGAGCATTATCGCCATTTGTCGGGTTGAGGCTTCAGACTCTTGCGAGCTTTCTTTAGGTCGCGGTTCCAGGCGACTGCCTCATCCGTTGGCAAATCGACTTTACGCAAGACTTCTGCCAGATCGCGTCCCAAACAAATCTTCTCTTTCTCGGGAACGAGTCGGGCCACTGGTGTGCCGTTCTTGAGCAGGACAAAGCTCACATTTTGATAGCGGACCCGATTTACACAATCGGCGAAATTGCGCGCAGCCTCGGTCACCGAAATCGGCGTGGTTTTCATAGAATCAGATTATCATATTCTGCACATAATCGTGTGACTTGCAGCCTCGCGGTCGTTACGTTGAAGCGCAGGAGTCACCGTTCCTCAATGCTTTTGTGGCTCCGCCGTCGGCAGGGGGTCGTTGACCGGAAACTCGATCGATTCGACCTCCAGGGGATTAGGGCCTTAACCGCGATCTATCCGCCTATCTCTACGGGCTCCGTTACTTCAATTCCCGGCACGGTTCTGCCCACCACCGCTGCGATCTGACGCACCTGCACCATCAAATCGTCGAACTGGTCGGGGAACAGGGATTGCGGACCATCTGACAGGGCTTCGTCCGGTTTGTGGTGGACTTCTACCATCAGGCCGTCGGCGCCCACGGCTACGGCGGCGCGCGAGAGTGGAGTGACTTTGTTGCGCTTGCCGGTGCCGTGGCTGGGATCGACGAGAATCGGGAGATGGCTGAGGCGCTGCACCGCGGGCACCACGCTGAGGTCGAGCGTGTTGCGGGTGTGGTCGGCGAAAGTGCGGACGCCGCGTTCGCATAGGGCGACGTTGTAGTTGCCCTCACTCAAAATATATTCCGCGGCCATGAGGAATTCTTCGAGCGTGGCTGACATGCCGCGCTTGAGCAGCACAGGCTTCTTGGCACGTCCGGCGCGCTTGAGCAAAGAAAAATTCTGCATGTTGCGGGCGCCGATCTGGATGACGTCGGCGTATTCGTCGACCAGGTCGAGCGATTCGTAGTCGACGGCTTCGGTAATAATCTTCAGGCCAAATTGCTGGCGAATTTCCGCCATGATGCGCAGGCCTTCTTCACCCAACCCTTGAAAGGAATATGGAGAGGTGCGGGGCTTGTAAGCTCCGCCGCGAAAGAACTGTGCCCCGGCCCGATGCACTCGCTCGGCGACGGCGAAGGCCTGCTCGCGCGTTTCAATGCCGCAGGGGCCGGCGACAATGGCCAGTCCCGGGCCGCCGATAGTGGCGGCGGTGCCGGGGAAACGGATGATGGTGTTTTCCTGCTTCACATCGCGGCTGACCAGCTTGTAGGGCTTGGAAACTTTGATGACTTCCTGCACGCCCGGCATCTCTTCGAGCGTGCCTTGCTCCACTTCTCCCTTGTTGCCTGTGATGCCGATGGCAGTGCGCTGCGCTCCGGGCATGGAGTGCGCGCGGTAGCCGAGCTTCTCGATTTTCTGGCAGACGGCGCGAACCTGTTCTGCGGTGGCTTGCGCCTGCATGACGACTAACATGAATACTCCTCGAAAGCTTTAAGTTTACCGCCTAATGAGGGATTGGCAAAGGGCGGGTCGGGCGTGGCTTCCGGTTTTGACTTCCAATTCAATGTCTTAACCACAGAGGGGCACAGGGGATCACCAGGGAAAAATTGCGTTCGTGTTACTTAGGGCGCGGTTCGGCGGAACACGTAGAGATTTGCCGCCCGACCCCAGCGATGGGCTGGCAGGGCGTTGATCGGGATTTGTTGGATCGGTTCGTAGTTCTGGTGGATGTAGTGTTCCATCCAGGTAAAGAACTCGTCCTGCTCCTGACCGCGGTGCCATCCCCAGGACGCCCAGTCGTCGACATAGATCACAACGCGGGGGCGAGCCGTTTCGATCTGGCGCATCATCTCCTGGCGCATCTGCAATTGATAGGGCTGCGTTTTGATCAAGTCGTACATGTAGATATAGCTGGTGGCGGAGTGGCGGGCAGAGAGGAAATAAAACTCGGGCTCGGAGCCGAAAACAGCAATCGTGTCTGCTTCCGTGGTTCATGCGCGTACTGTTTTTGCGGCCCAGATGGCTTCGGCGAACGGATTGGCGGCGTAGATTTTTTGGGCTGCGGCTGCGGGGTTGAGTTCGAACAGGAAGGCTCGCTGGTCCCAGAGTGAGAAGGCGCAGGCGACGATGAAAATCAGAAGAGGAATCATCCGTGCGCTGGCTGGGAACCGGCGTTGCGCCAAAAAGCGGTATGCGGAAGTGACAGCCAATCCTGCCAAGATCGATGCCGCCGGGAGAAGAAGTATGAAATAGTGTGGCCGGAAATAAAATCCGGCGCACACAGCCATGAGCGAGAAAACGGTCAACGTTACCAGAAAGAAAAGCTGCGGGCGCCAGCGGCGGTCCCAGAAGAGCGTTACCAGACCGATCTCGGCGATGGCCCACAGCGGGAAGGGATGCAGCACCCACTGCAGCGAT
>DATHQJ010000101.1:0-6395 GCA_035482825.1 Binatus sp. (SeqCode) | reverse complement strand
CTACGGCGGTCATGAATTCAACGGGCCGCCCGCGTTCCATCGCCCGTGGCAGAAACTCCGAGCAGTCTCGGCAACTGTACTGATCTGAATTCGCTCTGCTACAATTCAGTCACGGGGCAGGGACAGCTGCTCTGGGTTGGCATTTGCCTGCACGACAGGGGCGGTTTAGCTTGGTGTCCATTAACCTCGGAATTTGGTTCTATGGGGTTGAAATGGGTGACGCAGGCGACACGATTGAACCTGAGGAAAGCCAGTAGATATGCGGGTTTCCGATAAAGGTAAGAAAACAAAGTGGGGACGTAGTTCAGTTGGTTAGAACGCTGCCCTGTCACGGCAGAGGCCGCGGGTTCGAGTCCCGTCGTCCCCGCCATTCTTTTCAGTGAGTTGGAAGGAATGGCCGCAAAAATCCCAACCCACAATTCAACCCACAGCATTACTGCACCCTCTGCGTGAGCCCCACGGCATTCAGGAACTGCCCTTGCGCCGAGAGTGTCTCATCGCTGTCGCCCTGCGTGTACAAATCAAGCGTCGTTTGGATTTTGCTGTACCGCAGGAGCGACTGCACCGTTTTCGGATCGGCCTTCGCCTTGTTCACCAGCCAATTGCTAAGGCTGTGCCGAAGGTTGTGAAGCCCGAAGCGCTGTCCTGCCGCAATCGGAACTCCGGCCTTGATCGCTGCCGGCCGCAGATAGTCGGCAACGAAAGTCGAAGCATAGAGCGGCGATTTTCCCTTCTTAGTCTCGGATGGAAACAGAAAATCATCCGGGGCAGGGTAGGGGGAGCGCAACTGCCAGGCGCGAAGACGTTCGGCGAGAACGGGGTGAAGCGGAACATACCCATTGCTGGCCTCTGTCTTCGTTTCTCCATCCTCGCCCTTCGCAAAATCGTTATAGATGTCACGGCTTCGCAGTAAGCATGCGACCATCTTTCCACCGAGCAGAGAATTGTAGGGCGGCAGTGCACCCAAAACATAAGCGTCCATTACATTGACAAGTCGTTGGCCGCGCGCGCGTGCGTCCCAATCGATCAAAGTATCCCGGACTGAGAGGTTGAAGACGGGGTCGCCGATGGCAATGATGCCTATCAGCTTGTTGTTATGGTTATCCCAGACCAGATATCTGAGCCGCCTGCCAAAGCCGTTCGACACCGGAACGGACCACGTCAATGCTGCGAGACGAAACAGGTCGCTTTCCCATGTGCCGCCGGATATGCGCTGAAGTACCGGCGAGATCCGGGCAGCGTCCACCTCCTTGCCCGAGGCGAAATACTTGATGAGGCCTGAGAAATTCTCAGAAATGAACCTGCGATTCAATGCCAGCCTGTCGTCTCTCTGAGCGCTGTGAATTGTCCGAATAACGTCTTTGCCCGCACCGGGCGGAGCAAAAGTGCCATCGTCAGTTTTGTGAAAGCCCAACGATTTCAAATGCCGGCGCAGACGCTTCTTGAGCGAGGCCTCACGCGTCGAGACGCAAATAATGGCTTTGCCGTTCTTACCCATTATCTCCTCATCTATGCGCGAGTTATCGCCGGAACATCGTCACTTTATTAAATGGGGTGCGACAAGGCTAATGAATTCTCGCGGTGTTATTACTTTGGTTTTCTTCCAGAATCTGGGAAAGTGCTTCAAATTGCCGGTCACCAGGTAGTCGGCACGCGCCTCATCGGCGCATTCGAGGAAGATATTGTCATCCGGATCACTCGTGACCTCCAGCCTGCGCGTCGGCGCCACAGTGTAACAGTTGTTCTTGATGAGTTGTAGAAGCTGCTGCCGGAGGCCCCTGCGAATTTTCAACTCAGGACGGGCAAGCACTTCGCTGTATTCGTCCAGAATAGGGCGGGAAATATACAGGCGGGCCGGTTTGGTAATGGCAAGAAGCAGAACGGTGCGCTGCAGGCCGGCGGGCTTGATGGCAGCAGAAATCAACACGTTCGTGTCAATGACGAGCCGAAGCGGAAGCATTAACGCTTCGATCTCGCAGTCCGGGACGCTTTGATAACCTGATCGACCTGACGTGCGGTTAGGGAACTGGTCCCCTTGCGCTCGGATTCCTCACCGATGACCCGCAAGACTTCAGGCTCAGGCGCGGCAAGCTTGACGTAATCGCGAATGCTGAGAAGCACCGCCTTCGGCGTTCCGCGCTTTTCGATGATGAGAGACCGGCGTTCGTCCTCAACCCTGCGCAGGAGCTTGCCAAAGTTCGCACGAGCTCGGAGTGCGGAGACCACTATTGTGCCGTTTTTGTCGGTGGTAAGGCTCGCCATGAACTCTCCATTTAGATTAGATGAACTGTACAGTTAAGAACGGACAGAGTCAACGGGGCGCTATCGGACTCGTATTGTGTCGTGCAGGCGATCAAACAAATAGTCAACATGAACTTGAAGCGGGCCCCGCGTTCGGCGCGGCTCAGCCATGCCTCCTCTGAGTACTCAGAAACGCGGCCAACGCGCGGGTCACGATCGCACCCATGGTCAGCCCACTGCCTCTCGCATGTGCCCGAAGGAGACGTGCCGTTCCCGCTGGGAGTTTGAGCGTCATCGGGACCGTAGCCTCGGAAATTTCGACCGATTGGTCCAGATGGGGCTCGAAGCTCGCCCAGGCCTACGGTATTCTTGTGCCCGTTCGAGAACGTGCTGTCAGCGGCAGTGTGAAGGAGATTCATCATGAGGATAGGGGCAATCTATGCACGGGTCTCGTCCGAGCAGCAACGCGAAGCGAACACGATTTCGAGCCAGACAGCGTCGTTGATCGAGTTCGCCCAGGAACACGATCTGGAGGTGCCCAAAGAGTGGGTCTTCGAAGATGACGGCTATAGCGGAGCGACGCTGGAGCGGCCGGGCCTGGAACGGATTCGAGATCTGGCCGCCGAAGGGCAGATCCAGGTCGTGTTGGTTTATGGCCCGGACCGACTAAGCCGCAAGTACGCATATCAGATTCTGCTGATCGAGGAGTTAGCCCGCAACGGGGTGGAAACGATTTTTATCAAAGCCCCGCAGGGATCCAGCGCGGAAGATCAACTACTGGTGCAGTTCCAGGGAATGATAGCGGAGTACGAGAGGGCTCAGATTCTGGAGCGATCACGCCGTGGTAAGCGACACCGGGCTCAGTCGGGTGAAGTCAGCGTGATGAGCGGCGCTCCGTATGGATACCGTTATGTGCGCAAGACCGACGAAGCCCCCGCCGCGTACGCCGTGCTTGAGGCCGAGGCCCGTGTGGTGGAGCGTATCTGTGAGATGTACACGGTGGAAGGACTCAGCATTGGCGAGATTACCCGGCGGATCAACGCCGAAGGCATCCCGACTCGCAAAGCAAGTGCCCGCTGGGAACGCTCGACGGTCTGGGCCGTGTTGCGTAACTCTGCGTATCGTGGTGTCGCATGTTTCGGCAAGACCCGGGCCTCTGCACGGACGCGCGTCATCCGTCCGCTGCGTCGGCGGGGAGTGGTTACGCCCAGCACCACAGCTGGCCACGAGCGCCCGCGCGAAGAATGGATCGAGATCCCCGTGCCCGCACTGGTTAGCGAAGATAGCTTCGCTCGTGCCCAGGAACTCCTTCAGGAGAACAAGATACGATCGCGACGTCGAACCATCGAGCCCAGTATCGTGCAGGGGCTGGTCAGCTGTCAGAAATGCGGCTACGCCTTCTCGCGCACATCCACGCAAACCAGCGCGCGCAAAATCCACTACTACAAATGTATTGGTTCCGAGAGCTGGCGAAAACTGGGTGGTCCGGTTTGCGACAACGGCCGCCTTGTCCGCCAGGATCTGCTCGATCAGATCGTCTGGGCCGAAGTCATTCGACTGCTGGAAGACCCCACCCTGATCCAGCAGGAACTGGACCGTCGGCTCACGGCGGCGCGCTCCTCCGATCCGGCCAAAAAGCGCGACCAAAGCCTGCACAGAGAATTAGCGCATGTTGGCAAGGGCATCGAACGCCTTCTCGGCGCCTACCAGGAAGCACTCATGTCGATCGAACAGTTGCGGGAGCGTATGCCTGCACTACGCCAGCGCGAACATGCGCTCCGCGCTGAGTTGCAAGCCATTTCTGACCAAGCCAATGATCAAGCGGCCCTCCTCCGTTTGGCGGAGACCCTCACCGCGTTCCTCGCGCGGCTCCACGGTGCTGCTGATACGCTGAGTATCACGGAACGCCAGCGTATCGTACGGCTCGTAGTGAAAGACGTCCTGATAGGAGACGACACCATCACCATTCGCCATAGCATTCCCGTCCTCGCGGGTCCACCGCAAGGCGGTTCTCTACCGCCAAGCCAGACAGCCGGCCCAAATTACCTTTTGTGTAAGGGGAGTGATTTCACCGTTACTCGCCAACGTGTACTTAAACTACGCTTTCGATCTTTGGGTGAACGTCTGGCGCACGAAGTGGGCGCAAGGCGAGGTGGTGGCCGTCCGCTATGCGGACGACGTCATCCTGGGATTTCAGCACCGGACGGACGCTGATCGTTTCCTGGAGAATCTACGGGAAAGACTGGCCATGTTTGGACTGGAACTGGACCTAGATAAGACGCGCCGGATCGAGTTCGGCAGATATGCCGAAGAGAACCGGAGACGTAGAGGGGAAGGGAAACCCGAGACGTTCGATTTTCTAGGCTTCACGCACATTAGCGGGAAGAATAGTTTGGGGCGATTCATGGTACGGCGCACGACGATTCGCAAACGCATGCGGGCCAAGCTGCGGCAAATAAAACCGGAGCTCCGCAAGCGCATGCACGATCCCGTGGGCCAAACCGGCCAATGGCTCCGGTCGGTCGTGCAGGGGTACTTCAACTACTACGCGGTACCGGGAAACAACGCTAGCCTATCCCTGTTCCGGCATCGGGTACTGGTCTGCTGGTGGCATAGTATTCGCCGCCGGAGCCAGAAACGCCGAATCAACTGGACCCGGATGCTCGACCTGGCGAAGCGCTGGCTCCCACCACCGGCTGTGCTCCATCCTTTCCCCGATGCTCGCTTTGCCGCCACTCATCCGAGATAAGAACCGGATGCGCTAAAGAGCGCCCGTCCGGATCCGTGCGGGGGGCCCCAGGCAGACTGGGGTCCCTACCGCGATCAGCCGCTATCAAGAGATTTCGACCATAGGTACAGGCTGCTTGCGAATGTTTGCACGGCTTCGCGACGCGGCGCGCTCAGGGCCGCGAAATGATCACCTGGGCATGCCGGTGCAGATCCCTAATCACGCACTGCTGGTACTTCTCACGCAAGCGCCCGATCTTCACGTCCGCTTTTGCGACCGCCTGGCCCGCGGAAGAGCACTCCGGACTTAACGGAGTGGCTACACAGGCCAGCATCTGACGGCTTCGGAGGGGAGCAGTCTTGTCCTCCTCGCGAGTCAGGCGTTGGTCCAAGTCGCCGCAGTTTTCCTGAATCGAGTCATAAACGCCAGACGTCAGGTTCCAGCGATTGCTAAGAACCGTGCAGCGACGGCCAGCGCTGCCCGGACCACAAACACGCTTGTCCTCGACTGGTTTCTTGGTCGGTTCTGGCTTCTTGGACTTTTCCTTTTTTCCAACCAGCAAGTTATCTGCTCCCGGTCCTTTGTGTTTCGGCACGTGCAAGGAAATGGGGCGGTCCGTTTTCAGATTGCTGGGGAGGTCGAGCTCCATTCTGTCCAGAGTGTGCTCGAGAAGGTGTTCACGCACTGCAGCCGATTCGCGGGGGATATCGGAGACATAAGAGCCGGAGGATTCGAATCTGCCGGCTTCGTTCCTGCTGTGCTTGTTGGGATCGGACGTTCCGGACCGCGAATGCGATGTGCCGCCATTCGAGCCGTGCCCACCAGCCGAAGTGTGAGACGCCGATCCTCCGGAACCGTGGCCTCCGGAACTTCCGGACCAACTCCCGCCACTCGACGAGCCGCCATGTGACCCTCCGGCAGAGGCGCCGGAAGAAGCGCCGCCCCCGCCCCCGCCCCCTCCTCCGCCTCCCGAATGTTGAGCCAAGGTGAATGGTGTGAGGGAAATAACGAGTAGGAACACCGGTACGGAGAGCCGCATAAAGCACCCCCGACCAACCGAACGAAGTTGAGAAGGCAGCTTTCGTCGGACGTTGGCGTCGAGCGGATTATACTTCGACGTTCGGTAACGATACGCAGTAGTTGTGTAAAGAATGGTCAGTTCTTAATTGCCGTAACCAGGCGTTACCGCTCAGAATGCAGGTCAGGCTCCTCTCTTCCCGAGGAATTTGGAGAGAGAGCGGATTGACTTCATCTTGCCTGCACGCAGTCCGGGGTGAGGGGTTTGTGTCTTGGCTCAGCGTGAAATGGAGAAGAGACGTTCTCCGTTAGTGCATAGATTCCGCCCCTTCGGGGCGGGGATTTTTTGAGGCATTGGGGGTCTATCGTCCGATGACTCTGATGCTGCGCGGTGGCAACCGCGCGAGAA
>DATHQJ010000100.1:0-4963 GCA_035482825.1 Binatus sp. (SeqCode) | reverse complement strand
TTTCGGCACCGACGGCGGCTTGCACAACTTCCTGCGTTATCTGGAAAACTGGGGCGGTCAAACCCTCTACTACAACGGATCGCTGGTCAGCATGTATTACTCCGAATACAACACCGGAACCTTCAAGTGCTGCAACACGGTCTACAGTCCGCCAACCAGAAGTTACGCCTTCGACACCCTGTTCCTGAACCCGGCCAACCTGCCCCCCGGCACGCCCATGTTCCAGGACGTCGTCAACCTGAGCTATCACCAGAACTTCACGCCGCAATAACGAATAACGAATGGCGAATCACGATCGATCAGGAATGCGCCCCGCTCAAGCTCAGCTTGGGCGGGAATTTTTTGTTGGCACTTGCCCCTGATCCCCAGTTGATCCCGTCTTCCAAGCCGCACACTCTCAACCGCTTAGGTCATGACAATCAGTTGACCCGCAGTGCATTGCGCGGGCTCACGCAGTCTGCGAAAACCTGCGTCAACACAGGAGGCAGATATGTGGCGCAGCATCTTCGCACTGCTCTTATTGCCGTCGTTGACCGCGGCGCAGACCGGGAATGTTCCGTCTGCACAAACTGACGTGCCCGGACCGAAAGCGTTCCCAAGGGCTTCGCGACCCCGCCCGATCTACGAAGCCTATGCGTTCTACGATGGAATTCGCCGGGGCAGCGCTGAGAACCTGGCGATCAGCGTGTCTCCCGAAGGGTTTCTGACCACGCCTAGATCTCCAGTTTCGGGAATTATCCCCCTGAACCTGGACTTGGACCCGGCCGAAGGCCTGACCATCAGCAAGCTCCGCTATCCAAAGGCATACAACTTAAACGCGAAATTCCACGCCAACCCCATCCCGGTCGCGAGCATGGATCCCATTCAGTTCAAAGTGCGAGCGAGCCAGAACGCCGCCCTCGGACTGCACGTCCTGACAGGTAAGCTCACCTTCCAACCTGTTCACTTTGATTCCACTGTAGGTCCCGCGCAGCAAGTGGACGTGATGATTCCGGTCACCATCGTTGAGCATGATGCGAAAGTGCAGAAGCAACCGTGGCCGATTGCGCACATGCCTGTGGCCCTAATCATCCTGATCATTGTGCTGTTGCCGGTGGAGATCCCACTAGGACTTTTGCTCATGGCGGGGTGCGTGGTGAGTCCGCGCAGTTGCCCGGACTAGGCGAATGAGGCATCGGAAAAAACAGAAGAGTGGCCTACTCCTCAAACATCGGCACTTGCCGCTGATCCTGCGTTCCACCGCGCTTCTGCCGACGCGTCGCGCCGATCACGGCCAGCACGGTTAGCGACTCCAGCGCGGTGCGCGGGACGAAGATGCGCTGCGTATTCGAGCGCTGGTCAGGTGGGTTCACCAGAAATCCTTCGGGCATGGTCTGGGTCAGGTCGGCGGGCATGAGGGCTTCGAGGATCTCGCTGTCTTTAAAGCGCAGCCGCACCCACAGCCCCTCCGATCGCGGACGCGAAGTAAACGTCTTGCGCGTCAGCGATTCGGAGTCTCCGAACTCGCGCACGAAATACACGCCCTTGATCTCGCGCAGATCCATCGAAATAACCGTGCCGGAAGTATTCAGCAGTTCGAGTTTGCCCTCGTTGACGAACTGCGCCGGCGACACATAGCCGGAGACGGAGTCCCGGTCCATCTTGCGAACAATCACTTTTTTGTGCGTCGAGGGCATGGGGGACGGCTTCCGGCTTCCGCTATCCGGCTTCCGGAATTCAATTCCGAGCGCCCGCCACCGATGTTGCCAGACCCGGAAGCCGGACGCCGAAAGCCGGAAGCCGCTCCTGATTCTCGCACTTTTTCGCCGGAAACTGACGGAATCCGCCTAAGCAGTAGCCAAAATGTAAACCTTGTGTTATTTTCTTTAACTTGCTGCAAAGTTTCCACTTCGCATAAGTACTTTGTATTAAGCCACTTGCATTCGGGTGGCTGGGAGCTACGATTGCGAGTCTCCTGGGCTGTGGAAATCTTGTGGAAAGTTTGGCGAAGTTTGTCGAAGTCTGGCTGGTTCGGCCCTCCCCTGGGTCGCGATTTCACCTCGGAATCGCGCCCGTAAATGGGTCTTGGCAGCCGCTTAAAGCGAATGGCTGACTACATTTACACGATGGAAATCCGGTTGACGCCGGACCAACTGAAAGGCGTCGGCCTGGTACAGGACGTAGCCCGCGCCGCGGGCATGAATCTCTATCTCACCGGCGGAGCGATCCGCGACATCATCAGCGGATTCACCATCCGCGACCTCGACTTCACCGTTCAGGGCAATCCGCTCAAACTCCAGAAAGATCTGGAAAAAGCCGGCGCGAAAATTACCGCCGTCGAAGAGGACAATCGCACCATCTTCATTTCCCTGCCCGGCAACGCCCGCGCCGAAATCAGCATGGCGCGCACCGAGCGCTTCGAGAAAACCGGCAAGCCCCCCATCATCACCCCTGCGACCATCCACGACGATCTGCGCCGCCGCGACTTCACCGTCAACGCCATGGCGCTGTCGCTCAACGAAGGTTCGCGCGGCCTGCTGCTCGATCCCTTCAACGGCGTCGCCGATATCGAGACCAAAGTCATTCGCATCCTGCACAACTATTCGTTCCTCGAAGATCCTTCTCGTCTCATCCGCGCCACGCGCTTCGCCGCCCGCTTCCATTGGCTGATCGAAGAGCGCACCCAGGCGCGCTACGACGCGGCCAAAGAAGGCAAGTACATCGACCACATTCTGCGCAGCTCGATCGGCCACGAAATCGCCGCCCTGGCCCATGAAGACGATCCGCTGCACGTGGTCAAGATGCTCGAGAAGGAAGGCTGGCTCGAAATTCTCCACGACCACTGGACTTTAGCCAAGGTCGACACCAACGGCATCACCCAGCTCATGAAGACCCGCCAGCAGATGGTCGACATGGGATACGCTCCCGACGCCGGCCCGGCCGTGATGTACTTCCTGACCTCGCATTTTTCCGACAAGGATGTTTCGGACATTCAGCGCCTGATTCCGCGCAAAGACCTGGTCGAAGCCTGGCGCGACATCGAAGATCACGCCAAAGAACTTGCCAAGCGCCTGATGGGAAAAGAAGCCGCCACTCCCTCGCGCACCTGGCAATTGCTGTCCTCGGCGCGTCCGGAGATGGTGCTGTTCCTCGCCGTGACCGCCAAGCAGCAGTCGGTCGAACAAAAGATCAAGAACTACCTCACCAAGTGGCGGCAAGTGCAGCAAAAGATTCCGTTGCCGGAAATGACGGAGCTGCTGATTACTCCGCAATTGCCGGTGTATCCCAAGCTGGCGCACGACGTCTTCATGCTGCTGCTCGACGGCAAACTGCGCTCTCGCACCGAGACCCTGAAATTTCTGAAGCCCTACGCCCCGCCGCCTCCGCCTCCGCCTCCAGCTCCCCGACGCGGACGCGCCGCCAAAGCCGCCGAAGCCGCGCCCGCCGCAGCCATCCCCGCAGGCAAGCCCGGTCCGAAAGGCAAGAAAGGCAAAGCAGCCGCCGTCGCGGTCGCGCCAGCCCCCGCGCCCGTAGCCCCGCCGGCGAAAGCTCTGGAAAAATCCAAGCCCGCCAAGCCCGCGCCTAAGCCGTCAAAGCCCGCCGCCAAGCCGGCGAAGAAGCCCGCCCACAAAGCCCCCGCGAAGAAAGTCAAAGGGAAGAAAAAAAAGTAACTCACCTGCTGGACGCCGACTCGCGTGACTTGGGCGCGAGATGCTGTGGACTGCGCTCGCGCATCTTCAAATGCTTTCCAACCGCATCAGGATGTTGTCGGTGATCTCAGTTTCACCCAGACGCGGAAAAATTTTCTGGATGCTATTGCGGTGTATCTCGGCGTCGCGATCGGTCATGGCGTCCACAATGAAGACCACGTTGTAGCCATGATCGTAAGCGCTGCGCGCCGTCGACTCCACGCCCGCACTGGTCGAGATGCCCGCCAGAAAAATTTGCGTCACTCCGCGCTGGCGCAGGTAATCATCGAGCGCGGTACCAATGAACGCGCCCACGCGTTGCTTGGTCACGACGTGGTCACTGGGTTGCTGCTCCAGTTCAGGCACGAGCTCAGTCCAATCCGGCGGAAACGAAAACTTGGGTGGCCCCGCGTCGGTGCGGCCCGGAGCCCGTCCGCTCACGTTGACCAGAATCACCGGCAGGCCGCGCCCCCGGAAAGCGCGCGCGAGCAGGGCCGCCCGGCCGACGATCTCTCCGGCCGGATGCACCGTCGGCAAACCAACAATACCTTTTTGCAGGTCAATCACGATCAGGGCGGCGGCGGTATCGAGTTGAGTGAGAGGCATTTTTTCCTTTCGAGGAAGGCGTTCGGCGCATAACGCCGTTTTTCGCTAGTGCAAGCGCAGAGACGGTTGGGTTCAGATCAGTTGCCTGAGCCCGCGCAAGAGTTGGCGGATTATTTCGGCATTCGAATACTTCCGTCCCGCGCTATCGGGAAGAACAGATTCCACGCACTCTTCCTCGACCATGCTCAGCCCCGGATAGCGGCGCAGTTTTAAAATAGCGGTGCAGTTTGAAAAAGGTTCGTATCAGGGCACGCCTTTTAGGCGCACGGTAAAGATTGGTTTTGGGATGGACGCGGCTTCACCCGTGCCGCACGAAGGATTTTTGTGGAAGAGCCCGGCTTTAGCCGGGCGTCAGCAGCCGAAATAAACTTGGGGGATAAACCGGGGACAGACGGGTGCACTCCACCCGTCTGTCCCGCATTTCCCCGCAGGTAACGCTGTAAAGCCTGGCCCTTCTCTGCTTGACGTTCACGGGTTACATCCCTGACGAGAAGCGGAGTACGCCCCGCTGTCCAAGCAGGCCAACCCGGTAGTGTCCTAAAACTGCATTGCTTATGTCGGATAGCGTACACATTTATGTAATACCAGGAGCAGACCACAGTAGCCCAGGAGTTTTAGATTTTCAGTATGGTGCTCCCCCGCCTGAGCCCTGATTGCTGGATTTGCGGCAAGCCATTGCCACCGCCGAA
>DATHQJ010000099.1:0-8935 GCA_035482825.1 Binatus sp. (SeqCode) | reverse complement strand
AGAGTTGCCGTTGACGACGCAAACGAGAAGCGGATGAAATCTTTGCCGGAGGGGCCGAAGGCGGCGCCGGGGATGGCGGCGACGCCGGCGTCCGGATCTTCCAGAAGAATACGGCACAGGTCTTCGGCGGTCATTCCGGTGGCGGTGATGTCGACCCAGGCGTAGAACGCGCCTTCCGGAGCGAGGCAGCGGAAACCGGGGACGCGATTCAGGTCGCGGACGAATTGTTCGCGGCGGCGGGTGAATTCTCCGACCATGTGCGCAGTGTTGCCTTCGCGGTCGCGGAGGGCGTCGATGGCGGCGTATTGAGTGAATTCGGCGACGCAGGTGTAGGTGTTGACCGCCATCATCACGAGCGCGGGCACGACTTCGGGTGGAGCGACGGTGTAGCCGAGGCGCCATCCGGTCATAGCGAAGCTCTTGGAGAATCCGTCGATGATCAGGGTGCGCTCGGGCATGCCGGGGTAGCGCAGCATGGAGAGATATTCGCCGCCGTAAAGGATGCGGGCGTAGATTTCGTCGGAGAGCACCCACAGGTCGTGTTTGACGGCGAGTTCGGCGAGGGCGCGCTGCACGGAATCGGTGTAGACGGTTCCGGTGGGATTGCCGGGGGAGTTGGTGAGCAGCATGCGCGTGCGGGGCGTGATTTTGGAAGCGACTTCCGCGGGGTCGGGCTGAAAATTGTTGCGCGCTGAGAGTGTGAACGGAACCGGGACGGCGCCCAGGCCGAGCGCGATCGAAGGATAACCGGGGAAGCCGGGATCGGGATAGAGGACTTCGTCGCCGGGTTCGAGCAGGGCCATCATGGCGAGGAAGAGGGCGATCTTGCATCCGGGCGCGAGGACGATGTTGGCGGGCGAAACTTTCAGGTTGCGGGTGCGGGACAGATACGCGGCGAGTTCTTCGCGCAGGGCGGGGACGCCAGCAACGGCGCAGTAACGGTCTTTGCCTTCGGCCAAGGCGTTGGCGGCCGATTCGATCACTGACTTGCCGGGATGGAAATCGGGCTCGCCGAGTTCGAGATGGATGATGGAGCGGCCCTGGGCTTCGAGTTCTTTGGCACGGGCGAAGACGGAGAGTGCGCCCTCGCCGCTCATGACCGAAATTCTTGATGCTATGGATCGCATGGGTCTCCGATTCATCAGCGGCTAAAGCCGGCTCTCATTTTTTGTGTCAGTGGCGGCACGGCTGAAGCCGTGCCCTGATACGAAACCAGATCTCACAGTCCTTTATACATGCCGCCGTCGACCAGGACGGTCTGGCCGGTGACGTAGGAGGCGCGGTCCGAGGCCAGCCATACGACGGTGTCGGCTAACTCGCGAGGCTCGCCTAAGCGCTTGAGCGGAGCGTCGGCGGCCCAGGCGTCGAGGATTTCTTCTTCGCTTTTTCCCGAAGCGGACGATCGCACTTTGGCCAGTTCTTTCAGGCGGTCGGTGGCGGTGAATCCGGGGCCGACGTTGTTGACCAGGATTCCGTCTTTGCCGAATTCGTTGGCCAGACTCTTTACTAGTCCGACGACGGCGGCGCGGACTGCGTTGGAGAGCACGAGGTCGGCTACCGGCTGCTTGGTGGTGATCGAGGTGATGGTGATGATGCGTCCCCAGTGCTGGCGCTGCATGTGAGGGATGACTTCGCGGGCGAAATAGACCGTGCTGAGGAAGTTCAGGTCGATGGCGCGTTGCCAGTCGTCGAGTGAGGCGGCGAGGAAACCCTTGGCGGGCGGGCCTCCGGCGTTGGTGACGCAGATGTCGACGCTGCCGAATTTGGCGGCGACGGCGGCCACGAAATTCGCGACGGCGGTGGCGTCCGCTACGTCGAAGGCTTGGGCGAAGACTTCCGCATTGTGTTGTTTGCGGATTTTTTCGGCGGCGGCTTGCAGAGTTTGATCGTTGCGGGCGCACATGGCGACGCGGCAGCCTTCGGCGGCAAAGGCTTCGGCGGTGGCCAGGCCGAGGCCTTGGCTGGACGCGGCTATCAGGGCTACGCGGGTTTTCAGACCGAGATCCATGGAAGTGACGACGAAGGGCCGGATATCGAACTGGGCATTATAAATGGTTGTGGTTTGGGTTCAGTGTGGCGACAGGATTGGCGAGAATCCCCACTTCTCGCAAAGGACGCGAGAAATGGGGCACCCGGCAGGGAGACGAGCCAAAGCGCTTTTGCTTGCCCGTGTCGGAGAAACGCAATTAATCTGTAGGAAGTGAGGCAATCATGAAACGGAAATCCCAACGTCCTGAGACTGCGGCTGTACATGGCGCGGCAGATCTTGAGAAGAAGAATGGTCCGGTGGGGACGCCGATTTATCAGACGTCAACGTTCGAAGTTACCGACAATGACGAGCAGCAGCGCGTGACTGCGACGGACCGTTATTACACGCGGTGGGGGAATCCGACGAATACGGTCGCCGAGCAGGCGGTGGCGGCGATCGAGGGCGTGGAGGCGGCGCTGACTTTTGCTTCCGGGATGGGCGCGATCACGACTACGATTCTGGCGCTGCTCAGGGCTGGGGATCATATCGTTGCGCAGCGCGATATTTATGGCGGAGTGACGAAGTTTTTTTCGCAGTGGTTGCCGCGGATGGGGATCGAGACGACGTTGGTCGACACCAATGATTTTGAGCAGGCGGCGCGGGCGATCCGGCCCAAGACGAAAATGCTTTATCTGGAGTCGCCGACCAATCCGGCGTTACGCGTGGTTGACTTCAAGAAGGCCGCCGAGCTGGCGCGGCAGCACAGGCTTATGAGTATGATCGACAGCACGTTTGGAACGCCCATCAACCAGCATCCGGCGGAGTATGGGATTGATCTGGTGATGCATTCGGGGACGAAATATTTGAGCGGGCATGCGGATTTGACTTGCGGCGTGGTCGCGGGGTGCCAGGAGTTGATGGATCAGATTTGGGAGACGCGGACGACGCTGGGCAATTGCATGGATCCGCATGCCGCGTGGATGCTGATCCGGGGGCTAAAGACGCTGGCGGTGCGGGTGGCGCGGCAGAATGAAAATGCGCTGCACGTGGCGGAGTTTCTGGAACAACATGGAAAAGTCCGGCGGGTGCATTATCCGTTTCTGAAGAGTCATCCGCAGCACGACGTGGCGCAGGCGCAGATGAACGGCGGCGGCGGGATGGTGACGTTTGAGGTGGAGGGCACGGGCGAGGACGCGCGGCGGGTGAGTGAGGCCATGCGGCTGTTCACGCTGGCCACCAGTCTGGGTGGCGTGGAGTCGCTGGTGTCGATCCCGGTGCTGACGTCGCATGCCATGATTTCGGCCGAACAGCGCGAGCAGATGGGCGTGACCGAGCAGATGGTGCGGCTCTCGGTGGGGATTGAGAGTGCTGAGGATTTGATTGAGGATCTGGAGCGGGCGCTGCAAGCAGTGGGGGCGAGAAAGTCGGTATCGGTCGGATAGGGAGCGTAGAATACAGTCCAGAATCTCCCTTCGATCCGGAGGCATGCCGTGATTAGACTTGTGTTTCTCTCCATTATCGTGCTCGTTTGCCTGCATCCCGCCCACGCTCAGATTAAGGACGCCTACACACCCGGAGTGCCCCCTCCTCCGCCTCCGCTGGACCGCGATCAGGGAAAGACGGCATCGGACGAACCGAAGCTGCCGCCGCATCATATCGATCTCGTGAAACTGCAGCAGGAAGCCGACGACCTGGCCCGCACCGCGCAAGCCATCCCTGGCGATGTGGCGGGTGTCCGTCAAGGCACGCTGCCCAAGGACATCATCGAGAAACTGAGGCGGATCGAGAAGCTGTCGAAGCGGCTGAGGAGCGAACTGAATCCCTGAGGCTCGGTTTCCGGCGTGGAAACATTCACTCTTCAGTCTGCAAAGAAAAAAACCGGCCTCTTGCGAGGCCGGGTTTCTGGTTTAGAGCGAATCTGTCAGCTAGAAGAGAATCTTCAAGCTGAACTGCAGAATGCGACCCAGGTGAGCGCTACCAATCTCGCCAAATGAACCCGTGCCGAAGGAAGCGGTGGCGCCGTTGCTGTTGGTCAGGTAGAACTGAGTGTGGTTGAAGATGTTGAACCCTTCCGCCCGGAACTCAATCGCCGTGCTTTCCTTGATCGCAAAGTGCTTGAAGACTCCCATATCGAAGGTCAGACGGGACGGATTACGAACAAGGTTTCGATCGTTGGGTCCAAACGTGAGTCCCTGTGGCAGGGCAAACGCCGCTGGGTTAAAGTCGTACTTTGCATAGCTGGGCGACGTCCGTTGACTCGACGGCGGAATGTTTGAGTTGGGATTGCTAATCACATCCGGGAACGAACCTTGGCCCGTGGCGTTGCCAACCCCGGCATTATCGGGGTACGTGGAGCCATTGACGACTGTTACGGGGATTCCAGTCGAGAAGGACTCGATCCCTGACCACTCCCACCCACCCAATAGTGAGTGTGAAAGACCCGGTTTCTTGAACAAGGGCACGTCGTACACCCACGACGCGTTCAGGATATGCCGCTCGTCGAAGTTGGAACTGGCGCGGGTGAAGTTGGGGTTGTAGGAGTTCACAAACGTCCCGTCGTACCGATCCGACGAATTATCGATGGCGTGGCTGTAGGTGTAAGCGGCCGACAGGTTCAGAGCCCCGACGGTCTTGCGAGCCGACGTTTGCAGCGCGTGGTAAGTGGAATTGGCCTGATTCTCCAGACGTGTGATCGTGTTGACGCCCAGGAATGGCCGGTAATAGTAGGCGCTGTTGCCGCAGGCAACAGCGAGGTTGTTGGCCCAGCCGCCGGTCATCGGAGACGTATAAGATGTCCCCCCACCTGGTGTTGCCGTCGCAACGCCAGTCAGTGCGTTGAACGACAGACCAGAGCAGTCGGCGGCAGTAATCACCTGGCCCGATCCGTACGGGTTGGCTGAAGCAGCGACTGGATACAGCTGATTCAGGTCGCGCTGCAGTCCGAGATGCGTTCCCTTGCTGCCCACGTACGAAACGGTAACTACGGTGTGGCCCCGCAGCTCGCGTTGAACGTCCAAGTGCCATTGCTGCATGTACGGCCAAATCGCCTTGTTCGGAATCGAGTAGAAGCTCAGCGGGAAGATTGGGGCGGCGGTGCCGCCGCTGGATGCTCCAATGTTGGTGTAACCCCGAACGTTGTTTTCGGTCGCCGTCTGAATCAGAGGCGACGTTTGGCCTTCCACTCCCTCCGTGTCGGCTTCGTTTCCGTTGGCGTGCTCGTAGAAGATGCCATAACCGCCGCGAAGAGCTGTCTTGCCGTCGCCGAACACATCATAGGCAAAGCCAATGCGTGGCGCCGGGTTGAACAGATGGCCCTGCAAGCAGCCGGCGTTTGAGTTGCCACCGACGACCGCGTTCGGGATTCCGTCAAAAGTGTATGTTCCGCCCGGGCCACCGCATTGCACCAGGCCGAGCAGCGGGTTGCCGCCGGTAAGTGCGCCTGCCGTGCATGTAGGATCGTTGGGTCCACATATCGTGGGAGCATTCGCCACGCCGGCGTTGAACACAGCCGGATCCCAGTTATAGGCATGGTGATACCGGTCGCGGTATGTTCCAAACAAACTCAAGCGCAGTCCGAGATTCAGTGTGAGCCGGCTGGTTGCCCGCCAGTCATCCTGGAAATAGGGTTCGACGATTTTGTAGCGGTTGTAGAACTTCAGCTGATTACTGCCTTGAGAGAAGCTGGCAATGTCCCCCAGCAGGAAGTCAGCGAAAGGATTGCCCGTACCCAACGGCTGGCCACCCACCGTCACAGACTTGGAGGATTTATTGTAGCCAAGCAAGCCGTTGACCTGCACACTGCTCAGTTCGTTTTTCTCCGCGGTTACCAGGTAGGCGCCGAAGGTCAGGTTATGGCGCCCGATGATTTTCGTGATGTTGTCGCGATAGGTATAAGTGGGGTTGGAGTTGTAGGGTCCTTCCGGCCAAATACCTTCCGGATCTACGTTCAAGCCGGAGCCATAGACCACATTACCGGCAGCGATGTTAATGGCCGGAAGCTTGCCACCGCCGCCATTGTTGTACAGGTACCCCATGCTGAACCCCGAGGGAATCGCGTAGTACCCCTGGGACTTGAAAGAGATATGGTCCGTCGTATAGCTGGCGACGAATTCGTTGAGCAAAGTGGGCGAGATGTTAGTCGTCAAGCGGGCGACGACGCTGACGCCCGGACCAGTAAAAAATGTTTGCGAAGTCGGGAAGTTGGAGGTATCCCAGATCGAGCCCGGTTCGAGAGTTGTCCACGAATCGTGGATGTATCGGAAGGTGGCGCGATTCTTGTCGTTGATGTTGTGATCAATCCGAACCAGCTCTTCGCGCCAGTTCGTAGGCAGCGTCGCATTCGCGTTGTATTGCGCGTTGCCTTGGTTGTCCGCAGTGGCCAGCGGGATTAGAGGTAAAAGTGCCTGGGCCTGCGGGGTCACCGGCAACGGACCCAAGCCAGCCGCTAAAGTGAAGGGATTCCCCGTTCTCGGATCGGTGGGACAATCTGCCATTGGGTCGCCTGTGGTGACGGTCGGGTTCGGGCAAACATCGCTGAAGTCGCCCGTCCGCTCTGCGCTATACGGCACCGGCACGCTGTATGTTTGCGGCAGCCTATCGCGCCGCCACTCCTGCGACCAGAAGAAGAATGTCTTCTCCTTGTTCTTGTTGTAGACACCCGGAATGTAGACGGGGCCGCCAATCGTATATCCATAGTCGTTCTTCTTGTACGGGGGCACTATGCCGCTGGCGCCCGCAGCGGTGCTGTTGAAATAGTTTTGCGCGTTGAAGAAGTCGTTGCGCACGAACTCGTAGGCGTCGCCGTGAAAGGACTTGGTGCCGCCCTTGGTTTCGACTTCGACCGTGCCGGAGCCATTGCGGCCGTATTGTGCGCCGTAGTTCGACGTGAGCACCTTGAATTCGGCAATTGCGTCGACGCTGGGGTAGACGTTCAGCGTGCCGTTGCTGCCGTTGTCCATGTTGTCGCCGCCGTCGAGTTCCCAGTTGTTGTACTCGGTGCGGCCTCCATTCATGGAGAACGCCACGCTGCCATTGATGCCCGCCTGGGGCTCATCCATTCCGGTCTGGTTGCTCACACCGGGGACGAGCGTGACCAGGGTCGTAAAATTTCGACCGTTGAGTTCGAGCTGGGTGATTTCTTTTCCTGTTACCGTGCCGGCGAGTTCGGAGGATTGGGTCTCTACCTGCGCGACATTCTCGCCTTGCACAATGACCTCAGTGCTGATGGCACCGACCTCGAGGGGGACGTCGACGCGGGCCTTCTCTCCCACGTCGAGGGTCACACCCTTGGCCTCGTATTTCTTGAAGCCGGTCGCGGTGACGATGACGTCGTACTTGCCGGGCTGTAAAGCGGACTCGTTGTAATCGCCGGCGGAGTTGGAAGTGGTGTTACGGGTGATGCCGCGCTCAGGGCTGGTGACTACGACCTTAGCGCCGGCAACCGCGGCGCCTGAAGCATCCTTCACCGTGCCGGTAATCGAGCCGGTTTGAGCCCAGGCGGCTCCGCAGAAGGTTACGACCAACAGCACGATCTGGAACAGTAGGCGATGAGATTTCATGGTCACGCTCTCCCCGTTGGCGCGGGCGTGGGCCCGGCGCAAGTTCAGTCGGCCTTGCCGTACTTGTCCGAGCCTTGCGGCTCGGGGCTTCATTTTTCGTGCAAAAACTTGTGCCCGTGGATTGAGACCCGGGACGGGTGTATTAAAACGTATGAATAGTGCTTTTGTATGGCACCGTCTGTCAAGAAAAAAGCGCGATCCACTGGCGCGGGGCGGATCATTTTTACAAGACACGCCTGGTGCCGGCCGATTTGAAAAAATCTCGGCGCGGCCGGGAGCGCGAAGCGTAAACGTTTACAGAGGGCTGCGCGTCGACTCACGCACCACCAACTCCGGCGCGACTTTGCGATGAGTGGCTCCGATTTCGCGCTTCTCGAGCACGCCGTTGATGCCGTCGACCACGATGCCCACGGCGGACGCTCCCATGGCTTCCATTGGTTGGCGGACGGTGGTGAGCGAGGGAGTATAGATCGCCGACGTCGCGACGTCATCGAAGCCGATCACCGAACATTGCTCGGGAACGCGCACGCCGGCCCGGGTCAGAGCGCGGATCGCGCCGAAGGCGCTCATGTCATCGAAAGCCAGCAGCGCGGTGAAGGGTCGCTTCTGCCGGATGAGTTCCTCGGTGAGCTTGTGGCCCGATTCGAAGCTGGACATGGGATCGCGCGATTCGGGGAGTTCCATCATGAGCCGGGAATCGAGTTCCAGGCCGCACTCCTTAGCTGATTTGGTGATGCCGCGCCAGCGTGGAGAGCTATCGGTGAGGGCCTTGGGGCCGCGGATGAAAGCAATCTTACGATGGCCGAGCGAGTGCAGATGTTCGAGCGCCATGTGGCCGCCGAGTTCGTTGTCGACGATGACGGAGCTGATCGAGTCGGTCTTCAATTCGCAGCCGATCATTGCCGTGGGGATGCTGCTTTTCTCCAGATCGCCGAGCAAGTTGATATCGAGGAAGAGCCAGTTGGCGAGAACGATCAGGGCCTCGATGCGGCGGTCGAGCAGCATTTCCAGATAGCGTTCGAAGCGGCTGCGCTCGTTGTGCACGTCGGTGAGAATGGGAAGATAGGAGGACTGGTACAGAGTATTTTCGATGCCCCGCAGCACCAGCGTGCAGTAGGGATCGGTCATGTCGAAAACCATGACGCCGACGGTGTGGCTGCGCTTGCTGCGCAGAGAGCGGGCAAACTGGTTGGGGCGGTATCCGAGTTTCTGCGCGGCGCGCTCGATGCGCTTTTTGGTGACCGCAGGGATGTAGCGGGCTAAGGGCGCGTTGTTGAGTACGATCGATACCGTGGTCGAAGAGAATCCGCTTTCCTTCGCCACGTCACGAATGGTCACCATCGCAGCCTTTGTGCCGGACGACTTGAATTGAAAGCGTACACTGGCGGACACTACAGCAGAGAGTAAT
>DATHQJ010000098.1:0-17187 GCA_035482825.1 Binatus sp. (SeqCode) | reverse complement strand
CATGGGGGTTTCGCGAACTGGCGATCAATGCGGAACTGCTCGCCGAGGGACAATTTGCAGTCACGCGCGCCGCCGGCATTTTTCCCGATGGTCTGCTATTCGAGATTCCCGAAGCCGATCCGCCGCCTCCGTCTAAATCCCTGGAAGAATTCTTCGAGCCGGGGACCAAGAGTCTGGACATTTACCTGTCGATTCCCGACTATCGCCAGCGTGGCCTGAATGTCTCCACCGGCAAAGACGGAGGCACGCGCTATTTGGCGGAAGTGACTGCGTTTCGCGACGAGAACACGGGCGCCAGCGAGAAACCGATCCAGGTGGCGCGAAAAAATATGCGTCTGCTGGCGGAATCGGAGAACCGCGAAGGCTCTTCGGTGCTGCGGATCGCCAACGTGGAACGAACTCCGGCGGGCACGTATCAGATGAACCCGCGGTTTATTCCGCCGCTGATTGAGATCGCCGCGAGCGAATATCTGACCGGATTACTGCGTGGGATGGTGGAACTGCTGTCGGCGCGGAGCACGCAGCTTTCGGCGGGGCGGCGACAGAAGAATCAGAGCCTGGCGGATTTCACGGCATCCGATATCGCCAACTTCTGGCTACTCTATACGGTGAACTCAAACTTCCCGATTTTTTCGCATCTTTACGAGAGCAAGATGGGGCATCCCGAGGAGTTGTATGCGGCGATGGTGGGGTTGGGGGGATCGCTGACGACGTTCTCGCAAAAGATGCGGCCGCGCGATCTTCCACTCTACGTGCATGATTCGCTGGGGCCCATTTTTTCCGAGCTCGATGAGAAGCTGCGCGTGCTGCTCGAAACCGTGGTGCCCACGAATTTGGTTTCGCTGCCGCTGAAGCTCACGCAGGAGTCGATTTATTCGACTGCGATCGACCACGACAAGTATCTGGTGAACACGCGTATGTACCTGGCGGTGAGTGCGGAGACCAGCGAAGAAACTGTGATTCAGAAAGTGCCGCAGCTGGTGAAAGTCTGTTCGGCGACGCACATTGAGCACTTGATCAAGCAGGCCTTGCCGGGAGTGCAGTTGCGGCATTTGACGAATCCTCCGAGCGCGATCCCGGTGAAGTTAAAGTATCAATATTTTGCGCTGAACCAGGCGGGGCCGGCGTGGGAAGCGGTCACGCGAGCGCGCAACTTTGCTGCGTATGTGCCGGGAGAGCTGCCGAATCCTACGATGGAATTGCTGATCCTGCTGCCGCAGGCGAGTTGAAGAAATTGCTGATGGTTGATTGCTGATTGAAAATCTGTCTGCGCCAGATTCGTATCAGGGCGTGGCTTCGCAGGTTGCGGAAAAATTCGATCCACCGATGGAAGACGACCACTGGGGCTGAAGCCCGCACTGATTCTGCTGGCTTTACGCGGCGCTGAAGCGCCGCTCTTCCACGGTGCTGCACACATTTTCGAGTTTTTCCGCAACCTCTTCAGCGATGCCGTCAACGAAGCGAGAGTCGGACGGCTTTATCCGCTGCGCCTGACCACGGCAGCCCGCAGCGGCTGAAGCCGAAGCGCCGGGGCGGCCTTCGTGGCACGCCTGAAAGGGCGTGCCCTGATACGAACCTTTTTCCAGCTGCATGAGTATCTAATTTCCGCTTCTCAAGCGGAATGGCAAGGCTCCCACGTGCCCTCAGTGCTTCAGCAAGAAATACAACACCAGTAGAACGGCAAGGGCGAAGCTAACGGTGAGCGTCAAAACCAGCGGCCAATAGGAGACTGGGGGCTGGGGTATTTCCACTTTCGGAGCCTTGGGCAGGGGCGGTGGCGCGGGCGCAGCGAACACCGGCATGGGGGGCGGGGGCGGCAGCTTAAACGCAGGCGGTGTCAGCGTCTTGGACGTGTCTTTGGGCGCGCCAGCGGCGTCCGCCGCAGGATTCGGGGGTCTCACCGAGATAATTTGGGTGTATGCACTCGGACCGACTGGCGGCAGCGGTGCGGCCTGAGTGGGCTCGCCGTCGGGCTGAGAAAATGCGCGGGTGGCTCCGTCGGAGGGCGAGGCCGAGGGCGTTACCGTGGGCAGGCTTGGCATGGGAAAACTTGGCATGGGGGGAATCGGAGGCGTCGGAGCAGGGAAAATCGGCGGAGCCGGCGGAACATACGAGATTGGGGGAGGCGGGACGAACGATTGCCTGGGAGGATCAGGCTTGGAAGAATCAGGCCTGGGAGGATCAGGAAAGAACGGGGCGGAGTCGACGGCGGGCCGGGGCAGACCAGAGGGCGGCATAATCGGGCTGGAGGGGGCATTAGAGATCCGCGAGGGAGTGTCTGCGTTGGGATTGAACCATCCGGTGAATCCGGTGCCGGCGGATTCGTTTCCCGCGATTCCTTTGGTGGGAAGGGGTTCTTCCGGTTGCTGGGGCTTAACCGCGCCAAACATGGCGGTAAAGTCCCCGACGGTCTTTCGCGTAAGCTCCGGCGGCGGAGAAATCTGGGGCGTCTCTGAGGGGCGGTCTCCGCGGAAAGGTCCCTGGAAAAAGCTGGTGAACTCGCCCAGCTTGGCACTGTCTTTGACCGGTGGAGGGCTGGCCTCAGCGGGAAAGTTCCTATCCAGGAAATTGTCAGGAAAAGAGTCCGGAGGAGAACTCCGCGGCGGTTCCGCCTTAGGCGCGACCGGAATTCGGGGAGCCTCTGCATTCCAGGTAGGAGGAGCAGCCATACGCACACCAGAGCGGTCGGCCGACGTGCCGAAGCTGGGCGGAGGCTGGGGGGACGGTGCGATCGGCTTGGGTGGGGCGATGGGTGCGTCGAGTTTGGCTGGCGGTTCGAACTCGCGGAGCAATTGAGTGACGGAACTCAAGGCTGGCGGCGGAGGGGGCGAATCCTGGTCTGCAGTGGGAGCCAGGCTTTCCGGGGTGGGCACAGCGGGCGGTGCCGGAAGATCCTGAGTATCGCGGGCTAGAGCTTCGTACTGTTGCACCCAGGCACGCAGCGCAGTTTCCTCCGGCAGTCTGGTGACGACGTAGGCGTAGAGGGTGCCGCTGTAGCGGCCGGTTTCAAGCACGAGCCCGACAGGTTCCGGGGCGAGGCGGCGAAACGATTCGAGAACCCACTGCACGGTGGGCTGGTTGGTCCTCTGCGAGTCGCAATGCAAAATGTGCACCAGCACGCGCTGGCCTCGGACTTTGTCGTTGGCGACAAAAGTTTCGACTCCACCGCTGGTGAGCGACTCCAGAAGTTCGTATTTGTCCCCGAATTTCATGCTTGATGGCGGGTCCTTTCAACCAATCGACCGAAGATTGCAGAGAATGAAGTTTGCGAGTTCGCCGCAAGGCGCAGGTCGGTTCGCGAACCATTCCTAGTAATCCAAAGTCGCGAACCCCAATCTGGGAACGCCGTCGCGAAATCACCGAGCCAGCCACTCGCCCTCGACGCAGGATTATACCGCGCAGTGGGCCGGACGACTGCGAAGAATGGTGGTCGAGGAATGCGAGCCGAAAAATGCTAGTCCAGGAATGGCAGTCAGGGGCAGTATCAAGTCCGGCAGGTCGGGCGCGGATCTAAGAGGGTTTTTTCTTGACTTGCCCACCCGCCGGTATCAGAATTGCGGTCTCTGCCCTCCCTAGGTGAGAAGTGTCTCTGATGTTGCGCTTGGTGTTTACCCGGTGATTGCCGAGGTGTGGGACTTGTCGTCGGACTGAAGAGCTATAGGTTGAAACGTTTCGGTTGGTGAAGTCACGATCCAAGAGGACTTGATCGCCCAGGAGTTTGCGATGAATCTCGTTGCGAAGAATCTCGTTGCGAAGAGTGGGAAACTTTTTCAGGCCGCAGCCGTGCTGGTGGTGTTGCTCACGGCATCGGTGGCGGGAGTGGCCGCGGATAAGAAGTCGGCTCCCGCGCCCAGGCCAGCCGCTCCTCATCCAGCCGCAAGGGCTGCTGCACCCAAGGCTTCGACCAGCCGTCCTACCACGGGCCATGCTACGACCGGCCATGCTACGACGGGAACGCACTCGTCCACCACGACTGGCAGGCCAGGGACAATGGGAACCAGGCCGGGCGCCGGCAGGGCTGGAACTGGGACCGCGGGCAAGACGGGAATGGGAAGAACGGGGACGGCCTCCGGGATGGGCAAGAGCGGCGGGTCCATGGGCAAAGGTGGATCCACCAGCGTAGGCAAGACGACGAACCGGCCCGCGCCCGGAAGGCAAGTATCGCTCAAAGGCGGCGGCACTGCGAGCATCCGGCCCAACGGACAGATCCGTTCCATCAACCGGAACGGCATGCACATCGATCACGGGCTGAACGGCAGCCGCCGGATCGAGAGCACGCATAACGGAGCCCACATTGTAACCACGGGCCGAGGCTCGGGATATGTGCAGCGGCCTTATGTCACGCGCAACGGACACGCCTATGTCTCGCGGACGGTCGTGATCAATCACGTGGCCTACTCCCACGTGTACCGCTCGTACGGCTACGGCGGACACTACTATTACGGTTATCGTCCTGCGTACTACTACGGAGCCGGATATTACGGGTGGGCCTACAATCCGTGGCCGGCACCGGTTTACTGGGGATGGGGCTGGGGCGGAGCGCCGTGGTACGGATATTACGGCGGATATTTTGCGCCGTATCCTTCTTATCCTTCGGCAGCATTCTGGCTGACGGATTATCTGCTGGCTGCAAGTCTGCAGGCGGCGTATCAGGCGAATGCCGCGAATGCCGCGGCAAATGCGGCTGCGAACAGTGGTGGAGATAATGCCGCGCCGCAATCCGATGCCAATGCGGGCGGCGATGCGCCGGCCGCGAGTTCAGGAGCGGTTACGCTGACTCCTGAAGTGAAAGCAGCCATTGCGGAAGAAGTGAAAGCGCAACTCGCGGCCGAACAGGCTGAGGCGAAACAGCCGGCGGCGCCGGCAGGGGCAGCGTCCGGTGGGGCGCAGCCGACACAGGCCAGCACGGACGAAGTACCTCCCGCGCTCGATCCCGCGCGCCGCACGTTTGTCGTGGACAGCGATCTGGCGGTGACCGGCGATGGCCAGGAATGCCAATTGACCCAGGGAGACGTGATCACCCGGATTACCGACACTCCCGATAGCGACAACAAAGTGACGGTGAGTGTTTCCAGCAGCAAGAAGGCGGATTGCGCCGCCGGCAGGCAAGTGGGCGTCACGGTTGACGACCTGCAGGAAATGCACAATCACTTCCAGGAGCAGCTCGACAATGGGATGAAGGAACTGGCCGCGAAGCAAGGTTCGGGTGGTCTGCCGAAGGCTCCCGATACTTCCACCACAGCTTCGGACGTACCGCCCCCGCCTCCGGATGCGAGCGCTGAGAAGACTTTGCAGGATCAGCAGGCCAACGCGGATCAGGTAGAGGCGCAAGTGGTGAAGGAAGCGTTCAGCCAGGGGTCGTGAGGCTGTTGGTTTCGATTGTAACGTTGAAAACAGCAGGGTCGCGAGCAGGTTGCGCGCGCCTCAGAACAAGCGCGAGTTGATTCGCGATCCGGCCCAACGGATCCAGGACTCGTTGGGTTTCGTTTCGGCCAGTATTCAGACAGGACGGCTCTGTCGTTCTCCCCCAGCCATCCTTGTCGGAGCTCCCATCGCACTAGATTCCGCCCGGCTGTTTAGAAAGGATGACCCATGGGGGACACGATCATTCTTGACACGAATGTTATTAAGGACGTTGCGCGAGGAAACCAGCCCGTAGCCGACGCGCTGACGCGATATCTGAAAGCGGGAACGCCGGTCTACATCTCGAAAGCCGCTTATGAAGAACTGGTGACCCGAGCGGAAACCGCACAAAGGGGTGGTCAGTACCGCGAGATCCTGTCGGATCTGCGGGTTCGTGTTGCCGACTCAGGCGCGATGGCGGACCGCATCAACGTGATCGCCGACAACATCGAACTGAAGCCTGCGACGGGCGCTCCCGGACAGATGCGCGAGTATGACCGCAAGAACGACCCCACGAAACCAGGCGATGCCTTCGTCGCTGCCCAAGCCAAAGCGATCAACGCCAAACTGTGGACGCTGGACGAAAAATTGTACAAAAGGGCTCCCCAGTTTGGAGTGGAATTGGCTCCGGAATGTAAGACCATCAAAGGAATCAGTGGAAATGGTGAGAATCCCGATGCTGCGCGTCAAATGCTCGGCCTGAACCCCAAGCCAATCGGCATCAACGGCCAGCCGCTGCCGCCCAAGGGCGGCTCAGGTAGAGGCGGAGGAGGCGGTGGTGGTGGAGGAACGGGGGCAGGGGCGGGAACGTATTCGATGGAGGGGGTTGCCGACAACACTCTTCCCGAAGCTGGCGGACCGTCGGCGAAAGGGGTGGCCATTGTCGGAGGAATCCAGATCGCGCTCGAGGGCCTGAACTTCGTTCTTAATCTGATCAACGACTATGTGCAGAAGGGCAAGGTGAATAAGGCGCTCGATCCGGTGAGGGCGGATATCTCCCGGGCGCGCGCAGGGAATCCGCGCATGGGCGTGGTCATCTTGTTCTACTACACCCAGGTCGAAGCTCCCGATGAAAGCCCGATCAAGCCCGGAGCCGACTTCCAGTACCTGGTCTGGGGTGTGGGCGCGACGGCCGACGAGGCGTGCGAGGATGCGCTGCGCACGGGCAGCATTTCGCGGGGCACGGGCCCGTATGAACGCAGGTTCAGCCAGCAAGTCTGGATCCCGCCTCTGCAAAAAAGCAGCATCACGAGCGCGCGCTGCCCATTTCCGCCGGTAGCGGTTGGCCGTTTTTTTCTGGGCAACTCCGTCGAGGCGAAATTTCAGGGGGTGGAGTTCGATGCTCTGGGCGGATTCGATGACATTGTGGAAACCTCGATTGATCTTCCGCCCAACACCAACGCCGACTTCGCTGTGATCAAGCCGCCGTCGGAAGTCTACTGGTACAACGTCAACGGAAAACAGACAGTCAAAATTCCGCTGAAGGATGCCAAGACTGCGAACGACAACACCATCAAGGTTGTGGATCTCGACCCATGGAGCCCGTTCCATGCTCAGGCCGCCATGGTGTTCCCAGTGGATGACTGGACGGAAAAAGTTTTTGGAGCCATGAACGCGACGCAGAATAGTGCGCTTTTAGGCACTTATGTGAACTTTGGCATGATCCGGTGGATCCGTCCGGAGAACATCCACCTGCTGCGCTTTCTGTAGCCGTGACGAGATTTCCTCAAGGTAAGTGGCGGTTCTTGAGGAGCTGTTCCTCGGTTTGTTGCGCTGTACGCGCCCGCGTTAACAATTCTTGTGTCGCCTGGTTGTTGGGGTCGGCTTCGACCGCTTTGGTGAAGGATGCGATGGCGTCCGCATACCTGCCGTCGTCCATCGATTTATTTCCGTCGGTGATAAATGACTGGGGATTTTGAACGGGAACTATTGGCGTGACCATCGCCTGCGCTGCAGGGGGATACTCCACTCGATTGACGACTGACGTGACGCCGCGAACGGAGGCCGCCAGGTCGCCAGCGGCGATGAAGTCGTCTTTACTCCCGACTTTGCCATCGAGCGTGACTTCTCTTTTGTCGGACACGAAGACTCTGAGGTCCGCCTGGTGAAGAGCTGGCACGGCGTTGAATCTTGCGTTGATCGCGTTCTCAATTCTGACGCGCTGATACGCCTGGTACTTCACATAGCCGACGCCCGCAACCAACACGGCGGCCAGGAGCAGAACCACGAGAGCGATGATCTGCTTGAGCTGGAATTTTCGCGGGGGAACGAATACATGCTGCGCGGCGCTGTTCACCGCCGCCGAACCTGCCGGAGGTGCGGGATTGACTCTCGATGCTCGCGAGGGCGGAGTCAGGGCTGGCGGAGTCATCGGCACGGTCGCCGGGAACGCTGGCGCCGGCTTCGGCGTCGACACATTTGCGCCGACTGAAGATTGAGGCATGGGCAGAGTCGAAGCGATCTGCGACGGGCGGCTCTGCGCAGCGGGAGGCCGCGTTGCGCGGACTTGCGAGGCGGATGGCTGCGCGACAGGGACCGAAGGCGGAGCGGTGAGGTTGGGCAGCGTTCTTCTGGGTACCGGGACGCTCGGCCTTTGTCCGCTCGGCGACAGATCGTTTTGCGGGATTGACTTCGGCGCTGGTTCGCTTGCCGCTTGTTCTTCTACCAACGGATCGTGGGTCACTTCATCGAGCGCCGCGATAAATTCTTCCGCAGTCTGGAATCGCAGTTCGCGCGACTTGTCGATGGCTTTCAGAATGACTTGCGAGAGCGATTCCGGAATGTGCAAGTCGGGGGCAAGTTCGTGCGGCGGTCGTACGGTCCCCTGCATGTGCTGCATCATCAGGGAGTAGGGTGTGTCGCCGTCGAACGGCAGCTGCGCCGTCACCATCTGATACAGGACAACGCCCAGCGAATAAATGTCGGTGCGGCCGTCGATTTCGCCGGCGGCCTTTTTGCCCATGAACTGTTCCGGGGACATGTAGAGAGGCGTGCCTACAACCATGCCGGTCATGGTCATTCCGGGCTGAGCTTCTCCGGCGACTTCACGCAGTTTCGCTATGCCGAAGTCGAGGACCTTGGCGACTTCCTGACCGTGCTCGTCGGTGGCGAGCAGAATGTTGGCGGGCTTGATGTCGCGATGCACGACGCCGAGTTTGTGGGCAACGCCCAGCGCGCTCGCGATTTGGCTTGCGATGCGCAGTGCTCGTGGAACCCGGAATGGCCCTTCGGCATGAAGAATTTCGCCAATGTTTTTGCCCTCCACCAGTTCCATGACGATGAAGGGACGTCCGTCTTCGGTGTAGTCGAAGTCGTCGACACGGACGGCGTTAGGGTGCCGGAGTTTTCGCGTGACCACGGCTTCGGTCTGGAAGCGCTGCAGGAAGTTGGCGTCGCCGGCAATGGCGTCGCTGACGATCTTGATGGCACAGACCTCATTGAAAGTCAGGTGACGGCCGCGATAAACCACGCCCATGCCGCCAACGCCGATGCGATCCAGGATCTGATATTTATTGCGGATGATCATGCCGGGCTGAAATTCGTGTGTGTTTTGCAGACCGGTCTGATCCGCCGGACACACGTTGTAGTCGCCCGGATACGTCTTGTTACATGCGGGGCAGTATTTCATTGGTCACGCGGGGCAGCAACCGAACAGGCGCGGTGAAACGCCGCCCAGGAATGGCCTAGAGTAGCACGAAACCAATACACCGGTGCAGCGTCGCCTGCAGCAGGAACTCCGAACGGCACCAGCGGATTTACGGCGCGCGATTGACTTCGGGCTTGAGCAGAACTAACATCGCCGACTAGTAGGCTGAGCGCGCCGACGTTCTTGCAGAACGGCTGCCGATAGTGAATTTTCTTTCCATGAACTGTCTACGCACTAAGACTCGCCGAATCCTGATTGGCGGCCTGTTCGTCTGCGCCATCGCGGCCAGCGCGCCGTTGACAGTCGTGCGGGCGCAGGCTCCGAACATCGACCAACTCCGCAAACAGGCGAAGGAAAACGATGCCGAGGCTCAATTCCAACTGGCGAAGGCGTATCTGTTTGGGACCGACGGTGTGACCAAAGACTCAAAGCAGGGAGTGGAGTGGTTGCAGAAGGCGGCCAGACTGGAACATGCCCCCGCGCAACTCGCGCTGGCGAAAATGTATCTGGACGGTCGCGAGCAGAACATTCATAAAGATCCGAAGCAGGGAATGGAATGGTTGCGCAAAGCAGTGGACCATGGCTTTGCTCCGGCGGAGCACGACCTGGCCGTGATGTATCGGGATGGGGATGCGGACACGGGCATCCCCCGAAAGCCCCACGAGGCCGCGGCCTGGTTTCGCAAGGCGGCGCGGCAACCGGGTTCCACCCAGTCCCAGGGCAGCCTGGAAGACATGTTTCACCAGGGATTGATCACCAGGCAGGAGGCGAACTGGCGCGTACCCGAACCGGCGAAAGAAGCGGAAAAAGGCAAGCCGGGGCCCGCGCCATTCTCTTTGGCTGAAGTGGAAACTGGACTCAAGGGCTGGATTACCAGCGCCCGCATGGCAACTCTGGTGCACACGTATGGCGTGAATTTCAATTTGAATGCAGGCGCACAAAAAGTTCTGCTCGCCGACGGAGCGGACGCGAATCTGTTGCAGGCGATTAAGGCTTCCAAACGCTAGCTTGGCTCCGGCGCTTGCAGTTCCCACGAATACACGAGGGATGGTAGTCTACTGAAGTGGCGTGAGTTCCCGCCGCTTTCGCTGTGATCGTTGTTTTCCGCTGTGGGCGCGTAGCTCAGTTGGTAGAGCAATGCCCTTTTAAGGCATGGGTCGCAGGTTCGAGTCCTGCCGCGCTCACCACAGTTTTTCAAGTCCGAGCCGTGCGGGCGCGACGGGGTTGACGTTTAGCGGTGATAATTAAGGAAAAAGTCTCTGAGAACACGATCAGTTGACGCTCTCCGTCGCTTGGTTCTCAGCCTCTGGCTGCGCAATTTGAGGCAGCGTTCGCTGTGCATCGCTGTTTTGTTTGGACTTCCTCTCTTGGCAGCGCAATCTGTGGTTGCGCAAAATTTCTTACCTGCTCTGCCCCATCAGGAACGCCGTGACTCCGACCGCGAGGGGGCAGGGGGGACCGCCAGCAAACAAAATATTGCCGGAGCGACCGAGCGATTGAGCAGGAGCGTGAACGGCAGGGCGATGGTGCGCAACGTCTGTCAATCCAAGGGCAGCGACATTCAAGTCGAGGAACGCACGGAAATCACTCAGACCAGCGGCTGCGATCTGGTGTTCAAGACGCGGAAGACGACTTCCTTACCTGACGGCCAGCAAGAGGTGGAGTTCACACTGTATGTACACCTGGCTGATCTGACCACGCCTTCGTCCGTCGAACCGCAAAGTTTTTCGCAATGCAAGACCACGCAAGGAGCAGTACTGAAAGTTATGAGCCGGGTCCAGCCGGGGAAAGTACTGCGTGCGACCCGCCGGTCAAGTTTCATCCCCTCCGCTGGTGGTACCGAGCTAAGGAGCAGCAAGCCCGAGGAACCGGAAACTGCAACCACGAGAAGCGATCTTAGCTTCTTCTTTTCTGACGCGGCAAGCGCTGCCAAGGCGGCCCGAGCATTGGAGCGGGCGGTGAAGGTTTGCGGCGGAAAAGAGTGGCCAGATGAAGATGATTTGCCCTAATGTTGCAAGAACTTGCAAACTCAGAGCGCTGCGGTATTTTGATGGGTTCGAGAGCGCGTATTTTGTTGACAAGGCGCGGCTCGCATACGAAGATTCATAGCGGTTTGGCGTTGCTGTGAACTCGCACGACTGGTTGGTCCGCCACGTGACGAGTATGGTCCCAGGGCTATGAAACAGGGAATTGGCGGGGGCAAATCAATTCTCTTCGATTCACTTTGACTAACTTTCTGCTGAGGACCGCCTGTGCGAAGGGGATAGCCTGCCCTCCGCTTTCTAAAAAGAGTTGGATTGTAAAGACTCAGGCCCAAGCTGTGGGAGGATTTCGCCATGTTCGTCCGTCGTCTCTTCGTCTGCGTTGTGCTCATGTTCTGTTGCGCTGCTGCCCTGGGCCAATTCGCTGGCCAGAATATCAACATGGTTTCGGGTACCACCTGGCCGGCGGGAGATCCGTATCTGCAGCGGCAGAACGAACCCTCCATGGCGGTCTCCAGCCGCAACCCGGAACACTTGCTGGGCGGAGCCAACGACTATCGCACGGTCGACATTCCTAATCCCGCGGCTCCGACCATTCTGGGCGACGCCTGGCTGGGCGTCTACAGTTCGCTGGACGGCGGCGAAACCTGGAAGAGCACGCTGCTCCCCGGCTATCCTCAAGACACTTCGAGCATCGGCACATCGTCGCCTCTGCACGCCTTTACCGTAGCCACCGATCCCACGGTGCGGGCCGGAACTAACGGGATGTTCTATTACAGCGGCCTGGTCTTTAATCGAGGCGCGGGAGCTCCGAGCGGAGTGTTTGTTGCCACCTTTCAAGATCAGAACAACAAAGGCAATGGCAACGCCGCAATCCTGACCACGACCAATGGCGTAACTTCTGGCAACGCCTTCTCTTATATCGGCGTAAATATGGTGGATTCGGGAACCACCGGTCAGTTCCTCGACAAGCCGTGGATCGTGGTGGACATTCCGCGCTCCGGCCGCACCGCGACTTGCAAAGGCAGCGATGGTAAGACTTTCAGCAGCGGCTACGTTTATGTCGTCTACACGCAATTCAACGGATCGCAGAACAATCCGTCCTCGAAGATCAAGGAAGTGACCTCGACGAACTGCGGGGCCAGCTGGGATCAGCCGCAGATTCTCAGCCAGAGTGAAAAAGTGGCTCAAGGCACGGTGGCCGCGATCGACCCGATCAATGGCAATGTGTACGTGGCCTGGCGGCAGATCGCAGTCGCGGGAAATATGAACCAGCCCGACGCCATTCAGTATGCGGTTTCTACCAACGGCGGCTGGTCATTCTCTGCTCCGCCGCCACTTTTCACGTTCGCCGCTCCCACCAAAACCAACCTCTATCCTCCGGGATCAGTTTTCGATCAGCCGCAAGCCAGCGGCACCACGTTCCGCACGCTCGACGTGCCCACCATGGCTGTCGATGGCAACAGCCGGGTCTGGGTAGCGTTCTCCGAACGAGTCAATGGCCCTATGGGAACGTATGGTTCCCGCATCATGATCACCACATTGGCCAGCGGAGCCTCGAAATGGACAACGCCCTATGTGGCGGACAGCACCGCTCCCTCGACCGCTTACGGCCACCAGTTCATGCCCGCGCTGAATTTTGCCTACGGCAAACTCATGCTGGCCTGGTTTGACTCGCGCCGCGACAACATGGAAAGCGTGCTGAAGTGTCCGACGGGCGGAACATGTGGGGATCTGTCCCAGCTAACGGTGGTGGATCAACCGATTCCGGGCAGTACGCTTGCGAATCCGGCGACGATTTTCACTCCCACCATCTCCGACCCGCAATCTGGCATCCGCCACACCATCGATGTGTTCGGAGGAATCGTCAATCCGTCGGGTGGCACCACGACCTTCAAAGGATTTCAGATCTCTCAGTATCCGTACTACTTCGACGATGAAAGTAGTCAGATTGAGCAGGGCTTCTTCAACCCGCCGAACCTGCCCATGTTCGTGCAGGGCACGACTCCGTTCATTGGCGACTATATTGATATTGCCTCGCAAAACATTTTGCCGAGCGGCAATTCATGGGCATTCAATACGCAAGCTACGGACTCGATGACGGGCGCAACCAACGCTCCGGATTTTCACATCACCTGGACGGATAATCGCGACGTAGTGCCACCGCCGATTGTAAACGGAGGCCAGGACTGGACCCAGTACGAGCCGCCCAACGGTGGACGCTCTGGAATGAGCACGTACTCTGGCAATGGCAACGCTTGTCCGACCTGCTCGACGATCCAGCCCGCTTGTACAACGGTAAATTCGGACAACAACGCCGGTGACTCCGCCTACAGCGGAGATCGTAACGAGAACGTCTACACCTCGCGCATCAGCAACGGTCTAATTGTCCGGTTCCGTGAGAATGCTAAACAGTTAAGCGGCACGGTGCAGACGCGCTCATTCTCTCTGCTCGTCAAGAATACCGTTAGTCCCTTGAGCGCCACTCCTCTGGGCGCGCCCTCCTACTACAGAATCCTGTTAGGAGTGACCTCAACTTCAGCAACTCAGACTCCAACCTGCACAATCACTGGCGGAACGGCAAGCCTGTCGCCCGCAGGTTGCACTGCCTTCCTCGACATCGCGGTGAATCCCAAGACAACCTTCACGCAGGCAATCACCGTAAACTCCACCACCGCTGCCCCGAGCGTGCAGGTGCTGGTCGCGCAAACTACGGCGATACCGGCTCAACGCCAACCCCCGGTATACGTATTCCAAGGGTTGCAAGCACTGGCGGCAATCAATACCGATCCATCAAATCCCTTAGTCGCCAATCCTGATTTCCTGTCGACGGATAATAGCAACCCAGACGCCTTGTCCCCCTATGGAACGTTGCCCATTACCGCGGGCGAATCTTACGATCCGACGGTCGACGGCCCGCCCGACCCGACCATTAACACGCCGAAAATCGGCGCTCCTCTCATCAATACGCCGAAGATCGCCACCGCTGCCATCAATACGCCGAAGATCGACACGCCGACGATCGTGACCGTGGCCAACAATTCGCCGATTTACTCCGTTCAGGTCGTCAACCCCACGATCGTTGACACTATCAACACGCCGAAAATCAACACTCCAAAAATCAACACTCCGAAAATTGTGAGTCCGGACATCTACACGCCCAAGATCACAGACCCAACGGACGGAAACGTAACCGACTACTCATGGACTGTTAACAACAAGGGAAATACAAGTGCCAGTTACAACACCTCGGAGTTCGCAAAATCCAGCGGCGTGCAATGCTGCCCGGCAAGTTGCACAGGTCCCCCCAACACTTGCGGGACCGGTTGTTCGGTGTGCCAACTGATCCAGCACAAGGTGTATGAGAGCCCAGTGGCGAATCGTGACTCGAACACGGGAAATCCCACCTGCGACCTCAATGTGCAACAGGAAAGCATAGTCGTCGCCAACATCAGCGATCCTGCATTCATCACGGGGGGGGCTGGTGGCGGGAATCCATCCAACCCGAGCAATTCGACACTATCGTTATCTCCTGGCGAGGGCAATCGCGTTACCTTGCGCGTGCAAGCTCCGCCGGTGCTGCAAACCACTCCGTTTAAAACCGTCGCCGCGGGGCAGAGTAATGACTCAAATGGCCAGGCTGCCACGTCTCTGACGATTCAGACCTCAGCGCTGCCGGTTGCGGTGGTCGGCCAGCCTTACATCGGCGCTTCGCTGACATCCCTGGGCGGCGTAGGTGCAAGCACAACTGATCTGTGGAGCTTCCCGGTGGACCCGACGAATCCTGCTCCGGTAATTGGGGCGGGACCCTTTGCACTGCCGGTTTCTCCTCTCACCCTGGCAGAATCCGGCAAGATCAGCACCGGAACAGTGACGCAAGCAACGGGTACCTATCCGTTCTTTGTACAGGTCCAGGACTCCGCCACCACAAGCGGCACTCCGACTCCGTCATTCGACGTGCAGAATCTCACGATCGAGGTCAACAAGCTCAGCATCAGCAGCATTACCGCAACGAGCAGGGGTGTGAGTGGCTATCTCCACGCCAATGGCACCGCTACCGTGGTGGTGATGATAGAGAATGACGGCCCTGCCATCGCAAGCTCCGTTACCCCGACCCTTCACCAGCAGGCGGCTGCGGGGGGCACTGCGGGGGGCAACAACGGACCGGGCGACGGACCGGCTCCGGCCCTTAGTTGCCAAGCTCCATCGCCCTCGGACATAGGCCCAGGCAGTTCTCTAGCTTTCACCTTCAATTGCACTGCCGGTGTTGTGAACAGCGGCAATGGCACGGTGACTTTCAGCGCGACCGGTACGGGTACATATCACAGCCCTGGGGCCGCGGACGCTACCGGTGTTACCGACTTCCAAACCCAACCCGCATCCCCAAGTCTCATTGTGGATACGACGCTACCCGTGTTGAGCGTAGTCTCTGTGCTATCCAATGCGCAAACCTATACCACGGGAAACTGGACCAACCACCCGGTAACTGTTACGTACTCGTGCACCGACAATTTATCTGGCGTGAATTTGAATAACCCGGTGATTACTGTCGCGAACTCGTTTGGCCCGTCCGGATCCATCACCATAGTTGGTCCCTTAGACAGCACCGCAACCGTCACCCTAACCGCCGATAGCGCCAATAGCAGCGTATCAGCTACCTGCCAGGATGTTGCAGGGAACGTTGCTTCTACGCCCTCGGACATCTCGCCGATCATGATCGATCAAACAAATCCGATCGTGACTGTCGCTGCGGTCACTGGCGGAAACAACTACGCGCCCGGAACCTGGGCGACTCAGAGCGTTGCGGTTACATACACCTGCAAAGACAATCTGTCAGGGGCAGTGCCGGCCAAGCTGGTAATCAGTAACTTACCAGGCGGTGTGATTCCAGTTGTCACCCAAGTGAGCAACCTAGTGTCGACGGCGGTGGCCACGATACCCCCGGAAACGGGAGGCACGACGCTCAGCGCAACCTGTTCGGACGTTGCCACCAATCAAGCCTCAAGTGTGTCGTCTGGTCCCATCATGATCGACAACGTCAGGCCCGTTGCCATGATTGCTTCCCCTGTTCCCGCAGCTGTGTACATCAACAACCAGCCCATCCCAGCAAACTATGGCTGCACGGATGAGCTCAGCGGCGTCGCGGCCTGCGTAGGCAGCCCCGCAGCACCCTCGGGCGGCTATCCCATGCAGACTCTCTTGTCCTATTCCTTCATGGGTTCCTTCACGCAAACTGCCCCCGGCCCCTATACGTTCAGCGTCGCGGGCGCAGACGTAGCCGGAAATTCGGCTCTGGGAGCCTCGGTCAACTACTCGACCGCGTATTACAGCTTCACCGGCTTCCAGGCACCTCTAGCGCCTGCCGCGGGGCCTTCGCCTTCGACAGGGACGCCGCCGGCTCCTACGAATTCCGGCAGCTTCGTGGCCGGCGCAACTATCCCGATCCTCTGGACTTTGGCCTACCCCAACGGGAGCTTAACGCCTGGGCCGGTCACCGATCCGACCACACTGGCCAGCCTGAGCGTGGCCCAATACGCTAACTCCAACTGTTCGGGTAGTCTGCAAGCGGCTGTGCAACTCGCTTCGACGCAGGTTCCCAACGGTTACGGGTACGACTCGATCAACCAGCGCTTTGCCTTCAACTGGAACACCCCGGCGTTGCAGGCGCCAGGTTGCTATGAACTGGTGATCGCGTTCAACGATCTCAGTTCCTACTCGACGAACGTGACCATCACGTCTCAGGGCACGTCGAACGCGCTTAACTTCGCAAGCGGCAATACGGTCGATGGCACAAACTTGAACCTGCCAGGCAACAGTCCCCAGACGATGGAGGCTTGGATCAACCCCAGCTCGACGGCCAGCGGCACTGTCTTCAGCTATGTTGACCCGGCTAACGCGAACAAGGGCTTTGGACTCGCCTACGTCGGCCAGCACATGTATCTCATCGGCGAGTCGAACGACGTGATCGGAAGCGTCACAATTCCCATCAACCAGTGGACGCACGTTGCTGTCAGCTACGATGGCACGAACGCGACGCTCTACGTCAACGGAGCGCTCGACAAGGGCACATCGCAAACTGCCACGGGCGGCAACCTGGTGGCTGCCGGAGGAACCTGGCGCATTGGCGACATCGTAGGCGCAACGGCGCCCGACCAG
>DATHQJ010000097.1:0-4683 GCA_035482825.1 Binatus sp. (SeqCode) | reverse complement strand
CGGCAGCTATCCTACGGCGCTGGCCCTGTCTCCCGATGGCCAACGTCTGTTCGTGGGAGATTCTTCCTTGGATGCGATCGCGGTATTTGACCTTTCCCAACCAATCGCAACTTCGAATGTCCCGATCTCGCTGGAACCCCTTGGGTTCATCCCGACCGACTGGTACCCCAGCGCCCTCGCGGTTCACGGCGACGATCTCTTCATCGCCACTGCCAAGGGCGAAGGCTCCCGCCCAAACAAAGATATGGGGAAGACGGTTTATGAGACGAAGCATAAAGACCATCCGTACATTCCAACGCTGCTCAAGGGATCGATTGCACGCCTCAACATTCCGTCGACTCTCGAAAAACTTCCACAGCTCACGCAAGTCGTCGAGCATGACAACCTGTTCCACGCCGATCCCGGAACCATCGCCTTCGCCGGAGGCAAGAATCCCATCAAGCACGTCATCTACGTCATCAAAGAAAACCGCACTTACGATCAGATCCTCGGCGATCTGAAATCCGGCGATGCGAGCGTCGGCGACGGCGATCCTTCACTCACCATGTACGGCGCCGACATCACTCCCAACGAGCACAAACTCGCGCTGCAGTTCGGCGTGCTCGACAATTTCTACGACAGCGGAGAAGTTTCCGGCGACGGCCATCTCTGGTCAACCGCCGCCATCACTTCCGACTACAACGAGAAGACCTGGCAGATCGCCTACCGCGGAAAAGAACGCACCTACGATTTTCAGGGGCAGAACGCCGACGAATATCCGCTGGAACACAATCAGGCTGACGTCGACGACCCCTCTACCGGATTTCTCTGGGACAATCTCGCCCGTAATCACGTCAGCTTTCGCGACTACGGCGAATTCGTAAACGCGGAGTGGTGCAACGAGAAACGCAAGGCCGCCAGCCCCAAGCAGGGAACTCCGTCCGGGCAGCAGGCGCGCTGCCCGCGAACTGTAGTTGAACAGGGCGGGCCGCTTGCGCCCAATGTCGGCGATCCCCACGCCGGGCCGAGTCCGTTCCCCTGGGCCGTGCCGTTATTTAGCGGAGTGAAGCCGGCCAAAGCGGTCTTGCGCGACCATTTAGATCCGCTATATCCGGATTTCAATACCGACTATCCCGACCAGCTTCGCGCCGACGAATTTCTGAACGAATTCACCGCCTACGTTCGCGCCCGCGATGCGCACGAGGGCCCGGAGTTCGAACTGCCATCGTTCGTGCTGCTCTACCTGCCCGACGACCACACCGGAGGCACGCGTCCCAATCTGCCGCGGCCCGCCGCCTCGGTGGCCGACAACGACTTGGCGCTCGGCCGCGTAGTCGACGCGGTTTCGCACAGCGCCTATTGGGACGACACCGCCATCTTCGTGTTGGAAGACGACGCTCAGGACGGCGCCGACCACGTCGACGCCCACCGCTCCATCGCGTTCGTGGTCAGCAAGTACTCGCCCGGTTCATCCAGGCAGCCCTATGTCGAGCATCGTTTCTACACCACGGTGAATATGGTCCACACCATGGAAACGCTGCTCGGACTTCCCCCCATGAATCAGAACGACGCGTACGCGCCGCTGATGAGTCAATTATTTTCTGGCGCGGGCGATCAGCCGGCTTATAAGGTGGACTATCGCAACCAGAAAAACGGTCTCATCTACGAAACCAACAAGCGCGAAGCCCCCGGCTCGAAAATTTCCTCGAAGATGGATTTCTCGCGGCCCGACGCTAACAAAGCCTCCCGCTTGAATCGAGTGTTATGGCGCGATCAGAAAGGTTCGGCACCCATGCCCGCGCCGAAGCACACGGTATTCCCGGCAGGCGATGACTAGAAGCGATCCGCCGATCGCGTAAATGGTTTTGGGAAGGGCACGACTTCAGTCGTGCCGTCGAGAGCTAAGGATGATGCGGCCTTTAATATCGGATCTAGCCGTTGAGTCGCTTACTTCAAACTCACCGACTCCTTCAGCGGCAAACTCTGCGACGACCCGCCCACCATGAAACCATAATCTCCTGGAAGCAACTGCCACGCGTTGTGCATTTCGTCGAAGATCGAAAGATACTTCGCGTCCACGTCGACCGTTACGTCCTTGCTCTCGCCACCGTTGAGCTTGACCTTGCTCCAGCCCACCAGACGCTTGGGAGGCTCCGTGGCCGCCGCGGGCAGGGAAGCGTAGACTTCCGCGACTTCCGCTCCAGCACGGTTGCCCGTGTTGGTCACCGTAAAAGTCACGCGAGGATTTTTCCCCGCCGTCACTTTCAAATTCGAATACGAAAAAGTCGTGTACGACAAGCCGTAGCCAAAGGGAAACAGCACCGGCTTGTTCTCCGCGTCATACCACTTGTAGCCGACCTTCACGCCTTCGTCGTAAGTGACCTGAAACGCCGGCAATCCCGCGGCAATCCGCTTCCAGCCTTGGCGATCCGCGTCCGTTGTGACCTTCGGAGGTTTCACGATCTTGGGGTGCGGCAAGTCCGCTTCGCTCCTGGGAAAAGTTACCGGCAGTTTTGCGCTGGGGTTCACATCTCCGAAAATAATATTCGCCACCGCCTCGGCCCCGCGGCTTCCGGCGTACCACGCTTCGAGAATGCCGCCGACCTGATCGACCCACGGCATGGTGATGGGACTGCCGTTCTCGATCACGACAATTGTGTGCGGATTCGCCGCCGCAACTTTCGCGATCAGTTCGTCCTGATTTTCGGGAAGAGACAGGCTGTTCAGGTCCATCCCCTCGCTCTCCCATTGGTAGGCATAGACGATGGCCACATCGGCACTCTTGGCCAACGCCGCGGCCGCCGCGGGATCCGCGCCCGAATCAAACTGCACGTTCGCCCCGGGAGCCTTCGCTCGAATCGTCTTCAGCGGCGACGTCGGAAACCAGATGTGCGCCTGCCAGTACGTATTACCCTTGCCGGGAGGCATGATCGCGTTTCCGCCCGGAGGATCGACCTGCGCCGACCCGCCGCCGGAAATCATTCCCACATCCGCATGCGGCCCGATCACCGCGATGCTGTGAATCTTCGACGCATCCAGCGGCAGCAGCGCGTGATCATTCTTCAGCAACACCGTGCTCTGCTCCGCGATTCTCTGTGATATTTCGAAGCCGCCGATCACATCGACCACACTCTTCCGCGGTGGATCGTCGATCACGCCCGTGGCAAACATGGAGCGCAAAATGCGGCGGGCATGATCGTCCACTTCCGCCTGCGGCACTTTGCCCGACTCGACCGCCTTCTTCAGTTCCTCGCCAAAGAATATCCAGCCCGGCTCTTCGTGATCCAGTCCCGCCGCCGAGGCCTTTTCCGTGCTGTGCGTCCCTTGCCAGTCGGACACCACAAATCCCTTGAACTTCCAGTCTCGCTTCAGAACATCGCTCAGCAGATATTTGTTTTCACAGGCGTAGTCGCCATTCACGCGGTTGTAGGAGCACATCACCGCAGCCACGTCCGACTCCTGCACTCCGATTTCAAAAGCCAGCAGATCGCTCTCCCGTGCCGCCCGCCGGTCGATGTTCACATTCACGGCGTTGCGCCCGCTCTCCTGATCGTTGAGCGCGTAATGCTTGATGTCGCCGATGACGTGCTCTGCCTGCAAGCCCTTCATGACCGATCCGACCATCTTCCCGGCCAGAACGGGATCCTCGCCCAGATATTCAAACGTACGTCCGTTGCGCGGTTCGCGGGTAAGATTGGTGCCGCCGCCGAGCGTCATGTTGAATCCCTGAGCGCGCAGCTCGCGGCCAATCAGGGCTCCGTATTCGCGGGCTGCGTCGAGGTCCCAACTCGCCGCCGCACCTTCGTCGGAGGGCAGCGCCGTCGAGTAGCGGCCGTTCTCACCGCTGCTGCGAACTCCATACGCCGCGTCCGATATTTGAAGGGCCGGAATGCCCAGCCGCGGAATTCCGGGCACATATCCCGCGCCGCCGTTTGAATGAATGGACTCGGGTGCCATCGGACTCAGTCCCACCATGCCGGTCCCGTGCAGCAACTGAATCTTCTCGTCGAGCGTCATCTCCTTCAGCACCATCGCCGCGCGCTCGTCAGGCGAAAGGCTGGTGTTGTTCCAGGGATGATCTCCGCCCTGCGCCCATGAATTGGACAGGGTGACTGTCAGCATTATGACGGTGAGAATCAAAAATCGATTTAGCAGGGGACGGGCTTGCAGGGGCATTCGGTTTCCTCGGATCGAAGTGTGCTGCCAAATCGTTAATGTTACGCCTTTTGGGCCAAATTCTGGCTGCCTAAATCACAAGTCCTAAAGAGCTTGAACCACAGGGGACACAGGGGAGCACAGAGGAGGCGTGAGTTCACACCGTTTCACAAGCTCTCCTCTGTGTTCCCCCTGTGTCCCCCTGTGGTTAAGCACTTTCCTCGGCCCACCGCGAAAGATGTGTCACTTGGCCCCGGTCGCCAGCGGCTTTACACTAGAAGAGTGAAGATTGCGCTGGGCCAAATCAATCCCACGGTCGGAGCTTTCTCCGGCAATGCATCGAAGATCGTCGATTTTTCCCGGCGCGCCCAGGCTGCCGGCGCCGGCCTGATCCTTTTCCCCGAGTTGTCGGTATGCGGCTATCCTCCGCGTGACTTGGTCGAGCGTCCTTCTTTCGTTGCTCGCAATCGTGAGACCGTCGACCACATCGCGGCGGAAACCAACGGCATCGCCGTTATCTGCGGCCTGGTCACGCCCGCCCATTCCGAC
>DATHQJ010000096.1:0-2742 GCA_035482825.1 Binatus sp. (SeqCode) | reverse complement strand
CATCAGCTGCGTCCGTTCCAGCTTGTTGTACGCTGTCTCGACTGACAGCTCGACCGCATCCGTCAGCTTCGCCAAGTTCTCCTTCGCTTGGGACAACTGCGCCTGTCGTTCCCGCATTAAGGCCTTCTTGCGACCCGAGTCGAACAGGTCGTAGCCGAAGTGGACCCCAAAGGTTCCGAAGTTGCGCGCCAGGAAGGGAACATTTTCCTGGTAGCTGTAACGGGCAAAAACCTCAACATCGGGCACCCAGATATCAGTCTTCGCCAAACGGACCGCGGCGCTCGCTGCTTCCACCTGGGCACGAGCGGCGAGGATCTCCGGTTGTGATGCCTCAGCAGTCGTAACACATTCCTCGCGGCGGCAAGTTTCCTGAAATTCGGGAACACCTGGATCGAGGCCCAGAGCTGTGCTGAGGGGCAGGCCGATCAAGTCGTTGAGTTTCAGTTTCAGATCTGTCAACTGGAAGTCGGTCGTCAGCAGCTCCTGCTTGGCTTGCAACTGCTGGGCACGGCTGTCGATCAGGTTTTCCTCCAGTGAGCTGCCGAACTTTACTTGTTCGACGCGCTCGCTTTGAAGGGCTTCGGAGGCCTTTATTCTCGCTTCGGTAGCGCTACGGTGCGCCTGAGCAATCAGGATCTGGTAGTACACCTGATGGACGGAGAGAGCTACGTCGTTTCCAGTAAGCTGCGCCTTCTCACGCGATGCTTTTAACTCGGCCTGGGCCACATTGTTTGCCTGCCTGATCTTGAGCAGACTCGTCAATGGCTGAGTGATCTGAGTTCCGCTGGTAGTAAAGTTCTTGCCACCCTGGCTGATGATCGCGTCTGCAGGCGGAATCGGCGTTCCCGCGGCGATGCCGAGACTACCGGGCCTGATCTGAATCAACTCTGTGTCGGTCGCATGCATGAAGCTGCTGTCATTCCGGATCGATGGAAAATAGGAACTCTTCGCGACCTGCTTGGCGTGCTCTTTTTCCTCGACTGTGTAGCCGGCGATGCGAATATCGTGGTTGTGCTTGAGCGCCAACTGAACAGCTTCCTGCAGTGTAATCTGCCGCGGTGGAGGCGCCGTATTGCTTATTTCCTGGGCCACCGCGATGCAAACGGATAAGCCGGTTGCTGCTAACACGAATAGTGCCGCATTTGGTTTCATTGATCTGACCTCTTCCGGGCGCCGGGAATCTGCTGCATGGCGCTGAGATCGCCGTAGTTCAAAGGCGATTTGCGCAGCAAAGCGACAAGGATCAAGGCGCAAAAGCAACTCCAGGCGATGAGTAGAAATCCGTCGATAAGGCTCAAGCTGTACGCTTGGAGCCGCACCCGGGATCCAATCAGATCAACCGCGCGCGCACTCGCGGCGGCAATGCCGGAGGATTTGGCGTTGAGGCCCGCCGTCATGGCACGAATGTTCTGATCGGTGATCCAGTTGCCACCGCGGATGTGAAGTCCCAAGAGGTTCGAGTGCAGCTTCTCTCTCTGAGCGATGAAGTGGCCCATGTAAATGGCGCCTACTGTGCCGCCGAATATACGAACAACGTGAAAGAAGGCCGAAAATGTCAGGACCCACTCAGGTTTGGCCAAAGCCCCCGCGAAGATTGCCTGCAGCACAATGCAGCCGACCAGGCCGATAAACGCAAAAGCTTGCCCGACGCCGACGAGCAATTCCGTGCGGTAGAAGTTCTCCGCCGCCCACACGGTGGTGTACTGCGAGCACCACCAGGCAGCGAACGCCGTACAAGCAAGGCCGATGGCGAACAGCACTCTGGGGTCATGCTTGCGTAATAGCAGAAGCGCAGCGATAACCGCGATGGGTATAAGCGGAAGAGCGCTCCAGATAATCGCGGGACCAATCTGGTCGGCCTCGAAACCGCGAATGGCCAGCGACTGTGGAATGAGGATGATGGTTGTACAGAGCGTGAAGCGGAACCAGAAGAGCAGGCAGCCGAGCAGGACGGTGTTCCGCTTCAGCAAATAAGGCAGAGCCACGAGGGGATTAGGAGCGCGTAGTCTCCGAACCAGCGAACACAAGAGAAAAAAAGATCCAGACCAGAACCAGGCGTTGAACACGCCGGAGCGCCACCAGTCGAGTCGCTGGCCTTGCTGAAGAGCACCAAAAATCAGGGCCAATCCCGCACTGAGGTAAAGGAACCCAACGAAGCTGGGGGCAGAACCGCCTTTCTTGCGCGGTGGCAGCGGCGGAATTCCCAAGTAAATGCATATCATCATTACCGGCGCAATTGCCGCCGAATTCCAGAACATCCACTGCCACGATAGGTGGTCTCGGTACCAACCGTAGAGCGAAGGCGCGATATTAACCGCCCCGTCCACAAAGGTCGCGTAAAGGGCGATGGTGAAAGGAAGGTAGCGCAACGGAATGTTGCGAAGGGCGAACGTCAGTGTGAGCGGGTAGAAAGTGCCTGAGGTCAGCCCGGCGACGATCAGCGCAGCAACCAGAAGACTGTAGCTATGGATGAGCGGGAGAAAGAGAGAGGTTGCGGTGAAAAGTCCTGCCGCAAATAGTAGTACGCGCCGCGGCCCCAGCAGCCCTCCGAGGTAGACAGTGAACGGACCGATAAACATGAGCGATGCATTGAAAGCACTGTCGAGCCAGGCGCCATCGTCGAAGCTTATGCCAACGTGCCCCTTCAAATCGGCAAGGCCGAGACTCAGCATCCGGCCGGCAAGGGTGACCAGTCCGGCGCCAGTGACGACTCCCAGAATACCGAGCAAAGGACGCGTCGAT
>DATHQJ010000095.1:0-3828 GCA_035482825.1 Binatus sp. (SeqCode) | reverse complement strand
ATAGAAGTCATAAGCCTGCTGGTTCTTCGGGCGCGACGCCGTTTCTTCCCCCGCTCCCGAGGCGCCGCCCAGAATCGGCAACAGCCCATGTTGCACTTGGTTCGTCAGCTGATCCTGCAACCCGATCATGTCCTCGGCTTTCGCCGTGGCCGTGCCCTGCCACAGCAGCCGGTCCGTCGGCACGTCGATCGCCTCCAGCGTCACCGTCAACTGGTCTCCCTGCCGCATGAAGTGTCCCTGCAGCAGTCGTCCCACCCGCAGTTCCTTGCCTACATTTTTCGGATCCAGATCGGGCGACGAATACTTTCGCGTGAGCGACGAAGGCCGCACTTCCAACGATCGCGAATAGGTCAGCACGTTCGACAATTCATCCGCCAGCGCAAACCGCAAATAGTCAACGTTGAAATCCCCGGTATTATTCTGCAGCGGCAGCACCGCGATCGCATTCCTTTGCTCCGCGTTCGCCACTTCGCGGTGGTTGTACCACCACGCGCCCACTGATGTCAGCACCGCCACCAGCAGCCCCGCCATTCCCAATAGAAGATACGTTTGCAGCCGCGAATTTCTGCCAAACGTTCTTGACGCCACCCGCAGTTTGGTGGCGGCGCTTCCACTCTTGATCGTTCCCGACTCCGTCTCCCGTTTCAGCAGCGCCAGATCCGACCGCATCTCCGCCGCACTCTGGTAGCGGTGCCGCCGGTCTTTCTCCATCGCCTTGCCGATGATCCCTTCCAGCTCGATCGGAATCTTCGGATTCAAATCCCGCGGCGGCACTGGCTTCGAATGCAGCACCGCATCCAGCGTGACCAGCGAATTATTTCCCGTGAATGGCTTCTTCCCCGTGGACATCTCATACAGCACCACGCCGAAAGAAAAAAGGTCACTGCGGGCGTCAATGGTTTCGCTTCGCGCCTGCTCCGGCGACATATAAACCGCAGTCCCAGGAATCACTCCCACGGCGGTCAGCGATTGGTCGCCCCCGTCTTCTTCGCTGTGTACAAGCTTCGCCAGCCCGAAGTCCAGCACCTTCACCTGCCCGCTCGGGGTCATAAAAATGTTCGCCGGCTTGATGTCGCGATGCACAATCCCCTTGGTGTGCGACGCCACCAGCGCGTCCGCCACCTGCACACCCACGTCGAGCACTTCCTCCAGCACCATCGCCTGCCCGGAAATGTGTTGCTTCAGGCTTTCCCCCTCGAGCTTCTCCATCACGATGAAGGGATGCCCGTTATTGTCCTCAATGCCGTGGATGGTGCAGATATTAGGATGGTTCAGCTGCGACGCCGCCCGCGCCTCGCGCGTAAACCGCTCCAGCGACTTGGGGTCGTGGGCCAGGTTTTCCGGAATAAACTTCAGCGCAACATGCCGCCCCAGCTTCAGGTCCTCGCCCTCGTAAACCACGCCCATACCCCCGCCCCCAAGCTTGCCAAGGATGCGGTAATGGGAGACCTGCTGGCCGATCATGAGAGAGTGCGACCTTACTTGGCGGTAATGTTAGGCCCCTGGCTGAATCCGGTCAACTCCCTTATTTCCCGATGCCTACAGCCGGGATTGCGCTGGATCAAAGGCCCTCTGAGGACAGCCGAACGGCCCCCTACGTCCTTTAGATGAGATGCCAGCCCACCAGTTAGTGGTTTACGCAGATATGATGAAGCCAGGCAAGAACAATTCGCAGCAGGAGCCACCTCTTCATGAACGCCTCCGCAAAAACGCCCAACCCCTGGCCCACCCTTCCCAACGACCGCCACGAGGCCATCCGCCGCCGCGCCGAAGAAATCTACTTCCGCAACGGCAAAATCCCCGGCCGCGACCCAGAAAACTGGGCCCAGGCCGAACAGGAAATCCTCCGCGAATTGTCCCCACCCCGCACTCGCCGCGCCGCCATCGTTATCAAGGTCAACGGAGTCGAATATATCGGCGAGTACAATCCCAGCGCCTCCGACGGCTACCGTCCCGGCGAATTCGGCCCCGGTGCCTCCGTCCTCGTTTCCTTCCACGGTGACCACATGCTAGTCTTCCGCCCCAACGGCAAAACCCTCGACACCACCATCACCCCCAAAATCGATAAAAAAGACGCTCCCATTAAAAAAACTGGCTGACGAACACGGAACACTGACCACTGAACACTGACCACTGACCACTGATCACTGATCCGCGCCCTTTGTTTTTCCTCGACCAGCCCCCGCGCCGGACCAGCCGCCCCCCTTGATACTATTAGCCAAGATGCTGAACCTGTTCGCTCCCATCCCAAGGCGACCCGCCCCCAGAACTTTTGCCGCGACCCTCCGCCACCTCGGCGCTCTCGGACTTTTCTTCCTCGCGATTCTCGACAGCTCTCCCATCCCCACCTTCGGCGGCCCCGACATTCTCACGGCAGTTTTGGCAGCCAGTCATCGCAACCCATGGTATGAATACGCCGCCCCCGCCACCGCCGGATCGGTCATCGGTGCCTACTTCACTTTTCGCGTGGCCCGCCAGGCCGGATCGGCCTATCTGGATAAGAAATTCAAGAAAGGAAAAATCTCAAAGTTTCTGACGCTGTTCAAAAAATGGGGCACTGGATCGCTCGCTGCCTCCTGCGCAATTCCCATCCCCACCCCAACCAGCATGTTCTTCGCAGCGGCCGGCGCATCGGATTTTCCTCTCGGAAAATTTCTCGCCATCGTTACCCTCAGCCGCGCCGTCCGCTACTCCGCCATCGCCATCATCGCCGACCACTACGGCCGCCACTTCGTCCGCGCCATCCGCCATCCCATGCAATATTGGGGCTGGATGATCCTCTTCGCCGCCCTAACCGTGGCCTTGATCGCCGGCGGCATCCTCATCAACCGCCAGCTAGAACCTGCCCCCGCAGAGTGAGCAGCGTGCGCCTCGTCGGTCCTGAGCCAGATCTCCCGGCCAGATATTGCCGAAGGTTGTCATTCCGACCGGAGTCGGAGCGCCAGCGACGGCGCAGTGGAGGAACCTGCTTTTCGCCAGGAAGCCGAGTGCCCGTCCTTGTCGCCTCTTTTGCGACCTCACTCCCAATACAACCCCGCCGACGCCCCCACCCACTCCATATTCTTGTTCTGATCCACGCCCATCATCAACCCCCGCCCCGTGCGGATAATCGTCATAACCGGCGTCAACTCCTCCAGCCACACATACATCACCCGCACCTCCGCCTTCGTCATCCCAAACGGAGTCGCAATCACCGGCTCAAAATTCATCCGCTCCTGCAAAATATAATCTGCCCGCTTCTCCGCCGGAATCGCCGCAACTTGTTCTTTCGTCGGCGCAATCACCACGCCCAACCCCGCAAACGAATACAGCGGCTTCAAAACATAATTCTCCAAATCACCAGGCATCTCATCCGGAGAAACCCGATCCAGAAAGACAGTCTTCGGCACCGACGCATGCCGCAAATAAGGAATCGAAAATTTCGAAATCCGAAAATACCAATTCGGATGCCCCGCCCACTCCACGTCCAGCTCATCCCGCCAATCAAACGCAAGCTTCACGTTCTTCCGCTCCAGTTCATCCACAATCGCCCGGTTATAAATCCGCCCGACCGGAACCCGCTTCCCGCCCCGCTCGTAATAAAGCCGCGCCCCATCCTTCCGGATGTCGCGAATATTAACCGTCCGCACTCCCAACATCTTTTCCGTGAGTAGAAAGTCCGGCAAAGTCTTCTGCTCCAGCGGATCAATCTCCATCAAAATCACATTCTCCGGATCATGCGATCCCACGATCGCAAGCCGAAGCAGTTCCCGATAAGAAGAAGTCTCCAGCCCACTCAAAAAATATTTCAGTCGACAGTCCGAAGTCCGAGGTCCGAGGTCCGACGCC
>DATHQJ010000094.1:0-41157 GCA_035482825.1 Binatus sp. (SeqCode) | reverse complement strand
GATCGCGACCTGCTGAAACCCAGGATGAAAATCACAGCCTATAATCAACATGACGTTGGCTCCTCTCTCGAGCCTTGGTCTTGTTCATCGCATACCAATCTACTCGCTGCGATGGGCCAACGTCGTTATGCAATCAAGCGCAGCGAGGGACCTCGGTGTTTGCTTGCAGCGGCTATAAATGATGGTGCCAGCAAGAACACAGATCCCTCGCGTTGCTAGGGGATGACAATTTAAGTGATGAATAACATTTGAGTGATGGGAAACCCGTTGTCCAGTCAACTCCGCGACGTCAAAGACATCGTCAAGTGCGCGGCCGAACGCGCCGGCTTCGATCTGGTGGGCATCGCTCCAGCGGCCGACGCTACCGAGCTAAGACATTTTCCTGAATGGATTGCCGCTGGCCACGCCGGCGAAATGAAATACATGGAAGCTCGCGACGACGAGGGCGATCTCAAACGCGCCTCGCTCGCCCGCGTCGCCCCCTGGGCTCGAAGCGTGGTGGTTTGTGCCATCAACTACAACACCGATCATCCCTACTCCACGCAAGTCCGCGACCCCAGCCGCGGATGGATTTCCCGCTACGCCTGGAGCCGCGAGGACTACCACGACGCTGTTCTCGTCCGCGTGAAGCAGGTGGAAGAGGCCCTGCATCAGGCTGTGCCCGCCGGGTCCGAGCCAGCTCTCACCACACGCTCGTACGTCGATACCGGACCCGTCGTCGAGCGCGTCTTTGCCAAGTACGCCGGCCTGGGCTGGATCGGCAAGAACACTTGTCTCATCAATCAGAAAAAAGGCTCGTGGCTTTTCCTGGGAGTGATTCTCACCTCCCTCGAACTCGCGCCCGACCTGCCCGCGCCGGATCGCTGCGGCACCTGCACCCGCTGCATCGATGCTTGCCCCACCGACGCGTTGATCGCTCCCTACCAGCTCGACTCCAACAAATGCATTGCCTATCTCACCATCGAGAAGCGCGGATCGATCCCGGAAGACATGCGGGCAGGCATGGGCCACCACATTTTCGGTTGCGACATTTGCCAGGACGTTTGCCCGTGGAACCGCAAGGCCCCGGCATCGACCGCGCCTGAATTTGAAGCGCGCCCGGGCCTGGTAAATCCCGCGCTGGCGTGGCTGGCAGAAATGTCGGCTGAGGATTTTCGCGAAACCTTCCGAGGATCGCCCATCCGCCGCACCAAGCGCTCCGGCCTGCGCCGTAACGTCGCCATCGCCATGGGCAACAGCGGCAACCGGGAATTTCTTCCCCTGCTCGACCAACTCGCCTCCGACGCAGATGAATCCGTCAGCGAAAGCGCGCGCTGGGCGAAAGCTCGCCTGCTTGCGTCGACCAAGCAATGAACAGAGTAACCTCTTAGTTTCGCCCTCTATTCGCTCCAAAGCCCGACATCTTTTCGTAGCAGGTTTCTCCGATTTGCAGCAACTAATCTTTGTTTAAGGGGTTCTAAATAAGCAGGTTAGTACGCCATCTGGGGTTTACGATGATTCCACGCCACATCCAACTAATGCGGCGCTTTTTCGTCTTAGGAGTCGTGGTCCTGGTGTGCTCCGCGTTCGCGAGCGCCTCGGCCACGCTGCTGCTGGAAGAGCCCTACGGCAGGCTGGGATTCTTCACCCCGACCGGTCACGCCGCGGTATATCTCTCCGGCGTCTGCGCGGAAACCCCGCTCATTCTGCGTCCCTGTGCCCCGGGTGAAACCGGAGTCGTTCTCAGCCGCTACGACGGCGTCGGCGGATACGACTGGGTTGCCATTCCTCTCATCCCCTACCTCTATGCGGTGGATCGCCCCGAAGAAGTCCCGCTGATGGCGGACGCGAAGATGGTCGCTTTTCTGCGCGACCGTTATCGCCGCAAATATCTGGAGGAAATCGCCCCCGACAAGAATGGCCAAACTCCGGGCGGCAACTGGTACGAACTTGTCGGCTCTGCCTACGATCGCACCCTGTATGGCTTCGAGATTGAAACCACTCCGGAGCAAGACGAAGCTCTCATCCGCAAGCTCAACTCATCGGTAAACGAATCTCACTTCCATCTCGCCAGCAGAAACTGCGCCGACTTTGCCAAAGACATCCTCAATTTCTATTACCCAAAATCGGTGCATCGCAGTCTTGTCGCCGATGTGGGCATGACCACGCCGAAACAGATTGCGAAAATGCTCATCAAATTCAGCGATCGCCACCCGGATCTTCAGTTTTCCCGGCTGATCATCGCGCAAGTGCCCGGCAGCATGCCGCGCAGTTCCAAGGTGCGTGGCGTGGCCGAGTCGTTCTTCACGTCGAAAAAGTACATCGTGCCCAGCGTAGTGCTCAGTCCCATCTTCGCGGGATGCGTGGGTGCAGTGTATGTGAGCACGGGTGCGGGCCACTTCAATCCCGCGCGCAACGCGATGGTCTTCGTGGTAGGTGGAAATCCTGAACCGCCTCTCGACCGTGAAGATCGCCGGGCCTATCAACTGCAGCTCAAACATTTTCTGGCAGGCGCGTATCCGGAAACGCGGGGACAGAATGCCGCCAAGGTGTGGGAACGACTGCAATCCAAGGCGAAGTCGGGTGTCGACGACCAGGGCAGACCAATTCTTCAACTACAGGTTGGGGAGAGCCCGGTTCAGATCGGCGCGTCAGCCGATAACGTCTTGAGTCCCAACGGTTCTCCGCAACTCGTGCGACGGCTTCTTGAGGCGCGGCTTCAGTCGGAACTGCGGACCAGGTCCGCGCGCGGTACTTCCGAAACAGAAGTCGCGCGCGACTGGAGTCTCCTCCTGCAAACCATGCCTGCGAGCGATCCTGCTATTGCGGCGCGCACTGCTCAGGGTTCCACAAATGCCAGTGGAAACCGGCCGTGACTCTTCTGCGCGATGAAAGAAACATGGTGAAAGAAACCACCGACGAGAAAGATGAAATGACAAAGGCCGCGCTCCCTGACGCGGCCTTCGTACCTATTCCTGTGATTTTCTATTGCTCCTGCGGCGGCCGCTGCGGTACGCCCGTGCCTGGAACCGGTGGTTGCCCCCCGGGTTGCTGTTGTTGCAGCATCAACTGCCTCTGCTGCATCTCCTGCAACATTTCCTGCGGCGTCTTCACGCCCGGCTGCTGATCTGGAGCCACTGGCTGTTCCGCCTCCGCCGCCGCCTGGTCCGCGGCATCGTCGGTATTGTCCTCGGGCGCTTCCGCCGCCTCGGGAGCGTCCGGCGCCGGAGCCGGCTGCGCATATGCTATACCGCCCGGCGCGATCCCAGGTTGTTGCTGTTCCGCCAGCGCTGAGCTATCCGGTCCCGGTCCCGTTTTAGCCACCAGCACCACCCGCGTCAGAGCAGCGTCGTTCCCTGAAGACCCCATCAATACATAGTTGAACCGCGATCCGTTCAGCAGTTCAGCTACGATTTCCCGCGCCGGACCTGGTCCCAGATGGGTCACAACCCGCTCCGTCGCCACCGGGATTTCAATTTCCGCCCCCGTCTGTTTGCGCACCGCGCGCAAAATGTCGCCCAGAGTCGAGTTGGGCGCCACAATGGTGAGTTGCGCATTCTGGTAACTCACCTGCGGCGGCACTGGCGCCATCGAGTCGAGCGGAATCGGTTGTACTGGCCCGGTCGGCCCGTTCGGCAAGGGAGGCAGCGGAGCCGGCTTTTTCGCCTTCTTGTGCGTCTGCGACGTCGTCCCATTCGCAGGATTCGCGATTCCCAGGCACCACGTGGCTGCGCACAGGACCAGAACGCCGCTAATTTTCCTGAATTTCAATCCCGTACACATAACCACTCCTCCCAGAATCTCCGCCTCGGGGACGCCACCGGCTCGCCTCTACTCGGAATTCTAGACACCAGTACGGTTTGAGGCAACCGGCGGATCTATCCCCTGCTAGATTGGAACGTCTTAAGCTTACTCTCTTGCGCCTTTTCAAGGCTATGGCACGAAACGGGAGCCGATAAGTTGATTGTAGTCAACCATTTCCGGCCAAGTAAAATCTTGTCCAGGGATGCTCAAGCAGGCGTAGACTGCCCATGCACTCTCCAACCCTATGAAAGTAAAGGCGGAATCTCTTGATGAATCTGGCACCATGCCGCCCCACCGCTGTCGTACTCTGGATTCTCCTCTGGGGTCTTGCCTTTTCGCCTCTCTGCGCCCGCAGCCAGAGTTGCCAGACCTCCGGTGAACTCGAGGATGCCACGCGAACCTCCATCACCTTGGCCGGACAGCGCTATTTCGACATGGCCGCCAAGGCCGACGTCGCCTCCCTGAAGCAGAACGCCATCCCCACACTTGCCGCCGACTTCACCGCAGTCGAGGCCACCGTCAAAGACCACCAGAAGGATTTCGCCGGCGCCCAGGGTATCGTAAAGTCCGTCTTTCTGCTCGAAGTCGAAGGTGCTCCTCCCGCTCCTCACGCCGAGTTTTACTGTGGAGTCTTCGGCAAGAACGGCCAGACCTCCGGCAGCGCGGTTTTCGCATTCGATAATTTGCCTCCGGGAAAGTATGCCGTTGTCTTGGTTGACGCCACCTCACCCCAGGGACGAACAATGTTTTCGGTGATTCTCCAGAAGATCGGTGCCGAGTGGAAATTAGGCGCTCTCTACATCGAGCCCGCTCAGGTCGCTGGGCATGACAGCGACTGGTTCCTGGCGCGCGCCCGCGAATACAAGAGCAAGGGCCAGACGCACAATGCCTGGTTCTCCTACGTGGTGGCCCTGAACCTGATTTCTCCCTTGGCCCCCATGAGCACTTTGGCCACCGATAAACTCTACGACGAATTGCAGAGTGTCCGCCCCGCCGACCTACCGTTCGATGGAAAGACCGTGGACCTGGTGGCGGGCACTTCCACCTACAAAGTCACCGCCATCTTTCCCGAAGTCGTGGGAAACGATCTGGATTTGATTGTGAAGTTCCAGGCCGCCGACATTTCCAACACCAACCAGGCCTATCAGAACGATGTAGCCGTGATCAAAGCCGTGGTGACGAAATACCCCGAGGTCCGCGAAGCCTTCGCCGCGGTCGTCGCCCGCGCGGTCGATCCGACGGGCCGCGATTACGGCGCAATGCTACCCATGAAAGACATCAAATAACGAATGACACCTAAATTACCGCGTCCTCCAGCAGGCACTCTTTCGGTTCTTTGTCATCGCGCAATCCCAGGAACACCGGTGCTCGCAACTTCGGACCGCTTCCGTCGCTGGTCCCGCCGGTCCACTCCGCGAACTCAATCTCCGCCACCAACTCCGGCTTGACCCAGAAAACTTTGCGCAGGGCCTCGACCTCTCCGAAGAATGGATTCTTCTTCGTCTCGATCTTCTTCAACACCTTCGAAATCTCATCCAGCGATTTCTGATCGAACCCGCTCCCCGCCTGCCCCACATGGATCAATCGCCCCTTCTTGTCGTACAAACCGAGCACGATCGATCCAAAGTGAGCGCGGCTGCCTTCTGGTTCCGTATATCCGCCAATCACACACTCGATGCGATGCCGAATCTTGATCTTCAGCCATTCCCGGCTGCGGCGCTCCTCATAAAAACTCGCGCGCTTCTTGGCAACGATCCCTTCCAACCCTTTCTGCCGCGCCATCTCAAACAGCGCCTTACCATTCTTTTCGTAGTGATCCGAATACCGCACCGCGTCGCCCGCCACCAGCAACGACGCAAGTTTTCGCTTGCGCTCTTCGAGCGGCACGCGCCGCCAGTCGTAGTCGTCGAGGTACAGCAAATCGAACGCGTAGTAAAGCACCGGCACGTCGGCATTTCCCACCGCGCGCCGCCCCCCCGGACGAAATCCCGTCCGCTGCTGCATCAAACTGAACGACGCCTTCCCCTCCTCGTCCAGCGCCACCACTTCGCCATCCAGAATCGCGGTCTTAGCCCCGATGAACTTGGCCATGTCCTTCAGCTCCGGATACCGCGGCGTCAAATCATTCTGATTCCGCGACACCAGCCGCACCTTGCCGCCATCGATAAACGCAATCGCGCGATACCCATCCCACTTGATCTCAAACAGCCACTCCTCCCCGTCAAACGCCTTCTCCACAGACTCCGCCAGCATAGGATGAATCTTCAAGGGCAAGGCCCGCTTCACCGGCGCGGTCGAAGCCCCCGCCGTCGAAGGAACGTTCTTAACCACAGAGGACGCAGGGGAAATAGAGGTCTTCTTCTTCGCCCTTCCTCTGTGTTCCTCCGTGTCCCCTGTGTTTAAAGCTTTTTTCTTCTCGACCCGCGCCACCGCATCCGCCAGCCACGCAGCCTTCAGCTTCCCGCGCCCCGCAGGACGGCTCTTCCACTCCGCCGATCCCGCATCTCCCGCAACCTGCTCCAGAGTCCGCCCACTGAGCACCGAAGTGTCGATCGCTTCAATCTCATATCCCTCAACCACATGGTCATCGTGCTTCTTGATCATCAACCATTCGCTGCCCTTGCTTCCCTGACGCCGCCCCCGCATCTTGACCAGCGCGAAATCTCCCTTCAACCGTTTCCCGTTCAACCGAAACTTCAGATCTCCCTTGGCCAGCATGGCCGCAGCTTCGGCCTCCGTGCCCGCCACATACTTCCCATCCACTGCCACGGGAGAAAGCGGCTGCCACGTGCCCACATCCCACACAATCACGGTTCCAGCCCCATAATTGTTCTCCGGAATGTTGCCTTCAAAATCAAAATAAGAAACCGGATGATCCTCGACCTGCATCGCTAGACGCTTGTCCGCCGGATCGAGCGACGGCCCCTTCGGCACCGCCCACGATTTCAGCACCCCTTCCATCTCCAGCCGAAAATCGTAGTGCAGCCGCGTCGCGTCGTGCATCTGCACCACAAAGCGATTCCCCGCCTTGGTCTCCACCTTCGGCGGAGGCTCCGGCGTCTCCTCAAACCGCCGTTTCCGTTTATATTCTTCCAGCGCCATGAGGAAGCTATTTTAAACATGAGGGATGGGAAGAGGGATGCGTAAAGGGATTTACCTTCTAGAACTGTTCCTGTAGGGGCCGCTATGTGGGTTCTTTGGGAGGCAGTAATGCGGGCGTTAACGAGTGCTATGGCGATGTTACGCCAGTTTCGACCTATCTCATCACGCCATGGTCCGGCAGGCCAAGTTGCTGTACCCTCACAATCGTGGATAGAGCGAGCAGAACTGAACATCGCAAGATATTCGCAGTGGTGTGCTGCGTCGGAGCCACGTTTTCCGTCATAAGCCTGTTGTGGCTGCTTCGAACGCACTATTTTAATGCCACCAACGCGGGATGGGGCGACCAAGAGCAGGACCGACATCAGTGGTTACTTGGATGGGCTGTACGCATCTCACTGGCGCTCGCAGTGATTTGCGTCGGCGCGGTCGCAACATTTTCAAAGCGTGCGCTCATTGCAATCACAGTGGGCACGGCACTGTCCCTTTCTAGCGCACTTGTCGCTTCATGGCTTCCGATGGTCAGTTTCGTTCTAGGATTTCCGGGCGTGGTCGCCGCTTTATACGCCTTTGGAGCCCACAGCCGCGGCGGATTTGACGTTACTACCTATGCGGCTGTCATCAACGCTGTTATTTACAGCGGAATTGGTTTTCTTCTTCTTCACAAGAAAACCCTTCAGTAGCCGAGCGTTTACTGCGCCTCAAAATGGCGTGAACAAGCCATACCACTCGTTAACCGTTCCGGGTGCCTCTTCCATGTGAATTCGCTATAGAATCTGTGCTCCGCACTTGCGCGAAATATGCAACGCGAATTCCTCGAAGTCCCGCTGGTCGGCGTCGGCGCCGTCATCATAGAGGGCCCCATCGAAGACGCCCGCGTTCTCCTGGTCAAACGCGCCCACCCCCCGCTGCAGGCGCAATGGTCCATCCCCGGAGGTGTCCTCGAAGTCGGCGAACTGGTGCGCGATGCCGCCATCCGGGAGGCCCGCGAAGAAACCGGACTCATCGTCGACCCCGCCGACCTACTCGGTGTCTACGACCGCGTGCTGCGCAATGCGGAACAGCGCGTGCAATATCACTATGTGCTGATCGATTTTCTCTGCCGCCGCGTAGGAGGACAACTCCAGGCAGCCAGCGACGCCGCCGAAGTCCGCTGGTTCACTCGCGAAGAACTACCCGGATTGAAGCTCGCCGAAGATACTCAGGATGTAATCCGCAAAGGCTTCGCGAAATCAGCGGGTTGATTCGGGGACGTCGGGAACTCCATCGTCTTCCCACTCCGCATTGCAGGAGTGGCACCTCCAAGCCCGCCGGTGAAACGGAATCGGCACATTGACATAAGCGCTGACGTAGGCCGCGGGCGACACTTCCTGAAAATTTACGTCCAGCGACTGGCACCTCGGACAGCGCGGCTGCTGATAGTCCCCAATTCCAGTCACGTCAAAATTTTCCGGGATGGGCTGCGACAGAATCTCTTCCGCATCGGCCGCGTCCTCCTGGCTCACCTGTAACTTCACGCCGCCCAGCAGATTCGAAATGAACCAGTCGAGCCGCACCATGTTGTCGTCCACCATGGCGCACTCGATGCCGGCCGACTCCAGGCTGCCTTTGGCGAACAAGGCCTCCGGCAAGTCTCTGAACTTGCGGATAGTCACCATTTCCCGCATCTCCAGTTCGCCCCCCGGCAACGCTTCGACCGGTGGATCGTCTGGCGGTGGATCCCCTGGCAAGGCGAGCGGAGCCGGAGTCACGGGAGCGCTCTCGATGAGCACGGTGCTGAGCCCCCGGCGCGTCATCTCCGCTCGCAGCGCCTCTCGCGCAAGGTCGGTAAGCTCATAGGCCTGCTCCGCGACCTTCTCTAACTCTCCATCCATCTGGCCGGAGTAGAACTCGACCAGCCTCTTTCGTTCCTGCTCAGGATCAATCTTCGTCATGGCAGGGAATCATACTCCAGCTTCCCCCAGGGAAAGTTGCGACGCTTGATCGCAGAAGGTTCATCGAGGAGATTCATCCGTACGAATCCGTGAAAATCCGTGGCAAGAATCCGCAAAAAAAACAGAACGGCCCGCAAGCTGGTTGATTTGCATCAACGCTGGCCTGCGGGCCGCCCGGTGGACTGTTTGGGATTGACCAAGAGGTGGTCACTCTACGTGGCCTCTACGGCAACTCCCGGGTCGGGGATCTATTCCCGCGGATCGACTCCACTGACCGACCTGCGTCAGGAAGTCAACCTGTGTTCACCGGTTAGTGTGCGGGCTGTAGCTTCGGCGCGTGGTTCTTGATGTGATGCGTCCCGAAGCCCCGCTTAGAGCAACCGCTCTAAGTCTCAGCCACCTCACCTGGTCTTTGAATCGTCCAACTACTGCCTTCAGAACTTGTCATCCGACCACCTCCTTTCCGGTGTAATCGCACATTAACGCCGGTTACCAATTGTTGTCAATATCGCCGGAGTGGCTCTTTGGGGGGATGGCGGCGACTGCCTAACTTATCGCTATCGGATTTGCGACAGCTCAATCGTCGCAGGATTAGTTTTTGCAATTGTTCAGTTTTGCTCAGACGGCTCACAGGTCCCGATTGTAGATTCACTGGTATAGAGACGGGAAAAGACGTTTCCGTCCCGCGTCGTCCGTCTCCAGTGGCGCAGCCTTAAAATGGGCCGCGCCACCTTCTTCCTTTGGTTCGCAACCTGCCTAGCGGGGCACCAGGCTCTGGGCAGATGATCTTGGAATGGTTAGGAAAAAACATGAACTCCCGCATCCTTCGTCGCTTCACTCTCTCGTTCTTACCGCTCCCACTGCTACTAGCTAGCGCCTTTGCCAAGTCCGACAACTCCGTCACCCTGGGAACAGCCGGCAGCTATTCGGTACTGGCTGGCTCTACCGTAACCAATACCGGATCCAGCGTCCTTAGCGGAGACCTGGGCGTGAGCGCCGGTTGCGCAGTCACTGGATTTCCTCCCGGCCACGTCGGCGGAACCATCAACGCTTGCAACGCATCCTCAAGCAAGGCCCAACGCGATCTCACCACCGCGTACAACGTCGCCATGGGCCTGACCCGCACCGCCACCTTGACTGGACAGAACTTGGGCGGGATGACGCTCACGCCCGGTGTATATTTCTTCGCCAGTTCCGCCCAGCTCACGGGCACGCTCACGCTCAACAACTTGGGCAACCCCAATGCGGTCTTCGTTTTTCAGATCGGTAGCACCCTCACGACAGCCAGCAACTCCTCCGTCATTTTCAGCAGCAGCCTGACCGACTCGAACGTGTATTGGCAGGTGGGCAGCTCCGCCACGCTGGGCACAACCACGTCGTTTCAGGGAAATATTCTCGCGCTCACCAGCATCACTATGAATAACGGAGCCAGCATCGGCTGCGGGAGCGCCCTGGCCATCAATGGAGCCGTGACGCTGAACAACAACGTCATCGGAGGCGGCTGCAGCGGCAGCACGTCGACTGTTCCAGAACCCGGCACCCTGGGCTTGCTCGGAACCGGACTCGCTATTCTGGCCGGCGCTGCCCGCCGTAAACTGCGGGTCTAGCGCCAGTCCTCACGGCAGCCCGAACGCATACACAGCGCTGCCTGCGGCGATCGCCACATATTCTTTGCCGTCGACGGCAAACGCCATGGGCGCGGCGTAGACCGCCCCGCCCATCTGAAAATGCCAGAGAGGCTTGCCCGATTCCGCATCGAACGCGATGAAATTCCCCTCCGCGTCGCCCGAGAACACCAGGCCGCCGGCAGTCGACAATACTCCCGACCACGTCGGCGATGTGTGCTCAAACTTCCACTTCACCTGTCCCGTAGCCGGATCAATCGCCTTCAGGAATCCGCGATACGGCTCAGCTTCTTCCGACGGAAAATAGGCGCTGCCGTAATAAGCGTGCCCCGCTTCATAGGGCTGCGGAGCCGTGCTGAAAATGTCGCACTGATCGCGCGCCGTGACATAGAACAGCGCGGTCTGCGGATCGTAGGTCGGCGGGAACCAGTTCGTCGTCCCCAGCGCCCCCGGACACACCGTATGCCCCTCAAGCGTAGGCGAAGCTTCCTTCTTCGCCACCGGACGCCCCTCCGAATCTTTTGTGTCACTCCACGTCGTCTTCCCGTACTCGTTCGCCGATATAAGTTTTCCCGTCGAGCGATCAAGCACGTAGAAAAATCCGTTCCGGTCGGCTTGTGCGATCAAGTGCTTGCCTCCTGCAGCAGCCGGCGTATCGATCATCACCGGAATCTGCGTCGCATCCCAGTCATGCTCGTCGTGTTTGGTGAACTGGAAATACCAGTTCATCTTTCCGGTATCGGCATTCAGCGCGAGGAGGGAATTGCTATAGAGGTTGTCGCCCGCGCGCCCCTCGCCGCGATTCGACGGTGCAGGATTTCCCGTCGGCCAGAAAATCTGATTCGTCACCGGATCGTAAGTTCCCGTATTCCACGCCGGAGCGCCGCCCACTTTCCACGAATCGCCTTCCCAACTTTCGTGACCAGGTTCGCCCGGCCCCGGAACCGTGTAGTACCGCCACTTGCGCTCGCCGGTGGACGCATCGTAAGCGTCAATGAACCCGCGCACGCCGTACTCCCCGCCAGAGATTCCGATGACCACGAGATTCTTCACCGCCAGCGGCGCAACCGTGAAGCTGTGCCCCGTGCGATAGTCCGCCGCGACCACATCCCACACCACGGCCCCGGTCTTGGCGTCGAGCGCGACCACGTGCGCGTCCAGCGTGCCCAGAAAAACCTTGTCGCCCAGAATCGCCAGCCCGCGATTCACGTGCCCGCAGCAGGGACGAATGTCAGAAGGAATCTGCCGCTGGTACATCCAGATTGGCCGCCCCGTGCGCGCATCGAGCGCGAACGCGCGGTCATCCTGCCCGGTCGCATACATGATCCCGTCGACCACCAGAGGAGTAGTCTCCAACTTTCCGGTCCCACCGGTCTGATACACCCACTTCGCCACCAGCGTGCGTGCATTCGTGATGTTCACCTGATCGAGAGCGCTGAAGCGTTTCCCGGAATAATCGCCCGAGTAAGTCATCCAGTTCTGCGGCTCCTTCGCGGAATTCACCAGCCGCTCGAACGTGACCTGCGCGAGAGCGTGGCTTACGAGCACGGCCAGCATCAATCCGACCGCCAGAATTCTCACCGCGGCCCCCAAAGCACCGTGGAAGAGCGGCCCTTTAAGGGCCGCGTTGCGAAGGGAAAAGAACAAGGCCTTTAGGCCCTGTGGGCTATTGGGGCTGAAGCCCGCTGGTGCGAGAGCGCGTGGACGCAGCGCTAAAGCTCCGCTCTTCCACGATTGCGCGGGCCCTAGAGGAGATCCGCCATGCCTTCGCATCTCAATCCTGTCCACAACCCGCCCCGTCATTTCGCCCCCACGCTGACCAGGTAGGCCACAATATCCTCCAGTTCCTTGTCGCTCAAAGTGTCCACCGTATATTTCGGCATCGCCGAATCTCGACTCTTCGAGAACGACAGCAGCTTGCTTTTCTCCAGCAGATGAATCTGCTCACCCATGTCCATGATCTGCACGCTGAAGCTGTCTTCATTCAGGGTCACACCCTTGATTTGCTTTCCATCCGCCGTCGTCACGGTCACGCTCAAGTATTCCTGCGGAAATTCCTTGGTAGACTCGGTCAATCCCCAGGCCAGCCGCCGGCTGGGATCGCGCACCGACTCAATGATCGCCGCGCGCGTCCGCGACCCGCCCACCGCCGTCAACTCCGGCCCCAGCCGCCCGCCCTTGCCCTCGACCATATGGCACAGCGAGCAGTTGGCGTCGCCGTAAAACAAATCCTTGCCGCGCGCCGCATTGCCCAACGCCTGCGCCGGAGCCTTCACTTCCTGGCTGCGGATGTAGGTGACGATCTGCCAGATCTCCTCGTCAGTCATGCCCACGCCCTGCCCGTTGGTCCCGTTGGCCGGCATCGCAGTCCCGGCAATGCCGTTGCTTATGACTTGAAACATGTCCGAGTCGGAGTGCGCGTGCTTCTTCACCACCCGCGTCAGATCCGGCCCCCGCCCTCCGCCGCGAGCCCCCAGCCCGTGACACAGCGCGCAGTTGATGCGGAATTCATACTCCCCCGCCTTCGCCGCCTTGGCATCGCCCGCTAGAGGATTCTGGCCCCACGCTGCGCGCACTGCGACCCCCAGAAACACGAATCCGACGAATCCGAGGCACCATCGTCTAAACATGAATTCACCTTTCAGGAATTTGCCGCATTCTATCCCATCGATTCGAGGTTGCAGCTTTGGAAATCTTGGGCGTCTGCAGAAACGACACGAATCGCCCCCACCCGTACATGGCCAGCGGGCATCTGCCCCTTACACCTTCGGTTCTCTACACTAAATTCCTCGCTTCAAGATGCCGATATCACTGAGAGGCGGGAGTGTTTTCCCTAGGCGGCCAAGTTATTGATCCATCAGCCTTTCCAGCGAAAGGCGCCGGGTTGGGGAAGGCCCAGGTGGGCCAGCACGCGACAAGCGAATTCGCGCGCCATCTCATCTAATGAAGCAGGACCGTAATAGAACGCCGGAATCAGCGGAAAGATGGTGGCTCCAGCGTCGGCGGCCCGGTACATGTTGCGGATGTGGATTTTGTTGAGCGGCGTCTCGCGCACGCACAGCACCAGCGGACGCTTCTCTTTGAGGGCGACGTCGGCCGCGCGCTCGATCAGCTGCGACGCGACGCCGTTCGCAATGCGGGCCAGAGTGCCCACGCTGCATGGGATGACGATCATGGCGTCGGCGGGATAAGAACCGCTGGCCACGTTCGCACCGATGTCGGCGTTCGATTGTTCTTTGATCTTGGAACTCTGAATGATTTTGGAACTCTGACTTTTGCGCGAAGCGCCGTCGCCGAGGATATGGCCGACCAGATTGGATCGGCCCTTGATCTCCAACTCCTCGGCCATCACGCGCAGAGCGCTGTCGGACGCGATGAAATTCACCGTCGTGACGCGCTCGTCACGTGCCACGGCAAGCAAAAGCTGTCGCAGGAAAATGGCCCCGCTGGCGCCAGTGGTTGCGACGGTCAGATTCTGCGGTGGATGGCTCATCCCGCTCAGGAGCATAGGGAGGCCGCGTCGCAGAAGTCAAGGTGAGCAAGAGCTAGTAGCTACAAGCCAGAAGCTGAAAAATGTCGTCAACCACCAATCTCCGATCTCGTCGCAGCGCCGCCCAGTTGCACGCGCTCGCGGGTGTGGAGCGCGAAATTCGCGCCCAGGATTCGCACAACCGCAGAAAATATTTGCGTGAGTTCAACGCTGCCTTTCGAAGTTACGAATCGGTTCTCAACGCGCCGCAAATTCAGAACGCACTGCACTCCGCCGACGTTGTCCTCATCGGCGACTACCACGCTCTGCCCGCCGCGCAACGCCACGCCGCGTCACTGCTCGAGCAGCGCGCTCTTGCCGGGGACCGTCCGGTAGTGCTTGGAGTCGAAACCATCTTCGCTCGCGACCAGCACATTCTCGACGAATGGTGGCGTCGCGAAATCGACGAGACCGAACTCCGCCAGCGCATCCGCTTCGACCTCGATTGGGGATACGACTGGACCCCATTTCACGAACTGCTGGTCTCTGCCCGCGATCATGCCGAGGGCATCTACGGTCTTGATTGCATGCCTCGCGAAGACCTGCGCAAGATCGGCGCCCGTGACCGTCACGCCGCCACCAAGATCGCCGAAATCCGCCAGCGCCATCCCAACGCCGTCATCTTCGTGTTGTTCGGCGAGTCCCATCTCGCTCCCGGCCATCTCCCCGCTGCCTTACGCCAGCAGATGCCCGGAGAAAAAGTTCTCACCATATTGCAGAACATTGACGCGCTCTACTGGCGCGCCGCCGGAGAGCGCGCCGAAAAAGTGGAGGCCGTCCGCATCAACGACGATGTCGTGTGCGTATTCAACTCGACGCCGCTCGAAAAGTACGAAAGCTACCGCCTGTTTCTCGATCAGTGGAGCCGCTGTGGCGATAGTCCCGATTTCGCGCCCACCTTCTACAACCTGATCGACAGCCTGGCGCGCTTCCTCGAAATCAACCGCTACTCCCCGCACAACGGCACCCAGCCGAAGTTTCTAGTCGACCTGTTGCCCGAAGTTTATGGTGGGCCATCCGATGCCATGCTGCGTCGTTTGCTGTCGCGCAATAGCATGGACGAAGAGCGAGAGTCGATGCTGGCCATGGTTGAGCAGCGTGGCAGCGCTTACCTGCCCCAAGTGAATGCATTCTATGTCCGCGAATTCCAGATGATTCACGCTGCCGAAGATGCCGCGCGCTTCCTGCATCAGGCCTGTCAGGGATTGCCGCACCGGCTCATCGGCGACGCGAATCAGGGAATCGACAGCGATGTAAATCGCGGCCGCAAGACCGCCGCCGACGACTTTTACGCGCGCGTAATCGAACACGCGGTCGCCTATTTCGGTTCGCGCGTGCTGTGTCCGTCGCGCCCGGCGCCCGACGATAACTCGTCGTTATCACGTTCAGCCTGCGAAAAAATGGCGCAGGCAGCCATTCGCTGCGAGAAATCCAAGTCTGAATCCGCTGCGCAGGAGTTGGGCTATCGCATTGGCAATCAGATCTACGATGCCTATCTCGCCGGCAAAGTGAAGCCTAGCGGCCTGCGCCGCCTCTTCCTCGCTCACCTCGATGAGCCGGGATTGGCTCGTAAAGTCTGCACTGCAGTGATCGCCAAACTGCGCACCGCGTCCCGGCCACTCACCCGCGCTGCCCATGCCTGAGTCCGCAATCGTTCCCAAGATGCTAATCTAGATTCCGCCCCCGCCGAATACCGAATGGCGACTGCAGACTGCTGAGTGCTTCGTGAACCAGGAATCCATCCGCAAACTTTTCGAGCACGTGCGCCAGGGCAAGCTCACCCCCGACGATGCCGTCTCCCGCCTGCGGCATCTGCCCTTCGAAGATCTCGGCTTCGCCAAAGTCGATCATCACCGCGCCCTTCGTGCCGGAATGCCCGAAGTCATCCTCGGACAAGGCAAGACCCCGGCCCAGGTCGCCGAAATCTTCGCCCGCCTCGCCAAACACGAAGGCAATGTCCTGGCCACGCGCGCCAGCGAAAAACAATTCGCCGCAGTGAAGAAAAAAGTTCGTGGCGCCGAATATCATAGCCTCGCCCGCGCCATCGTTCTGCAGCGCGATCCCACAAAATACGGCAAGGGCATCGTCGCCGTTGTCTCCGCTGGCACCAGTGACATCCCAGTCGCTGAGGAAGCTGTGGTCACCGCCGAAGTCATGGGCAACGAAGTCGAGCATTTCTACGATGTCGGCGTCGCCGGCATTCACCGCCTGCTGGCCAACCGCGAGGCCCTCACTCGCGCCCGCGTAGTGATCGTCTGCGCTGGCATGGAAGGCGCCCTCCCCAGTGTCGTCGGAGGCCTCGTCGGCGTCCCCGTCATCGCCGTCCCCACCAGCGTTGGCTACGGTGCGTCGTTCGAAGGACTGGCCGCGCTGCTCGGCATGCTCAATTCTTGCGCGTCGAACGTGAGCGTGGTTAACATCGACAACGGATTCGGCGCCGGTTACGTGGCCTCTCTGATCAACCGCTTACCCTGAAGTCTTAAGGAAGGAGCAAATCATGCCCAGCACGCTCTCGCCAGAAGTCCAGCAACTCATCGACCGCCCCAACTTCGCTCACCTGGCCACGCTCATGCCTGACGGTTCCCCGCAGTCCGTGCCGGTCTGGGTTGGCCGCGAAGAAGACCGCATCGTCATCTGTACCGGAGAGAACTCGCTCAAAGGAAAGAACACAAGACGCGACCCGCGAGTGGCGCTTTCGATTGTTGACTTCACCAATCCCTACGAGGAAGTGCAGATTCGCGGCCGCGTAGTCGAGCGTCGTCCCGATCCTGACCTGAAAACAATGGATCCCATCTCGCACAAATACACTGGGACGCCATTTCCGCTTCGTGCTCCGGAAGGACGAGTTGTCCTGATCATCGCGGTGGAAAAAGTGCGCTACACCAAGCTGCCGTTTGCACACACGCCGCCGAAATAAGAAGGCGCGACTCGTCACTGTTTGGTGTCGAGCCGCGCCCTTCCCTGCCACCGCTACATCAACCCTTACGACTTGCCTTCGACCTGCAGCTGGTTGTCGACGCTGAACGCGCCGAAGAGCTGGTTGGCTCTGATTCCGGCGACATCCTTCTCCATCTTGGTATCGACCGAGCCGTATAACGTCACGTGCCCGTTGCTCACGATAATGCGAATCGGACGCGCTGGATCTATTGCATACTTGTTTAGAACCGGATCGCCATAGATGACTCGCAGCGCCCGCAAACGCAGCCCATCGTCAAATTGCGAAACCGGCTCGACCGAGACGTTGTCGATCACGTCCTTTACGCCCGGCATATTCGCGATGTCGGAGAGAGCTTCGTCGCGGCCAACTCCAGTGCGATCCTGGCCCTCGACCGTTACCACTCCGTCCTTTACCCCGAGCGCGAAGTAGTCGAATGTGCTGTCATAACCCACTCGTACGTAGCGCAGCTTGGTCGCCAGTTTCTGCTCCAGTTGCGCATCGGGTACATTCGGGCCCTCGACCGTCAGCAGATTGCGAACACCTTGAGCATTCGTCGTCTTGCGCGCCAGTTTCGCGGCGTCCAGTTTGGTCTGGTAGAGATCGACGGTGCCCGTAAGGGTTACGATCCCGTCTTCCACGCTTGCCCTTACATCGCTGAATTGCTTTTTCGACGCCAGCTTCTGCGTCGCCGCCGTCTGAATCGGATTGTCGTAGCGTGTCGCTGCCGGGGATTGAGCCAGCGCCATCGCGCCCATCAACCCTGCCGTCAGAAACGCGCCTACCAACTTACGGAATGAATCTGTCTTTCTTGCTGCCTTTTTTGTTGCACTCATTTTTGTCACAGTCATTTGAGGTCACCTCCGACCCATTGACGAATCTTTACGAATTAACTACCTGGTTAATTCATTCGATGCGTAGGCCCCCACGAGAGATGCATGGAGATGCATGCGCGAGCCGGCAGAAACTGCGCACGATCGTGCAACTTTTCCTGCGCTGGCGTGTTCGTACAGGCATCGCGGAATCAGTGTCTGCGAACACGAATTTCCTCTCGCCGCGGCACTTCTCTGTGCGAAAGCTTCGCGCGGCTCATTCGCCTGCATGCGGGCAGGCAGCTCACGAAGGTTCGTCGCATCATCCCAGTTCGGAACCCTCCACTATGGGATTACCCCCGTAACTTTCGACTCGGTACCATGCGTTCTACCATGCTCTTGGACGCGCATCTTCGAGGGGGCGATTCGCGGTGGGTAAACGTGTCTCTGAAACAGGTCGGGCCGACATTTCCCGCGCCAGCCGGCTCAAACATGCCCTGGAGAGCGGAGCTCCGCCTGCGTTTGTAGAGCCGGAAAACATTGCTTCACCGGGCAACGTATCGTGCTCCCAACCTTCCTGTCCTCTGCCTCCGCCTCCCGATCCTTTCTGCACCAATGCAAAGAATTCCGAAACAAGGTTGCGGTTTCTGGAACAGATGTTCCAGGCCCTGCCCGACGGATTGAGCATCGCGGACTGCTCGCATCGCGTGCTCTGGGCGAATGAGACCTTCGTGCGCATGTTCGACTACCAGGCCGCCGAGGTGGCCGGACAGCCCCTCGAAAATCTAGTCGTGCCTCCAGACCGATTAGCCGAGTCGCGGTGGGTGACTGAGGCGCTCGCCCGAGGCGAGCACATCACTCTGGAAACGCAGCGCAGAAAAAAAGACGGAACTCTGCTCGATGTCTCCGTATCGTGTGCGCCTCTGCTGCTCGACGGCAAGATGGCTGGCTTCTACGCGGGCTACCACGACATTTCCGATCGCAAGCGGGTCGAGGCTCTCAGTTCCGCGCTCTACCGCGTCGCCGAAAAGAGCAGCAGCGCTCACGATCTGCAGCAGTTTTTCGCTGCCGTCCACGGGATTGTCGATGAGCTGATGTACGCGCGCAACTTCTACATCGCACTCTACGATTCCTCCACTGAATTGCTCAGCTTCCCATATTTCGTCGATGAGCAGGACTCCGCGCCCACTCCTAAGAAGATGGGTCAGGGCTTGACCGACTACGTCATCCGCTCCGCGCAGCCGTTATTGGCTACCCCCGAAGTCCTGCAAGCCATGGAGGACCGCGGCGAAGTGGCGCGCCATGGATCGCGCTCCCTCGACTGGATGGGCGTTCCACTCAAGGTCAACAGCCATGCCTTCGGAGCGCTCGTGGTGCAGACGTATTCCAAAAACATCCGCTATGGCGAGCGCGACAAAGAGATTCTCACTTTCGTGGCGCGACAACTGGCCAGCGCGGTTGAGATCAAGCGCAACGAGCAGGCACTGCGCCGCTCCGAAGCGCGCTACCGCTCTCTGGTGCAGAGTTCGGTCTACGGCATCTACCGGTCGAGTCTGGAAGGAAGATTCCTGGACGTGAATCCGGCGCTCATCACCATGCTCGGATACGCATCGGCAGAAGAAGTTCTCCTGCTCGATCCCGAGAAGGATGTATTCGCTCACTCCGAAGAGCACACGCGTCTGAATGAAGAATTCCGTCGCTCGGGACGCCTGGACGGGATTGAAGTCAAGTGGAACCGCAAGGACGGCAGCGCGATCATTGTGCGCATCAGCGGCCGGGCCGTGAGCAGCGCCGACGAGCCTGCCGATGTACTGGAGGCCATTGCCGAAGACGTCACCGACCGCCGCGTTCTTGAAGATCAGTTCCGCCAGGCGCAGAAGATGGAAGCCGTCGGCCGGCTCGCAGGCGGCGTAGCCCACGACTTTAATAATCTGCTGATGGTGATTGGCGGGTACGCGGAGGTGCTGCTCGCCGGGTTGGATGCGGATCATCCCCTGCGCGAGAAGGCCGAGGCCATCCAACAGGCCTCCGACCGCGCGACCACCTTGACCCGGCAGTTACTGGCCTTCAGTCGAAAACAATTGCTGGAACTCAAGGTTGTCGACGTCAACACGATTGTCGAAGACATGGATCGCCTGCTTCGCCCCTTGATCGGCGAAAACGTGGAGTTCAGCGTCCGGCTCGCTCCCGAGGCGCCTCATACCCGGGCCGACGCCGGACAACTCGAACAGGTGCTGATGAATCTGGTCGTCAATGCCAAGGACGCGATGCCCGCCGGCGGAAAACTCGCGCTCGAAACTCAAAACATCGTCGTCGACGAGGGACAGCGCCGCTCCCAAACCTTCATCCGCCCCGGCCCCTACGTCATGCTCTCCGTGAGCGACACCGGCATGGGCATGGACCGGGAAACTCAATCGCGAATCTTTGAGCCATTCTTTACCACCAAGGAGAAAGGTAAAGGCACCGGCCTCGGCCTCTCCACGGTATACGGCATCGTGAAACAGAGCGGCGGATATGTGCTGGTGCAGAGTGAAAAGGGACGCGGCGCCGCCTTCCATATTTATCTCCCCCGCGTCGAAGGCGTTGCCGAGAAGCATGTCCCAGCCGCGAAGCCGGAGGTCTTGGGAGGCACGGAGACGGTCTTGCTGGTGGAAGACGAAGATTCCGTCCGCCAGTTGGTGCGGGACACGCTGGCCGCCAAGGGCTATCACGTAGTGCCGGCGGAAAACGGCGAAGCCGGGATCGCCGCCGCTGCCCGCCATCAGGGCAAGATCGATCTCATCATCACCGACGTGGTCATGCCTGGAATGGGTGGCCGCGAGTTGGTCAAGCAACTCGCGCAGCTCCGTCCAGAAACCAAGGTGCTTTATCTCTCGGGCTACACCGAAGATGCGATTATCAACGAAGGTACCATCGAGCGCGGCGCCGCCTTTCTGCAAAAACCATTCACCCTCCAGAATCTCTCCCGCAAAGTAAGAGAAGTCCTGGGATAAGACTCTTCGCGCGAGATTCTGACGACACTCGCCTTGCGTCTCGGCCTGCGAATCATCCATCCCCTTGCAACTTTTTTCTCACCTCGGCGTCTTATCTGGTGGAAGATAGAGACGGGACGAATCTGTCTGCCACGGATTCACGTATAAACAACAGGGGTTCGCAATGCTCATCAAGAAGGCCGAAGACATCCGATCATCCGAAATCACGCCGAAAAGCTTATATCTGAATCGTCGCCAGTTCCTGACTGGAGCCGCGATCGCTGGAGCCGCCACAGCCACCGGCCTCGGCGTCCGCGAAATCGTCTCGCCTTCCACCACAGCGTTAGCGGCCAACAAAATTGACGGCATCAAAAAGAGCCCGCTCAGTACCACCGAAACCATCACGCCCTACAAAGACGTCACCAACTACAACAACTACTACGAATTTTCCACGAACAAGGACGAACCCGCCAAGCTCGCGCAGAAATTCCGCACCCGCCCCTGGAAAGTTAAGATCGAGGGCCTGGTCGACAAGAAGCAGGAACTCGACATCGACACCATCCTCAAGATGGCGCCTCCCGAAGAGCGCATCTACCGCCATCGCTGCGTCGAAGGCTGGTCGATCGTCGTTCCCTGGGTCGGCTTCTCGCTGAGCGAACTCATCAAGCGCGTGAATCCCACCGCCAAAGCCAACTTCGTCGAATTCACCACGCTTTATGATCTGTCCCAGATGCCCGGCCAGCAGCGCAGTGTGCTGCAGTGGCCCTACGTCGAAGGCCTGCGCATGGACGAAGCCATGAACCCCCTGGCGCTGCTCTGCTTTGGCATGTACGGCGAAGATCTTCCCAATCAGGATGGCGCCCCGCTCCGCATTGTCGTTCCCTGGAAGTACGGTTTCAAGAGCGCGAAAGCCATCGTGAAGATTCGCTTCACCGAAAAACAGCCGCTGAATACCTGGAATATTTCCGCCCCCACGGAGTACGGCTTCTATTCCAACGTGAACCCGAATGTAGATCACCCGCGCTGGAGTCAAGCCAAAGAGCGCCGCCTCGGCGAGTTCAGCAAGCGCCCAACGTTGATGTTCAACGGCTACGCCGATCAGGTCGCCAGCCTCTACGCCGGGATGGATTTGAAAAAGAATTTTTAAGGCAGACCTCAGACCACAGACCTTGGACCTCAGCCTTCAGACCTCGGCGTTGACACTGTAGGAGATTCGTCTGAGGTCCGAAGTCTGAGGTCCGACGCCGGTTTTCCTATGCTCCGCTACCTCAAACCCGCAATCTTCCTGACCTGTCTCGCGCCCCTGGCCTGGCTGGTCTGGAGAGGCTTCCACTCCGCCCTGGGCGCCAATCCCATCGAGACCATCACCCACAACACCGGCGACTGCACCCTGACGTTCCTGCTGATCACGCTGTCAATCACGCCGCTGCGCAAACTCACCCGCCAGTATTGGCTGATCAACCTGCGCCGCATGCTCGGCCTCTTCGCTTTCTTCTACGGCACCCTGCACCTGATGACCTACGTCTGGCTCGACAAATTTTTCGACGTCCACGAAATGCTCGCCGACATCGCCAAGCGCCGCTTCATCACCGCCGGAATGACGGGCTTCGCCCTGATGATCCCCCTCGCCCTGACCTCCACCAAATGGTCGATCCGAAAGCTAGGCGGCAAACGCTGGCAAACCCTCCACCGCCTCATCTACTTCAGCGCCGCCGCCGGAGTCATCCACTACATCTGGCTGGTCAAAGCTGACCTGAGGAAGCCGCTGGAATACGCTGCCGTGCTGGGCGTGCTGATGTTGTACAGGATCGCTGCCTCGATCGCCTCGCGGCGGGCTCTACCCAGAGTTCAGACTGCCGAGCGGAGAGGGCTGTCGTCGTGATGCCGCGCCAAAAGCAAAGAGCGCGGCTGTGCCTGTCCGCCGCGCCCTCGTGCCGATGCTGGCTCTTGGCTTAGTTGCGCTTCTTTAAGTCCTTGTGCGCATTCGCTCCCGAACGCAGTATCGCTAGGTGCGCCTCTGCCGCGTTCGCCTTGGCGCTGGCGTTCTGCTCGACGATGGTACCCAAGCCAACTAAGTTGGGGTCAGTGCTGACCACCACTGAAGTTGCGGCGTCGACCGAGTAGACCGTCAGGAGGTAACTGTTATCCCCGGGCGTAACTGTGCCACGGCCCGTAACGCTCGAGTCCGCAGTGTAGGTTGACGTGAACTTGTTGCCGTAAGACAGAGAGCCGGCATCATTGGCGTCGATGATTCCCGGAGAGAAGCTTCCGCTGGTGTCGGTGAACTCAACGATGTCGTCTTCCTGGGTGCCTATGCTAAGGTTAAACCCCGTCAGATTCATTCCATAACCTTGGCCTGAGACCAAGGCCGGGCTGTTCCCTTGGAGATACGCCGCGCCGTCGGTGATTCCGCCGTTGTCGATCTCGAGCAGCAGCAGGCCGCCGCTGGAAGGGTAGGCTGCAAACTGGCAGTTCGCGCACGCCAGTCCGCCATTCCCGTTGACAAAGCCGCCTGTGAACGTCAGCACTGCGCGCCCGCCAGTGAGCGGGCTGTAAGTGCCTGTGATGCCAGTCGTTATTTCGCCCGCGGTGCCGAGGTCACCGATATCTTGAACCGATGTCTGGGTGATATTTCCGCTTCCGTCGGTGTTCATGACCCCTGCGGTCGCGAAGGGCCCACCCAGGGACATATCGAAGCCCGCCAGGCTGAAGATGTTGTTCCCGCTTGAGACAGAGGCCGTTTGCGTGTAAGCGTCCCCGGAGACGATGGGGTTCGCGTCGACTTCGATGAACTTCAAGTGTGTTGCGCTTATGGGGAACACCGCAAAGTTATAGCTCACGCTGTTTACGGTAAGGATTGCCGTGCCTGGGCTGGATGCTAAGCTTACTGACGACCCCGACGTGATGGGCAGGCCACTCGTGCCCCCGGCAGAACTGCAGTTGTCGTTGAAATCTTCTATTCCGGTAGCGAGCCCGTTCGCGTCCAGAGTAAAGGCGCCGGCAGCGGCATAAGGAATCACTGCATTTCCGCCGAAGTTGAAGTTGCAAATCACCGTGCCCACGCCCGAAGAACCGGTAAAGTTGAAAGCGTAGGACTGTAAGTTGATATTCGCCTGCGTTACGTTGGCTTGCAGGTCAAGGGTCCCGCTTCCGCTCCCATTATTGTCGAATTCCGTGATCAGCCCATGTTCGCTCGAGGAGAGCACAAAGTCGAAACCATAGGTATTTCCCGTGTCGGTTTGCAGAGTGAGTACTCCACCTTGGCTCTTGGCACGCCCATCCGCTCCTACCGAATAGGAGCCCCCGGTGACGTTCTGGCCAAGGATGGGGCCTGTGTCGGTCCCGTTGACATCGATTACTCCGCCCGCGCTAACGGCTCCTTTGCCATTAGCGATGAAAGTGCCGACGATCATCAGAGCGCCGCCGAGGCTGTCAGTGCCCGTTACCGAAAAGACATAAGTCCCGCTCAGATTAGTATCGCTGAAACCTCCCGTGGGAGGGGGCACGGCGGTTGGGTTGCTCCCGCAGCCCGCGAGAACGGCAAGAGCTGAAAGAATAACGGGCAGAACCAGGCGATCACGTAACGACATAACTTCCCCCTGACGAAATATTAGGCGCGGAATTGGGTCTTCTAAACTCAGGTTAGCACGATTGAGTTTCCGCTAGCTTCAACCCGTATCCAGAGAATTAGTAGCGCGCGCCGAAAAATATTTCGGGGCTTTACGTCTCTTTACATTAGCCGCCCAAATGTTTTGTTATCAAATGCTTTGTCATCCTGAGGAGGGCGTTCTTTGCCCGACGAAGGACCTATGCAACTTGCCGGCAGTTACACAGATCCTTCGCTTTGCTAAGGATGACAAAACCACGAAGCGACTCAGGGATGCACCTCCGCCTCCACCCCTGCCAGTGAGCGCAGCGATTCCCCATACGGCGCGCGCGCAATCCCTTTTTCCGTGACGATGGCCGCTACGTACTTCGCCGGCGTCACGTCAAACGCCGGGTTTTCCACCCCCACGCCGTCCGGAACCATCTGCTTTCCAGCAATGTGCGTGACCTCTTTCGGGTTCCGCTGCTCGATCGGAATCTGGCTACCGTCAGGACAAGCCAGATCCACCGTCGAAATCGGCGCAGCCACATAAAACGGAATCCCGTGCTCCTTCGCCAGAATCGCGACCGTATAGGTCCCAATCTTGTTGGCCACGTCGCCGTTGGCCGCGATGCGGTCCGCGCCCACCACAATCGCCCCGATCTTGCCCTGGCTCATCATCACCCCGGCCATGTTGTCGGAAATCACCGTGGTCGGGATGCCGTCTTTCATCAGTTCCCACGCCGTCAGCCGCGACCCCTGTAGAAACGGCCGCGTCTCATCGGCATACACGTGAATCTTCTTCCCCTGCTCCACCGCCGCCCGGATCACTCCCAGCGCCGTTCCATATCCCGCCGTGGCCAGCGCTCCGGCGTTGCAGTGCGTGAGCACTCCGCCCTCGCTCGGCATCAGCGTCGCCCCGTGACGTCCCATGGCCTGATTCGCCGCAATGTCTTCGGCATGCATGCGCCGGGCCTCTTCGATCAGGTCGTGCTTGATCTGCGGAATCGGCCGAATGCGGATGCGCTCAAACTTTTCCTGCATCCGCCGGATCGCCCAGAACAGATTCACCGCCGTGGGCCGCGTCTTCCCGATGAGGTCGCAGATCCGATCAAGGTCGAGCTTCAGATCGCCGTTGGACTCCGCCTTGGAATTGCTCACGCCCAGCGCAATTCCCATGGCCGCCGCCACGCCAATCGCCGGCGCCCCGCGCACGACCATGTTGCGGATCACGTCGGCCACCTGCTCGTGCGTTGTGCAGGTTACATAAACTTCTTCCATCGGCAGCTTCGTCTGATCGATGAAGCGTACGCCTTGGTCAGTCCATTCCAGAGTTTGAATCATAATTGGTGTGCTTCGACGTTTGTCATTCCGAGCAAAGCGAGGAATCTCGGTTTCTGCCCGCGCCGCCAAGAACCCAGATCCCTCGCCTTGCTCGGGATGACATGGCTTTTGGAAATCGCAATCAAGGCTTGTGCGCCTCGCAGAGGGTGCGCGGATTATTCGTCATCGCTGGTTGCCCGCAGACCTCGCATGCCGCCGCCACGGCAAAAATCCCCGGCTGCGTATCGTCGTTCTGCAGAATATGTTCCTTCCTCACATCGTTCGCAGTGAAAATCGAAACGAACGGAGCCGCCCCAGCCGCCTGCTCCACATTCGGACGTCCCTTGGCCTCTTCCCGCTCCACCAGGCACATCACGCCGACCACTTCGAATCCAAATTCGCGCGCCGCCTCAATCGCCTGCACCGTCGATGCTCCCGTGGTGCAAACATCGTCCACAATCACGACGCGCGCGCCCTTCTCACGGAAGCCTTCAATGCGTTGTCCCGTACCGTGCTGCTTCTCCGCCTTGCGCACCAAAAAGCCGTCCAACTCGCCGCTGACGACCGAGACCGCCACCACAATCGGGTCCGCCCCCATGGTCAGCCCGCCGATGGCGCGCGCCTTCCATCCCCTTTGCCGGATCTCTTCAAAAAAAACTTCCCCGGTCAAACGCGAGCCCTTCGCATCGAGCGTGGTCGTTCGGCAGTCGATGTAGTAATCGCTGGTCCCGCCCGAAGAGAGTTTGAACTCACCCAGCCGAAACGACTTGTGAGCCAGCGTACTCAGCAGCTTTTGACGCGAAGAATCCATAAAAATCTACGATACCACGACGACGACCCACGTAGATCTGGACGCATTCGTCCGGCGGCCTCGGAAATGTTTCAGATACGCTCGGCGTGATAACCTGAATACTCTGCCCAACCGTCTTCGAGGTCTAACCCGAGATCTAACCCGAGGTCTACCCTTTGCCCAGTATGCGAATGTTCCGATCCTTTATCACGCGTAGCCTTTTCCTCTTCCTCATAACCGTTTGTGCACTCGCCGCGTCCGTCCTCGCCGACGGCACCCGCACCTGGGAGCAGTCGAAGTTCGACGACCTCACCAAGGGCACGGCCACGGGAGTAGCCATTCGCAGCTCCGGCGGCCTCGAGCTGGCGCCCTCGTTCAAGCTGCTCTATGCGACGCCCTCCACCTACATCTGGGCCATCGCCGCCGACGATGCGGGAAATGTCTACGCCGCCACGGGATCGCCCGCGCGCGTCTACCGCATCACGCCCGACGGCACCGCGACCATCATCTTCGAACCCCACGAACTGCAGGTTCAGACCCTCGAAGTCGGCCCCCACGGCGTGATCTACGCCGCCACCGCGCCCGACGGCAAGGTCTACAAGATCGAACACAAGCCCGGCGAAAAATCTGACGCGGCCAAGTCCGAAAAGAAGTCCGAAAGCAAGCCTGAAAGCAAGCCCGACAGCAAGTCCGAAAAAGACGCGCCCAAAGATCCCGCCAAGCCCGCTCTCGATCCCTCCTGGAGTTCGTCCGAATATTTCGCACCCGGCACGAAATACATCTGGGACCTGCTTCTCGACAAGGCCGGAAATCTTTACGCCGCCACCGGAGATCACGGCGAGATCTACAAAGTCACACCCAAGGGCGAGCACTCGCTCTTCTTCAAGAGTGACGACACTCACATCCGCGTGCTCGCGCTCGACGCCCAGGGCAACGTCATTGCTGGAACCGATGGCAGCGGCCTGGTCTACCGGATTTCTCCCGCCGGCGAAGGTTTCGTCCTCTACAGCGCCCCCAAGAAAGAGATCACAGCGCTGGCGCTCGACCACGAAGGCAACATCTACGCCGCTGGCGTAGGCGAGAAGCGGACCGGCGCTGCGACTTCATCGACAGGCGTTTCAGCGGCGATGATCTCCATGGCCGCCAATGCCGCATCGTCTAACCCTCAGACTCCCGGGATGACCATGACCATGACGCCCCTCGCCCCACCGGCGGGCGCCTTCCCGTTTCCCGGAGGTGGCGCCAGCGGCGGCTCCGATGTCTACCGCATTGCCCCCGATGGCTCTCCGTCGCGGATCTGGACTTCGCATGAAGACATCGTCTACGCTCTCGCGTTCGACTCGCACGACCATCTGCTCGCCGGAACCGGAAACCGCGGACATGTTTTCGCCATTGAGGACGCAGGTCAGGACGAATTCTCCGACCTGCTGAAAGCCCCCGCCTCGCAGGTCACCGGTTTCGCCAAAGCTCCCGGCGGCGCGCTTTACGCTGCCAGCAGCAATCTCGGAAAAATATTTTTGCTTGGCCCAGGTCCGGAGAGCGAAGGAACTTATGAGAGCGATGTCTTCGACGCCAAAGTGTTTTCCCGTTGGGGCCGCGTAGAATTCCGCGGCGCCGGCAACGTCGATCTGCTGGCCCGCAGCGGCAACGTCGACAATCCCGACCGCAACTGGAGTCCCTGGAAGCAGGTAAGTCTAACCAAAGAATCCGAAACCGGCGTGCCCGCCGCTCGCTATGCTCAGTGGAAAGCCGTGCTGCACGCAGGCAGCACGAAGCCGGCGGTCGACACCGTCACCCTGAACTATCTGCCGAAAAATGTCGCACCAGAAATCGAAGACGTCTCCGTGCAAATCGGCGTCCGTTATCAACAGCTCCAGAAGTCATCCGGCCTCTCCATGAGCACGGACGTGAGTGGCTCGTCCGGCATGCATTTCGAGTCGCCCGTCCCGAGCACTCATGATCGCGATGCCATCGGCGTGAAATGGAATGCCCACGACGAGAATGACGATCAGCTCGTCTATTCCGTCTACTACCGCGGCGACGGAGAAACCCGCTGGCTCCTGCTCAAAGACAGCCTCACCGACAAAGCGTATTCCTTTGACGCCAGTCTGCTGCCCGACGGCGGCTACACCGTGAAGATCGTCGCCTCCGATGCCCCGTCGCACTCTCCCGGCGAAGCGCTGACCACCACAAAAGAAAGCCGCCGCTTCGAAGTCGACACCACGCCGCCGCGGGTCGAAAACCTGACCGCGTCGCTCGAAGGCTTGCAGATTCACGTCCGCTTCCGCGCCCAGGACGGATTCTCCACCATCAAGCGCGCCGAATATTCAGTCGATGCAGGCGAGTGGAAATACGTCGAACCGGTAGGCCAACTCTCCGATGCAAGGATCGAAGATTACGACTTCAACGCCGCCGTGGAAGCCGGGAAAGACGGCACGGCCGAGCACGTCGTCGTGGTGCGGGTCTACGACAAATACGAAAACATGGGCGCCGCCAAAACTTTATTGAAAGGGAAGTGACCTGGCAGGCGCGGAAAAACTCTCTTGCCGCTCTTGTTTTGAAAAGGCGCGGCTTCAAGCCGCGCCGCAAGTCGCTCCGAATAAAACTCGGCTTCAGCCGGTGAGGGATGAAAAATTCGCGCCGGCGGCGTGAGCGGAAGCCCTCAGTACACTCCCGGAATCAGCGCCCAACTCTCGCGCCGATAAGCGTCGTAGTCCGCGCCAAACGCCAGGTTAAGATTCGCCTCTTCCAGGCGAATCTTGCGCCAGTACGCGACCCCGGCCAGAGCCAGTCCAAGCACCGCCAGCCAAGTCCCGCTCACAATTGCGGTGCCCACATACATAGTCAGAAGACCCGTGTAGATCGGGTGCCGCAGCCGTTTATACGGTCCCGTCCGGATCAACTGATGCTCAACCTTGATGGAGATCTCCCCACTCCAATTTCTTCCCAGCGCCCGCCGCGCCCAGATCGCCAAAAACAACCCCGTCATTTCCACCACAAACCCCGCCGCCATGATCCCATACGACACCGGCAAGAATCGTCCTAACCCGCGAATGGGAACGATCTCCAGGAGTATCGCCATATTCGCCAGAAACACGTGCAACCCGCGCGAAACCTTGGCTTCGGAACTCTTTGCCTCCGCCGCGTTCTTCGCCGCAATTTCCCAGTAAAGACTGAATAGCACCCACGGGATGGCCGCCACCATATATTGCCGGTGCGCCAGTGACACTTTGTCAATCGCAAAGGCAGAAGAAAGTTCGACAACGCGTCCGCCAAACCTTACCGCCAAAACCCCCACCACCGCGCCGCACAAAGCTTGCAGAAGAATCGATTTCTTGCGCTCCATATCAGTCAACCATCCTGACCCAATCGGAATTTCTCTGCGAACTCAGCGGTCAAAGGCTTTTGCTTTTCCAAGCACTAAGCCAAAACTCGCGATCACCCGGCATCGCCTTCCGCGCCTTTCTGCAGCCCGGGGTTAATCGCAGTTAACTCCCCCGCCTGCCGCAAGTCCGGAAACAGCCAAGCCCACAAGCCGATCACCACGAGCGTTCCAACTCCACCCAGAATCACCGCCGGCACCGTGCCAAACCATTGCGCCGTCACCCCGGATTCGAACTGCCCAAACTCGTTCGATGTCCCAATAAAAATCATATCCACCGCGGTAACGCGCCCGCGCATTTCGTCCGGCGTCGCCAGTTGCGTGAGCGTGGCGCGGATAATCACGCTGATCATGTCGCTCGCCCCCAGCAGCAGCAGTGCGATCAGCGACACCGTGAGGCTATGCGATACGCCAAAGATGATCGTGAAGATTCCAAATCCCCCCACGGCCCAAAGCAGCGTCGGTCCCGACCGCCCGCGCAGCGGCCAGTGCGCCAGTGTCACCGCCATCAGCGCCGCCCCGACTCCCGGAGCCGCCCGCAGCAGTCCCAGCCCCCAAGGCCCGGTGTGCAGAATCTCGCGCGCGTACACGGGAAGCAGTGCGACCGCCCCGCCCAGCAGCACCGCAAACAGGTCCAGCGAAATCGCGCCCAGAATTAGTTTCTTGTTCCAGATGTAATGCAGTCCCGCGAAAACCGTCTTCAGCGACATCGGCTCTCGAGGACGCGCCTTCACCTCCGGTTTGATGCGGAATGACGAGAGAGTCGCACCCATCGCCGTCACCAGCGCGACCACATACACTACCGACGGCCCGCGGGACGCCGCATATAGAATGCCGCCAAACGCCGGCCCCAGAATCGTCGCCGCCTGAAAAATGCTGGCGTTCCACGCCACCGCATTCGGAAAATGTTCCCTGGGAACCAGCTGCGGCAGAATTGCGCGGCTCGCCGTGCTGTTAAACGACCGCACCACGCCAATCAGCACCAGCACCACGTAGATCCAGCGGACCGAGGGCACGCTGCGCTGCGCCAGCGCGAGCAGCAATCCAAAGCACACCGCGTACCCCGCGTAACAAATCGATAGCACGTGCCGCCGTTCGAAATGATCCGACGCGTGCCCGGAAATCGGGAACAGCAGAATTGCCGGCAGAAATTGTGCCAGCCCCACATACCCAAGATCGAGCGGCCGTTTCGTGATCTCGTAGACCTGCCATCCCACAGCCACCGCCTGCATCTCGACCGCCGACACAATCAGAAACCGCGCAATCTGAAACAGCACGAACCCGGGATGCGTAAAGGCAGCGCGTCCAGCTCTGGCGTCGGCGGTTGCAGGCATGAACTACTTACTGTGCCACAGAACACTGAGGATGTGCACGGGGATGCGGAAAGGACTACTGGCTCAATTTTGAATTTCTCCGCGAACTCTGCGCGGGTTTCTCTGCGTCCTTGGCGATTAAAGGCTCTTTTCTCTTTGGCAAATCAAGACACTTTAATCGCCGAGTTCGCGGAGGAAAGCCGCAGAGTTCGCTGAGAAATTCAAATTGAGCCATTACCCGGAAACGAATATTGGGTCGATCGGAATCTCGCCTTGATCTGAATTTCGTTGTGAAAGTGCTCTGCTTCAGCCGCGCCGTAAGTGCCACAAAAATCAATTTTCGGCTTTAGCCGCTGAGGAACGTCTTACGAGACCGTCCGCTGGAAACGAGGATGTGAAACGGGGAAGAGAACCATTGCCCATCGGAAACGGCCATCGGCTCAGGATTTGTCCGACGCCAGGTACACCACCAGCCCGCTCAACAGCGCTAGCACTCCGAGGCCGGAGAACAGCAGGAGCACATTCCAGTTGACTGCTCCCGATTCAATTCCAAGACGCGCGAAATGGATCACTCCCCGAGGCGAGAACTCCGCCCACCACGACGCCCACTGCAGCCCGTGACGATATTGCGACGCCACGAAGACCACGCCCACCAACCCAAGCACAAGCCAGGCGAAAGTCTGCGCCATCGTGATCGGCAGAACGACGCGTTCAGTCGCCGCATTCCGCCGGCGCAGTTGCGCCCGCCACCACAGCAAGCTCGGTGAGCCAGAGGGAGCGGTACGCTCGGACGCACTCCGCGCGTTCTGAAAAGTTTGCGTCACCAGAACCAGATCGCTGCAGTTGCCGCAGGTATCCACGTGCGCGCGCAATTCCGCGCCGCAACCCTCGGGCCAGTGACCATCCTTCAACGCCTGCGCGATCTCTCTCTCGAAGAAGCAAGTTCGAAATGTCATGCTTGCCTCCCTGCATCGATTTGTTTGCGCAGTAACCGCGCAATCTTCCGCCGCGCCCGGAACAGTAGCAAACGAATCCCCGCCGCGCTCAGTCCCGTGATGTCGGCAATCTCACGGTGCGAATACCCTTCGGCGTGGGCCAGCCAGAGAATCTGCCGCTCCCGCGGACGCATCCGTGCCATTGCCGGGTCCAGCAAGGCTTGGGAGTCGATGTGCGACAACCCATCGCGAGCCGCCAGCAACTGTTCCGGAACATCTTCAATGCACGCCGCGTGCGGCCGTCGCCAGTGGTCGCGCAAAAGATTCGTAGCAATCCGGTACAGATAACGCCGGTAGTTCACCTCGCCGCCCTCAGGACAGGTCGCACACAGAAAGCGCAGATAGCTTTCCTGCACCAGGTCGTCCGCCAGTGCGTGGTTCCCCGACACCCGCGTCAGATACGCCCGCAGCCCTGGGGCGGAGCGCTGGTAGAACCCGGCGAACGCATCGCTGTCCATGGGCAGTTCGTCAGCTCGCGACGTCGAGCGAGTCTCGACATTCGGGATGGCATATTCCCCAGTCGTATCCGTTTTCCTCATGGCTGCGTTCCCCAGCAGCCCTCGTCAGGCCACTAAGTGGAACAAACAGCAAATTGATTCTATTCCCGCCCTCCGCTTTCCGGCATCAATCCCAGATGCCGGGCCAGCGCCCACGTGATCCCCGCCGAGATGATGAACCCCAGCCCCGGCATCAGCACGACCGTGCCAATCACCAGCAAAGCGCCGCCGCCGTCGGCAACACTGTGTCGCAACGAGAGCAGGCCGATCCCCAGCAGCGTCATCACCACCCCAATCTGCAGCGGCGTCAGCACCCGCGCCACCGGACTTGGAACCGGCGCCTGGCGCTCGAAGCCGACCGCGATTGGCGTCGCTTCCAGAAAACGCTTGCCTGCGTCGGTGCTCATGTAGGTCAGCACTTCCTGCGACGTGCCAAATCGCTCGATCAGCCGGCCGTGCACGTCGGTCTGCAGTTTGAAGATGCGGTTCCAGCGCCGGTTTTCGAGGAGTACATGCGTCAGCCAAAGCAGCGCGCTCAGAAAGCAAAGAAAAACCAGAAACGGAACGCCGTCCTGGACCAGTTCCATCTCCACTCCCCGTGGTTCCGGGCCGCTCCGGCCCGACATCTCCGGCCACAGCTTGCGCTCCAGCGTCTCGCTCGGCTGTTCATGTTCCCCATGCAGGTTGTTAAAGAGATAGAAGTCAGGATTCTGTGCGATCTCCGGATGCGCCTGCAGGAATCGCCCCAGTTGAGGATTGTTGCGGTTGACGTACTCCGCATTCGAAAGCAGCGAAGGATCTCTCGCCACCACTTCGGCCAGCGTCGGGCTCACGCGCACCAACTTAAGCAGCTGATCCTGCAGGTCGGCCATATCTTTCTCGCTCATCTGCGGCGCGGACGCCGCCGATTGCGGCCCTCGCGGCGCCTGGGCGAAGCTCACCACGTTGAACAAGACTAGAAATGCTATCAGAACCGCCGCGATCCACTGTACCCTTGTCCCGTACCGCCCATTCCTGCGCATAGAAGTGGTCCCTTCGTGAGAGGGCGCTTTCAAGCGTCTCTAAACACACAACGAACCGGAACGCCAAACGGTTAACAACAATTTCAATTATTTAAAGTCTTGCAGGTTGGCTCGTCTCCGCGATCTCAGCGGATTTTCTTTGCGCCCTCAGCGGTTAAAGGCTCTCAGCCGGCGCAACCAATCACCTCGACCGCGCAGGACGCACATAAGAACCGCGCAGGACCCAGAGAAGGCCGAGGAAAAATCCTCACGCCACCAGCGGCGCGTTGGCGATTCCCTCCGGCCCAAACACTCTGCGATAGCGCTCAATCTCCGCCGCCGGCCCCAACGCCTTGGAATAATTGTCCGAAAGCTTCACCGCCGGCCGCCCCTCAACATCCGACACCTTGCAGATCAAACTGATGGGATCAAACCCGCCACCACCGTTGGGATTGCATCCGCGAAAATCGTTCGTCAACAGCGTGCCCCAACCGGCGCTGACCCGCACCCGCCGCCCCGGCGTCCACTTATTGCGATCTTCAAAATCCGCCGCACTGAGAAAATCGCCCGGTCTCGTTCCTTTAGACAGCGTCCCGCCAAAATAAGCGTGCAGCCCCAGAATCGAATCTACATCGAGAGTGTCCGAAGCAATCAGCAGTTTCTCCCGCGGATCTCGTCCGTACGCCTTCAACCAAGCAATGTATTCATCTCCCGCGATGTACGGATCTTTGCTGTCGACGCGCTGCCCGGTCCAGTCCGCCACCCACTCCGGCGCCCCGGCGAGAAACTGCGTGGTACCAAACGTATCCGGCAGCATCACACGTAGCGCGCCCTCATAAGTCTGTTGCCACAACTCCAGCACGCGATACTGCGAAGCTTTCAGCGCCACGTCATCCGGCGCTAGCGCAGCCATCACCATCGGGATTTCATGCGCGTTGGTTCCAATCGCTTCCAGATCATGCTTGTGCGCCAGAAATGCATTCGATGTCCCGATGAAATTATTCCCCAGATTCGCAGCCATCGCGACCACCACATATTCCTGCCACAAAAAGCTGTGCCGTCGCCGCGTTCCAAAATCGGCCACGCTCAGCTCGGGAACGCCCCGCAGCCGCTCGATCTTGCTCCACAATTTCGTCTTCGCCCGGGCATACAAAATATCGAGCCCAAATTCGCTCAGAGTCTTCAGCTGCGACCGCGTCTTCAATTCGTCGAGAATCGCCAGCGCATACAGCTCCCACATCGTGGTCTCGGGCCAAGTGCCTTCAAAAGTCAGATGGATCTGCCCGTCGCGCACCGAGAGCTGATAATCCGACAGCCGGAAGTCGCGTTCCAGCCACTCCAGAAACGCCGGCTCGAAAATTCCGCGCCGCCCGTAAAACGTGTTGCCCGCCAGCCACACCAGTTCCGATTTGCGAAACCGCCGCCCCCGCACGTGCTGCAACTGCACTTTCAGCTCTTCAATATTGATGATCTCAGCCATCCGCACCGAAGCATGCCGATTGATCAGCGAGAAAGTCACGCGGGTCTTAGGGAAATGCTTCCAGATAAACTGCAGCATCAGCAGCTTGTAAAAATCCGTATCCAGCAGCGACCGCACCACCGGATCAAGTTCCCAGTTGTGGTTATGCGCCCGTTCTGCAAAGTTGACGATCATCGATAATAGCCGGCTCCGGCAGCACTCAGGACGATAGAGAGAAAGAGATTTCTAAAGGATGCCAGTCTAGCAGTTCGATTGAGCCCGCGGGAATGCAATGACAACCGTGGAAGAGCGGCGCTTCAGCGCTGTGTAAACGTCCGGGAAAAGAATTGGGGCTTCAAGCCCCTGAGGAATGCTTCTAGCTTTTGGCCCCCACAAATTTCTGCTCCAATCCCTCATACACTTCCTCCGCCCGCCGCAGCGCCGCCTGCACGTTGTCGCAGATATTCTCTTGCCCAATGATTTCCGCAAACTCCGCCTGATGAATGAGCTGCGCCGGCTGCTCCCGCGCCCCGCACAGAATCAACGTGCGCTTGCTGCCGTGCAGTTGCTTGGCGACCTCCTCGATGGCGAACAGCCCCGTAGCATCGAGCGCAGTCATGTTCCGCAGCCGCAAAATCACCACCGGCGGCAGCGCATGTAGATTTTCCGTGACCGCATAAATCTTGTCCGTCGCTCCAAACAAAAATGGCCCATGTATGCGGAAAATCGTGGCGTAATACGGGATGTCCTTATCTTGCAGAATGTGCACTCGCCCGTCTTCCACATAATCCTCAGTGACTTGCGAGACGGTCGTGGTCGCAGCCACCCGGCTGATGAACAGGAGGGCCGCCAGAATCATCCCCGCTTCGACGGCTACGGTTAAGTCGGCAAACACGGTCAGCGCAAACGTCACCAGCCAGATGCTGATGTCGGTCTTGGTCAGCTTCAGTAGTTGCGGAATCTCGCGCCACTCGCCCATGTTGTAGGCGACGATCATCAGAATCCCCGCCAGCGCCGCCATCGGCACATAGCTGACTAGCGGCGCCGCAAACAGCAAGATGCACAGCAGCGTCAGGGCATGAATCATCCCCGCCACCGGCGTCTGCGCTCCCGACCGAATGTTCGTCGCCGTGCGCGCAATCGCTCCCGTAGCCGGCAGCCCGCCAAACATGGGCGAAAAAATATTCGCCACGCCCTGCCCAATCAACTCGACATTCGGATTGTGCCGGTCACCACTCATGCGATCCGACACCACCGCCGACATCAGCGACTCAATCGCCCCCAGCATCGCCACCGTGAACGCCGGCCCCAGCAGCCCGTGAATCAGGTCGGTGCGGAAATGTGGAAGCTGCCAGTGCGGCAGCCCGCTCGGAATTCCCCCAAACCGCGTCCCAATCGTTGCCACCGGCAGCTTGAAAAAATAAACCGCGGAAGTCGAAAGCAGCAGCGCGACAATCGGCCCTGGAATCCGCGGCGAAAGCCCCCGGCAAATGATCAGCGTCAGCAACGTAAACACCGCCAGCGCCGCCGCCTCAAACGACAGCGTATGAAAATTCCCCGCCAGCGCTCCCACCCGCTGCCAGAACACGCCCGGAACTTTCTCGAGCTGCAGCCCGAAAAAATCTTTGATCTGCGTGCTGGCAATCAGAACCGCGATCCCATTGGTGAATCCAATCACCACCGGCCGCGGAATAAACTTCACCCCCGTTCCCAGCCCCGTAACCCCCATGATCACCAGCAGCACGCCGGCCATCACGGTGCACATGAACAGCCCGTCGATCCCATGCACCGCAACAATCCCCGCCACGACAACGACAAACGCGCCAGTCGGCCCGCCAATCTGCGTCCGCGATCCGCCCAGCGCCGAAATCAGAAACCCGGTCACGATCGCGCAGTAAATCCCCGCCTGCGGCGTCAACCCCGAAGCAATGGCAAACGCCATCGCCAACGGCAACGCCACAAGCCCCACCGTGACCCCAGCAATCAGGTCCAGCAGAAACTTGTGTCGGTCGTAATCGCGCAGGCAGATCACCGACTTCGGCAGCCAATTATCGTTCAAGGAAATGTTTAGGAAAGCACGCGCCATTCTGCAATTATCGCCCGAGCAGCAGGAATCGGGTAGATATCCGATGGCTTACGGCGAACGAAAGAACGTGTACACATAGCGGCCCGACGCATTCGTCCGCCCGCGATGCGAAACGAGCGACGGAAGCCGACGGGTGCCCCATGTCTCGCGTCTTTTGCGAGACGTGGGTACTCTCGCGCTCCCTGTAAAATCCCCTCATGCATTTCCTCCGAACCGTGGGATGGCTCATCTGCGTCGTCTATTCCACCATCCCGGCGTTCTGGCTGATGATTCATCCTCGCGCCCAACGTTGGCGCGAACGCCAGCGCTCCCCGTTCCGCATCCTGCTCCCTTTGTGGATCGTCATGTGGTCCGCCATGGCCGCTCTAACCTTCCCGTGGCGGGAAACAGTTTTCTATTCCACGCCCTGGACCTGGCTCCCAGCCGCGCTCCTGTTCGCAGCCGGCCTTTCTATTTATTCCAGCGCAGGCGCCCACTTCAGTTGGTCACAACTAGGTGGCCTCCCAGAACTACGCGCAGGAAACCATCAGACCCTCGTCACCACCGGCATCCGCGCGCGGGTGCGTCACCCCATCTATCTCGCCCACCTCTGCGAAATGCTCGCCTGGAGCATCGGAACAGGCCTGGCTGTCTGCTGGGCCATGTCTGCCTTCGCGATCCTGACGGGCGCGCTGATGATCCGTACGGAAGATGCTGAACTGGCGAGAAGGTTCGGAGCCGAACATGACGCCTATCGTGAAAGTGTTTCTGCGATCGTACCCAGGTTTGATAAATAGGGCCGACGCGTGACTTTTTCAAATATTTTCTACTAACGTTCAAATGCCGTTCACCTTTGCTCATAGCGCCGCTGCACTGCCGTTTCGGCGTCTACCGCTTGTGCCCTCCGCATTGGTGATCGGCACTTTTGCTCCCGACTTCGAATACTTTCTTCGCCTCGCTCCGAACGGCCGGTTGGGACACACTCTGCTCGGCACCTTCATTTTGACCTTACCCGCTGCGTTGTTGGTGTTATGGATTTTTCATTCTCTCGTTAAACGGCCCGCAACCATGCTTATGCCGGACGCACTTCGCAACCGCCTGGTTAACCACCTCGGCGATTTCCGTTTTGGTGGGGCAAGCAGGTTTCTGTTGATCCTCGCTTCCCTCCTGCTGGGCATCGCAACCCACTTGCTTTGGGACTCCTTTACCCACGCAGGTACATGGTTCTATATTCACTGGCCGCTTTTGCGCGCATCCGTTAACTTGCCTGTCCTCGGTCCGATTCCCTGCTACAAGGTTTTTCAGCATGGCAGTACGATCGTCGGAACCGGAGTTGTGGTGGCATGGCTGATATCCTGGTACCGGAGCAGCGAGCCCTCCACGCACGTTCCCGGTGAATCGCCGTCGCCGCACGAAAGACTCGCAATTGTCACAGCTATTGTGATGGTCGCCCTGGGCGGCACCATCATTCGGGTCATCATGGGAACAGGCTTTCCGGTGACATTCCAAAACAAGAAGATGATCGGCGAAGCAATCGTAACCGCGATTGCCTTAGTGTGGTGGGATCTTGTGGCCTATGGCTTTATCAAACGCCACTCGTATCAGGCCGTCCGTTCCTCGCACACCGTATAATCCGACTTGTCTGAAAGCTGACAGCTGACAGCTGATCGCTCCTCATGCGCTTCGAACTCTTCATCGCGACCCGCTACCTGCGCGCAAAAAGAAGACAGGCGTTCATCGGCATCATCACCGGCATCTCCATCGCCGGAGTCGCCGCCGGAGTCGCCTCGCTCGTCGTCGCCATGGCCATCACCAACGGTTTCCGCCAGGACCTCCAGCAGCGCTTGCTCGGCTCCACTTCCCACATCAGCCTGCAGCGCATCGCCGACGACGGCATCCAAGACTGGCCCGCACTTCTCGAACGCCTGTCGCACCAGCCCCACGTCGTTGCCGATGCCCCCGCCATCTTCGAACAAGTCCTGATCTCGCGCGGCCCTCGCGCCCGCGGCGCCATCCTGAAAGGCATGATCCCGCGCTACGAGCGCAAAGTCGGCGACCTGTTAACCACAGTTAAGCAAGGTTCGGCCGATGCTCTGGAAGATGCCGATCCCACGCATGCTGGTGTGGCGCGGGCGCCCTCGCCCGCGCAACCCGAATCCGAAATGTCAGCCTCCAGCCCCGATTCTCTCGCCGCCGTTCAGCAGCGCGTCGCCGCCATGCCTCCCATCGTCCTCGGCAAAGACTTGGCTGACGGCCTCGGCGCCACCGTCGGTTCCGTCGTAACGGTCGTAAGTCCGCAAGGCGAACTCACTCCCTTCGGAATGGCCCCAAAATACAATCGCTTCCGCGTGGTTGGAATTTTCAACTCCGGCTTCTACGACTACGACTACGGCTGGGCCTTCGTGCGCTTGTCGGATGCGCAGCAACTATTTGGACTCGGCGATCTCATCTCGGTGCTGGAATTCAAGGTCGACGATCTCGACCAGGCCGACGCAATTACCCAACAGATCGAAGATGCCGCCGGCAAAGGCTTCATGGCAACCAACGCCCTAAGGCAGAGCAGCGCCCTCTTCAAGGCGTTGAAGACGGAGCGCCTGGTCACCTTCATCACTATCGGCCTCATCGTCTTCGTCGCGGCCCTCAACATTCTGATCTCCCTGATTATGATGGTCATGGAAAAGACAAAAGATATCGCCGTGCTCATGTCCATGGGCACGCGCCGCGCGCAGGTGCGCAATCTGTTCATCGCGCAGGGTGTGCTCATCGGCGTCATCGGCACCGCCATCGGCCTGGTGGTCGGCTACGCCCTCTCCTACCTCGGAGGCCACTACCACGTGCTCACGCTCTCACCCGAGGTCTACTCCATCGACTACGTCCCCTTCGCCCCCCGCGCCATCGACGGCGTGCTGGTCGGCCTGTTCGCCGTGTTAATTTCGTTCGTGGCCACGCTATATCCGTCATGGTCAGCCGCCCGCATCCTCCCCGCCGAGGCCCTGCGCTATGAATAAGAACTTCAACTTCTTCGCCGCGGATTCACGCGGATTCGCGCGGATAAACAAAACAAGGCTTTAGGGGTCGCATGCGAATGAAATCTCAAGACAACAGGTATATGAATTCTGGAATCGCCGACGGGAAACGATCCGCCGACCCGGATCACTACTAAAAGCAGGCAACTACTGCCCAAACATTAGCTTCTGATCCTTCGCCCTTGAGCCCTTGGAACGAAAGAGACCGAATGTGCATCTAACCCAGCAAGAGTCGATGCTTCGAGTGGAAGGCCTGAAGAAGGTTTTCCGGTCCGGCGAATCGGATCTGGTGCTCTTTGAAAATTTATCGTTCGAGGTGAAACGCGGCGAAATGCTCGCCATCGTAGGCGAGTCGGGAGCCGGCAAGAGTACCTTGTTGCACATCCTGAGCGCTCTTGATCGTGCTTCCGCAGGTGACGTATACTGCGCCCACTTGCGATTGAATACCTTATCGCACGACGAGGCTGCCGACTTTCGCAATCGCGAAACCGGCTTCGTATGGCAGTTCCACTATCTGCTGCCGGAATTTACGGCGGCGGAAAACGTTGCCATGCCGCTGCTGCTTCGCGGACAAACATTGCAGCAGGTCGAGCCAGAAGCGGCACGCTGGCTGCGCGAGGTCGGACTGGAGCAGCGCGCGCATCATCGCTCCGGCGAGCTTTCAGGCGGAGAGCAGCAGCGAGTAGCTTTAGCCCGCGCCCTCATCACCGGCCCCAAACTGTTGCTGGCCGATGAACCCACCGGCGACCTTGACGGACACACGGCCGAAGCGGTCTTTGAATTGATCGCGCGTCTGCATCGCGAGCACCAACTCACCTCCCTCATCGCTACGCACAATTTGGCGTTCGCCCGCCGCTGCCATCGCGTCCTAAGATTGCAGCGCGGCAGCGTGGAGGAAATTGCGCCCGAGTCGTTGCCGGCATAACCGATCGAGCCAGGGCAAGAGCGGGAGAAAGAGATTGAAGATTAGAAGAGCAAGACTGGTCAGACAAAGTGCAAGAATTTGGCGCTACGACTTGACCCCGAAGAGC
>DATHQJ010000093.1:0-4110 GCA_035482825.1 Binatus sp. (SeqCode) | reverse complement strand
GCAGGGCGCGGCCCGCGAAGTGCGCATCCAGCTGCCGGAGAAAATAACCATCAACCAGGTTTCCGGTGCGATGGTCGCCGATTGGGAAATGAAAAACGGAGAACTGTCCGTCACCTTCCTCGAACCTGTGGAGCACAGCGCGCGCTTTGTGATCAACGGCGAGGCCCGGCTGCCCAAGGACGGCATCATCGACATTCCGCTGCTGCGCCTTGAAAACACGGAGCGCGACACCGGCGGAGTCGCCGTAGAAATTCTGGGTGCCGGCGAGATTAAAGATCAAAAAGCGCAGGGGCTCGAGGATGCCGACGCCACCGATCTCGGCGAGATGGTGGCCAACCGGCAATCGCCCGCTCTGGTTGCGTTTCGCACGCGGTCGGGAGAGGCGGGAAAGGACCGTAGCTTGAGCATCAACGTCGCACGCTACGACCAGCAGGCCGTCCTGATGGCGAATATTGAAGAAGCTCGTTACCAGGTGCTGATGAGCGCCGACGGCAAAGAACTGGTGCAGGCGCGGTACGCGATTCGCAACAACCAGCGAAATTTTGTGAAAGTGACGTTGCCCGCGGGGGCGACGGTGTGGAGCGTGACGCTCGCGGGAAGGCCGGTTCGTCCCGGCCAGTCTCCTGACGGCAGTTTGCTGCTGCCTCTCGAAAAATCGCGGGGCGGCGACGACGCGCCAGCGTTCGCGGTGGAGATTCTGTATCTCACCAAGGCGGCGGCGTGGCAGGAGAAAGGTCAGGAAAAAGTAACGCTTCCGGCGCTCGATCTTCCTGTCTCCCGCACCGGGCTGCTGCTGTACTACCCGCCGCTGTTCAAGGTTTCAGCGGAGCCGGGGATGTTTCGCGCGCAGGAGTACGTGAATCCGACTTCGGCGGCGCTGACGCCACCGCCGAGCGAGCCAAGCGCCGGCATGGTGGGAGGAGTAGCCGCGCCGAGCGCCGCACCGGTCGGGGGTCCGCAGGACTACGACCGGTTAAAGCAATTCGCCAAAATGCAGGCGACCGAAGACAAGAAGGACGCCACGCAGGCTCTGCTCGACTCGTTCAAGGCGAAATCGATGGCCGGAAAGGTGACGGGCATTCTGCCGATCGACGTTTCCTTCCCCGCATTCGGTCCGTCGATCTTTCTGGTTTCCGAACTCACCAGCGAGAATCAATCTCCCGCAGCAGAATTCAACTTCCAGCGCGACAAAAAGGCAGGTGTGCGATGAGGAACATATCCATGAAAAGCATATCGATGAAGACATTTGTGGTTTTGTTGCTGAGCTGTGTGTGCGCGGCGCAAGAAAAATCCACGCTGCCTTTGCCCGACTCCGGCAACGTCACGCTGACGCTCGACGAATACAACAAGCTGGTGGAACTCGCAGCGAAACCGCCGAAGAAGTCTGATCTAGCACCGCTTCCCTACTCGATCAAGCACGCCGATGTGAAACTGCACATTGAGAACGACGGCGTGCGCGGCACGGTGCAACTCGAGGGAGAAGTCTTTCGCAAAGGCGTGAGCAAGGTTCCGCTCACCAGCGGAATGACGGTGCTCGACGCGCACCAGAACGGCAAGGGAGTTCCCTTACTGCAAGAAAATGGCACGCACATGGCCCTGCTGCCCGGGCCGGGAGAATTTTCCATCGCGCTCGACGCCGGCCTGCCATTGCGAGTCGAGGCGGGCCGCGCCGCATTCAGCCTGCCCGCGCCCGCTGCCGGCAGCGTGCAACTTGCGCTTGTGATTCCCGGCGACCACACCTTCGCCAACATCAGTCCCGGCATCATCACCAGCCGGAAATCCGAGAACGGGCACACCGCTATCGAAGCCACGCTGGTTCCGGGCCAGCCCGCGAACATCTGGTGGACCACGCGGGAAACCGTGACTGCAACCGTGCCCCGCGAAGTGCGATTCCTCGCCGACGCCAAGACGCTGATCTCGGTGAGCGAGGCAGAAATGCGCGTCGCCGTGCTTGCCGATATCACCGTGGTGCAGGGAGAACCGTCGCAATTTCATATTGATCTGCCGGGGGGATACGAAGTCACCGGCGTGACTGGAGCAACGCTCGACTCCAGCGAAACCAACAACGGTGTCTTGACTCTGAAGGTAAACGCGCCCGGCTCGCGCAGCCACCAGTTCCTGATTTCGATGGAACGCTCGATCGTCGGTAGCGGCACCGGCGCGAAGGCCGATGTTCCTTTCCTCACCTTCAAGAAAGCGCAACGCGAGACCGGCGAAGTGCTGGTCGAGGGCGCGGGCACCATGGAACTCACCGCGACCGAAGGCGGCGGCCTGAAGCGCATGGACGTGAAAGAAGCGAATCCTTACTTGCGCTCCCTGGCGCACTTCCCGCCGCAGGCCGCGTTTCGTTATCACAAGCAGGCCAGTGATACGCCTACGCTGGCGCTGTCGTGGGTGCGCTTCCCAGACGGCAGTGTGCTTGCGGCGGAAGCCGAGAGCGCCCAGGTCACGACGCTGGTCACAACCGAAGGCAAGTCTCTGACAGAAGTAAAACTGGTTCTCAAGAATCAGGCGCAGCCGTTCCTGAAAGTGGCGCTGCCCGCCGGCGCAACTATTCTTTCAGCCGACGTGGGCGGCGAGCGCGTGAAGCCGGTGCAAGGTCCGGACGGAAGCCGTGTGCCGTTGCTGCGCGTGGGATTTCATCCGGCCGGCTCGTATACGGTTTCGTTCGTGTTCATGCATTCGGGAGCGCCGTTCGCCAGGAAAGGCGGAGCCGAACTCAGTCTTCCTACGATGGACATCCCGATCAGCCTGCTGAGTTGGGAAGTTTTTCTGCCGGAGCAATATAAAGTGAAGGACTTTGGTGGCGACGTGATCGCGGCAAACCGTGTGCCTGCGCCGTTTCGCGAAGAAGATGCAATCAACGCGGAACGAACTCGCGAGTCGGGAGCCTCCAACTACCGCGTGGCAGCGCTTCCCGGACAGATGGGCGGCTATATCACCGATCCCAGCGGAGCGGTCGTTCCCAACGCACGCATCACGGTCACCAACTCGCTGAACGGAGCGACTCAAACCGCGGTGACCGATGGGCAGGGCCGGTGGGTCGTCGGTGGCATGGGATCCGGAAGTTTCAAGGCCAAGGTCGAGATGCCGGGTTTCCGCACCACCGTCCTCAATCTTAACTACGATGCGAACCTGCCATCGATGTACAACTTCTCGTTGAACGTTGCCGCTGCGGCCGAGACGGTGGAGGTTACTGCGAGCGCGCCTCAGTTTGATGTCGAGTCAGGGACGAATGCAATTCACGGAAATGCGTGGTCCTACTCAACGAATGGAGCAGTGGGAGGAAGCTTTGGAGGCCCAATCAACGGTCGCGACATAAACTCGTTGATGATTCTGGCTCCTGGGGTCGCCAATCAGAATGCATCCATCAATGTGATGAACTTGCAGAAGCGGGTCGCGGGCGTGTTGCCAGTGGCGGTCGACGTCCCGCGAACCGGCACGTCGTTCAGCTTCGTGCGCCCGCTTGTACTGGATGAAGAGACGAAGGTGACATTCAGCTACAAGAGCCGGTGAACTGGATTCTCAGGCACGTGCGGCATCGTTTAAAAGGCAATGCCGCGATACGAATCGTTATTTTTCAAAGAACACCCGCGAAATGCCGGCATATTTACCGCTTTTTCGCCAATGGCATAGAATGTCTGTTCGCGGGGAGCTCATGAGCAGTCCTGAGGAGTGGAAAAAATGGGAAGGCCGGGTCGACGGGAAATTTCCGCTTCGACAGTGGCTGGGGGGCTCCGAGCACAGCGCGGTGTTTCTCACCGAGCGGCCTGGGCACCCTGAGAAAGTCGCGATCAAATTGATCGCGGCCGACGCGGATGCCGACCGCCAACTCTCGCGCTGGCGCGCTGCGGCGCAGCTCTCTCATCCTCACTTGATGCGCATCTATGAAGCGGGGCGTTGCCGCCTGGACGGCATGCCGTTGCTTTATCTCATCATGGAATATGCCGAGGAGGATCTCTCGCAGATTCTTCCGCAGCGCGCGCTGGCGCCCACCGAAGTGACCGACTTGCTGCCTGCCCTGCTGCACGCCCTTGCATTTCTGCACGACAAGGGATTTGTACACGGCCGCGTCAAGCCCTCGAACGTGCACGCCTTGGGCGACCAATT
>DATHQJ010000092.1:0-2926 GCA_035482825.1 Binatus sp. (SeqCode) | reverse complement strand
GAACGTCGGCTTCAATGAAGCGCACCCCAGAGGCTTCGGCGGCCTCCCGGATGTGTGAGCTCGTCGCCTGGTCCGTGGCGGTGGTGCTAACCACGACGAAGGGCGTCAAGGCTTTAATGACCGCGATAAGCTCCTTCGCGTCAGCGCGCAGGTTGCTTGAGCCAGTGTCGTTGGCCCCCAGCGCTATCACCACTGCGTAGGGTTGAACGCCCTCGAAGAGCCGTCCGGCGAGTAGTTTATAGCCGGACGTGCTGATGCCACCGATCCCAGCATTGATGACCGGGTGGTCCGCGATCTCGGCTGGCAACGGCGCCATCTCGGTGATGCTGTCACCGATCACCACGATCGGCTGGCTGGCGTCAGCAAGCGCAGCCTTGATGACGAAGACATCCTGATGGTCGTGATAGGGACGCTGCGTCGCCTCCCCGAAGCGCTGCCGCATGCGCTGGAGCTCCAAATACGAAGCGGCGAATGCCAGGAAGCAGGCGGCGGTGGCGATCCAGGGAACAGCCCTGCGCATAGGCGTCAAAGCTCGGTTTTCGGGAAGCGCACAAGCGCTCCACACGGAGGTAGAAAAAACTCAGGGAATGATGGGAGGCGCGGCTTCCTCGAGTTCGCGAAACAACTGGTGACTGTGGGCCCTAACCCAATGCTCCGCTGGAGCATCCCAAACCAGGGTATCGTAATCGATCCGCCCAGCTCGGATGAGATCGTAAAGATGATTTAGATCTCCGACGGTCTTTTCTCGTCCATCACCGTCAACGTAGCGCAGCAGCGACTTCCGCGAACGCCTGCTCAGCAGGTCCAGCAACTCTCCCATCCTTCAATCCCGTACTCAGTCGGTTCGACAATTCCGCTCATACCCAAAATGTGAACCAATTGGGCGATTTCCCGACCGTGTCCGGGCGCGCTTGGGCAAATCGGTGACCTTCTGGTGTTCAGGCCACGTCGCACGCTGGCGGCGATATCGCCAGAAAAAACCCCGCTCCCGGAAAGGCCGAAGGCGGGGTCGAGGCGAAGCGCCGTCGCGGGACAGCGCAATTTCAATCGTGGCTGATTCGGACCGACCGGCGTGTGACAAAACCGTGTCAGTCATCGCGCGGACCACTCGACGGTCGGACGAACAAGAGAATGGCAGCTCCAGCGAAGAACAGAGCACCGATAATTGCGCTTTCGCGGGCGCTGACGGGCAGGGCATGGAATAGCAAACCGCCGACCGCGCCGGGCCAGAGCCAGCAGACAGCACCAGCAACCGCGAAAATGATAGCCAAGACCCTGATCAGCACTCGTGCATCACCCTGTTCCGACCCACCATTAGGCGAGCGTGCGGGAAAAAGGTTCGGCGAAATGTCTGCCAGTGTTATATTTCTGAATGCGCTGGCGACCGGTAGCAACGTCGTAAGTGGGTGACCCATGAGCGAGATTGAAGGCGAGCCGATCGATGGTACAGAATCCTCCCAGACACATTCGGGCCTGGTTCATTTTCTTTGGCGGCAATTTCCCTACATAGTTGCGCTGGTGCTCGCCATTGCGGGTGTCGCCTACACCAACGCTTCACACCAACCTCTTGTTCGCTACTGGGAGTTTCTGGCACTTGCCATCGGCGTCGTCTGCGTCATCCACAAATGGCCGGAAATCGATGGCAAAGAGGCCCAGTGGCGACTGATCTGGACCCAGGCGCTGCACTGGGTTGCCGTCCTGGTCGCGATGAACATCATGCTGGTATCGGGTGTTCAGAAATTGCTTCCGACCCCGGCAACCAGCCTTGTCCTCCTGATATTGCTTGCGCTCGGAACGTTCCTCGCAGGCATCAGTCTTCTCTCGCTGCAAATCGCGTTCCTCGGCCTTGCAATGGGCCTTGCGGTTCCTGCGATTTCCTGGCTGCAGCAATCCGTCCTCTTCTTCCTGCTCGGCGCCGCGTTGCTGATCGGCCTTGGCATCACGTTCTGGCTCAACCAGGACCGCCGGCCGAGAGCGCCGCCCGCCGAGAACTGAAATGGGTTGCTCGCCTTCGCGCAGCCGTTCGACTATGTCGGCGGCGCTGCGGTCAGCCCTGATGATGAGTCAAAGTCCAACCGCGTGAACCCCGGAATCGACGGCTGTAGCGTCGATCTCCCAAGGGCGCACGATTCCCCGAACCAAAGCAGTGCTAATTTGCATCTTATATAGTTTTGCATGTTGATCAGACCTGCGATTCGCTGCCGTGCCTCCGCCGAGAACGCAAGTTTCAGCGTGCGGCCGGCGCTACGAACCGTCGGCGGGCGAGGGCAAATCGAGGCATGCTCGGGTTAGCGGAGTCTTTTGGTTGGCGCCGGTGCGGGCGTTAGGGAAGGGTTGGGTAACCGTACCCTTGTCAAAGAATTGACAGCTTCTGCCGCTCTTATTGCCGAGCGCTCGCCGCAAATGCGAAGAGGCAAAGGCGTCACATGGGGAAGAACTGGTTGGAGTCCATCTCACGCCCGTTGCTGATCAGTGTTTCGGTGATCATGCTAGCGATGACGCAGTCGGTTTGGGGAGGCGATCCCGACCAACGCTATAAGGACTCTCCCTTGCACGACTGGTTTGAGCATCTAGCGAGCCGCATGGGCCTCTGCTGCTCGTTCGCTGACGGCTACGTGGTTCAGGACGCCGATTGGGAATCGAAGAACGGTCATTATCGTGTTCGTGTGCCACAGGCTGCCGACTCCGATGCCGCAATCTGGGTCGACGTGCCCGACGATGCTGTAATTACGGAACCAAACAGGGCAGGGCGCACCATGGTGTGGCCGTTCTATAGTCACCAGGGCGTGTGGATCCGCTGCTTCATGCCGGGCAGCCTGATCTAGCTTGTCGAACGAACTATTTACCGGCTTATTGTGGCGCGTGCGTACGTCAGGGCCACGACGGCGGCAACCGCCATCACGTTTGATGTCGGCGGCGAAGGGCG
>DATHQJ010000091.1:0-17285 GCA_035482825.1 Binatus sp. (SeqCode) | reverse complement strand
CTCAAGGAACGCAGAATTCGAGTCAACATCCTCAGCCCCGGCACCATCGACACGCCAATCCTGGACCCGCTCGGACCAGACGCGAAGGAGTTCTTCAAATCTCAGATCCCTCGCGGCGAAATGGGACGCCCCGAAGAGATCGCGACCGTCGCGCTCTTCCTCGCCTCAAGCGATTCAAGTTTCGTCAACGGCATCGAACTCTTCGTCGACGGCGGCACGGCACAGATCTAAGTCATCGTCACAGGTGCGCAGATGCTATCGGCCGGTGGGACCGCACGTTGGCTTCTAGAACGCGGAAGTAATGCCTCCGGATTCGTCGCGATCAAGGCGCTTGTTGTCAGTTGTGCGCTTGATGACGAGAAGCCGACTTGCCGGTACTGATCTTTGGGTATTATGCTGGCCTTCAGTTGTCCAGGTTCAAACTCTGAACGAATCAAGGAGAGAGAGCATGTTCAAAATCAATGCCCTTGCTTTCGCAGTCCTCACAACTGCCCTTTTATGCTGTACCCCTGTGGCGCCAGCCCAGGTTAGCGTCGGCGTAAACATCGGACCGGCTCCCGTGTGTCCTTACGGCTACTTCGACTACGCCCCCTATGACTGCGCTCCGTACGGCTACTATGGGCCCGATTGGTTTGTGGGCGGAGTGTTTCTTGGAGCTGGCCCCTGGTTTCACGGTCGTCACGAGTTTTACGGACACGTCGATAACCGCTTTGATCCTCATCACGGTTACGTTGGACCGTTGCCGGAGCGCGGGTCGGAGCGCTTCAACCACTTCCGGGGAAACGAAGCGCGGGATGGGCGAGGCAACGTAGGCGATGCCGGCCATGAAGGGAAGGGTGAACACGCCCTTCCCGGATATCGAGGTGGTTCGCATGGCGGCGGGCACCACCACTAGAGCCCGATCCGGTTTACGCAATCAGGTTCAAACAGAGGCGAGATAAGGCGCCGGTGGTGTCTTATCTCGCTTGACTGCTCCACAGTGATTGGGACTGGCCTTTCTACGCGGCGGCGCAAAGACACGAACACCGGTGTAGCCAGGGCATGTAGCTACGTGTGACCCCCACCTAAGTGTGACCCGCCGGCGATGACGGGAACACTCCTTCCTTGAAATCGGACGTAGTATGAATGTGCTATGGGGCGACGGCAGACGGTTGAGGTATGTTTCAGAACATGAAAATTGTGGGTGAACGGAGTGACGGGGGACAACGACACCGATGACCTGGATTCGAACCGTGCCACTGAGCGAAGCCGACGAAAAACTTCGCCAGGCGATTGAGGGCGAGAAGCTGTTTTATCCCAAGGAGTATGCCGAGCCGGTGCATCCCGATCCTTCGGGGGCATCGTCGATCGTGGGTTCGCACACGCTAATTCCCGACGCGCTGTATCACGCCTTCAGCACCTTCGGCGCGCTGATGTCGCCGGAGTTGCCGCTGGAGCGGCGGCAGCACGAGATGATTGCGACCATGGTCTCGATTACCAACCGGTGCGTGTATTGAATCGAGTCCCACGCAGAGTTTCTGCGTAGAGTGACGTTGGATAAGCCGCTGGTCGAGGCGCTGACGAAGGACTATACCACCGCGCCGATCTCGTCCCAGGATCGAGTCATGCTCGACTACGTGGTCAAGCTCACCAAGGATGCCACCAAGGTTTGGAAAGACGATATTGAGGGACTACGGGCGGCGGGATTCGATGATCGCGGGATTCTGCAGATCACGCTGATTGCGTCCTGGTTCAACTACATTAACCGCGTGGCCGATGCGCTGGGCGTGGGGCGAGAGTAGCGGCACTCACTTGCATGGTGTCGAAGCGACTACTCCTGGCTCACCCCACTCGTACACAATGAACCCGGCACAGCGAACAGTTGCGGGCGCGTCGTAGACCGGCGTTTCTTCCTTGAACGGGGCATGGTCAATACCAACGTGCCACTTTCCCTTCAGGAAGCCAATGTTCTCGTTCACCAGCCTAAAACTTTCACTCCCAGTCTCAATACTCACCGAGTAGTTCTTGAGGTCGCGAAACTCCTTAGGAACTACGAAACCTTCTCGCTTAGATTCCTTGAACCGCGTCGGGGTTACGGTCAAGCTGCCCGAATACAACCGGATCGTGAATCTTTCGCAAGAGATTGGCGAACCATCGACTTCGCAGCCCGTTAGGAACACCCGAAGCGGTTCGGAGAGGTCGAGTTCGCCGTTCGGGTCATAACACGCGCCCCGGGCATTCGCGGTTATTTCAACCTGAGTGGGGAGTTCGAGATGGATTTCGCTGTTGCGAGACTTGTTGGGCTCGCAGTCTGGCTTTGCCCGCAGATGGTAAGCAAACACTGTCGAGAAAGAGGTCGGTTCGTGGGGTTCAAACTTCCAGGTTCTGACATTATCTTCGGCGGCCTTTGCCAGCATGGGTTGTCCGCTTTCTACGGTTACGGACACAACTCCGGATCCGTCGGTCGTGATTCGAAGGCTAACCTCTCCCTGTATTCGAGCCGCGTTGGGCACCGGAGGATAGAACGGCATATTGCCAGACTTCACCACCGGGAGCTTCTGAGGTAACTGCGTGACCAGCGCAAACGACGCGGCAGCACAAGCGCTCAGACCTACTGATAGCCATCCCCTCGGGAGCATGCTCCTCCAGACGACCGAGTATAGCCCGCCCGGTCTTCCCCGCTTACTGCTTTGATGGAATGCTGTAGTGCGATGCTACAACCTGCCACTTGCCGCCGACTTTCATCCAGACATCGGTGAGCCGGTCATGGTATTCGTAGGGCTTGCCGTTGGAATCACCTTTCTCGTGATATGCCCCGGTGACAATGGCGGTGTCACCGTGCATACGAACCTTCAGTTCCGAGAGCTCGGCGACCTTCACATGCGTGGACGGATCGGCGCTGTGGCTGATGTAGCCCGCCTTGCTGTAGACACTGCCGTCTTCGATGGTGATCGTGAAGTCATCGGCGAGCAGGGAAGAAAGAATATCGATGCTGCGCTGCTTGTAGGATTCGGTCCATTTTATTTCGAGGGCGCGAACGGTGGCGGCGTCCGATTTGTCCTGCGCCGGCAAACGGAGGGTCGAGGTCGCCAGCAGGCAAATAATCAGCGTACAGACTCGGTGGGAGCGCATCCTTCTATTTCGCACAATCAAAGGAATAGGGCAAGTTCCTAGTCTGGCCCCACCGCCCTTTCGAGCTGCGCTTGCCCACTCTAAAGAAATTCGTCCATGACCGGGCAGATGGGGCAGTTTGAGAACTGTCCTGCCCGGCGTGGTTTGGGCGCGTGGTTCCGCTAGACTTGTGTTTTCAGCACCTGTCTTGCGAATCATGGCCGAAACGATTGCGGAGTTTTTCTCGCACCATTTTCAAGCCCACCGGCAGGAACGCGCTTACCGACAGCGCCGTGGATACCGAACGGAATCGTTTACCTACGGCGAGATTCTGGAGATGGCCTTCGGCTTTGCCCGCAAGCTGCAAGCCCACGGGATCGTCAAGGGAGACCGGGTGATGCTGTGGGGCGAGAACTGCGCCGAGTGGGTGGCGGTGTTTTTCGGGTGCGCGCTGAGCGGCGTGGTCGTGGTCCCCATGGACGACGGCTCGGCGCCGGATTTTGCCATGCGAGTTTTTCAGCAGGTCTCGGCGAAACTGCTGGTCGGGTCGCGGCGTCACGTGCATGAGTGCTCGACCGCAGGATTTTCCATCGCCAGCTTGAGCCTGGAAGATCTGCCGGAGACGCCAGGTCCCAAATCAGACGCTCAGTCGGTCGTTGATCTCGGGCGCAGCGACATTCTGCAAATTGTTTTTACTTCGGGCACGACCGCTGAGCCCAAGGGCGTGGTGATTACACATGGGAATGTGCTGTCGAATATCGCGCCGCTGGAGCAGGAGATTCGCGCGTATCTGAAATACGATCGCTTCGTGCATCCTCTGCGGTTCTTAAACCTGATGCCGCTTAGTCACGTGTTTGGGCAGTTCCTGGGAATGTTCCTGCCTCCGCTGCTCGGTGCGACGATGATCTTTCAGGACGATTTTAAACCTTCCGAAGTGGTGAACACGATCCGGCGCGAGCGCGTGTCGGTGCTGGTGAGCGTGCCGCGCGTGCTGCAGTCGCTGCAGCAGAAAATTGAGCGCGATCTCGAAGACCGAGGAGAGCACGAGTCATTCCAGCGGCGGTTTCAGTCGGCGGAGAAGGAACACTTCCTGCGACGCTGGTGGACCTTCCGCAAAATTCGCCGGCAGTTCGGCTGGAAGTTCCTGGCATTCATTTCGGGCGGAGCGGCGCTCGACGCCGAAACCGAGGAGTTCTGGGGCCGACTGGGTTACGCGGTCATCCAAGGGTATGGACTGACGGAGACGACATCGCTGATCAGCGTGAACCATCCCTTCCGGCTGGGCAAGGGATCGATTGGCAAAGTGTTGCCGGGACGCGAAGTGAGACTCGCGGACGACGGAGAGATTCTGGTGCGCGGTGGTGGCGTGGCCTCAGGCTACTGGGACGGGCGCGGCGCCCAGACCGTCTCGGACGAACATATTTCGGATGCGCAGGGTTGGTATCGCACCGGCGACATCGGCGCGCTCGATGAAGCCGGGAATCTTTATTTCAAGGGGCGAAAGAAAGAAGTAATCGTGACGCCGGGGGGGACGAATGTGTATCCCGAAGATCTGGAGGCGGCGCTGCGCCGGCAGCCGGAAGTGAAAGATTGTGTGGTGGTGGGCATGGAGCGCGGCGGAAACGCAGAGCCGTGCGCAGTGGTGATTCTGCGCCGCGATGGGAATACGGACGCGACGCAGGAAGAAGCGAAACTCGAAGCCGTGGTGCAGCGGGCGAATGAATCGCTGGCCGAGTATCAGCGCATGCGCATGTGGGTGCAGTGGCCGGAGCAGGACTTCCCCCGAACCAACACGCAGAAGCCCAGGCGCAACGTGATCGCCGACATCGTCCGAGAATTCCCACTTCTCGCGCAAAAGGCGCGCGAGAAATGGGGCACCCAGATTTCCGGTACGAGTTCGCTGTCGGAGTTGATTGCGCGGGTTACGGGACGTTCCGTGGGTCCGCTGCGCGAGGACGCAAGTCTGGACTCCGACCTGGGCCTGAGTTCGCTGGACCGCGTGGAATTACTCAGCACGCTCGAGGATCGCTATCAGGTCGACCTCAGCGAAACCCGCTTCAGCGCGGTGCGCACGGTGGGAGATCTGGAGCGCATGCTGCGCGGGGATGCGGCGCCGGGAGCGGCGTATCACTATCCCGGTTGGGTGCTGCGCTGGCCGGTCACGTGGCTGCGGCTGTTCACTCACTATCTGTTGATGCGACCGGCGATTGTGTTGTTAGGCTGGCCGCGGATCGAAGGCCGCGAACACCTGCGGGGCGTAACCGGACCGCTGCTGCTGGTTTCGAACCACGTGGCAGATGTGGATGCGGGATTTATTTTGACCGCCCTTCCGCCGCGCTTGCGCCATCGCGTGGCTACGGCAACCGGCGGAGAAGCGCTCGAAGCGTTGCGGTCGCCCGCGCCAGACCGAGGATTCTTCGCACGGATTTATGACCGCGTGCAGTGGACGCTCGGCGTTACGTTGCTGAATTTATTTCCGCTGCCGCGCGAGGCCGGGTTCCGGCGCAGCTTCGCTTACGCAGGCGAAGCGGTCGATCGCGGCTACAGCATCCTGGTCTTTCCCGAGGGGCGCCATACGACCGATGGAAAGATGAATCCCTTTCGTGCCGGGATCGGGCTGCTGGCAGGGAATCTCGGCATTCCGGTTCTGCCCATGCGGATCGATGGCCTGTTCGAAGTGAAGCAGGCGGGTAGAAGATTCGCGGCTCCGTGGAAGATCAGCGTGCGGATTGGGCAGCCCATGAAATTTCCGCCGGGCACTGATCCGCAGGAGATTGCGGCGCAGTTGCAGCGCGCGGTAGAAGAACTCTAGCGCCTAGCGTTGTGCGCCAGGCTCGTCTCGCGAATCGTTCGTCGCGGTAGCTACTCTTCGTCCACTTGCGGCTCTTCCGGATGCAAGTCAGCCTGCAACTGGACTTCGGGAACTTTGGATTCGCGGAGCACGCGGTTGAGCACCGGCACATCGGTTTTCTTGAATTCGCTCCAGCGCTTCAGAACGTCGGCGCTTTCATGTTCGGTCGCAGACAGAGCTTCCAATTGAGAAGAAGTTGGCTCGGCGTCCACTGACCACAGTTGTCCGTACAAGGTGGCGGCTTCTCCGTTGAGGCGGCCAAGAGTAACTTCAGCAGACGGTGGCGCAAAGAATCCGCCGGGCGCACCCAGCAGAGCCGTGAGCTTTTTCTCGAACGCTTCGATGGAATCCTTGGTCGACGCGCTTGCTGACGCGCCTACCTTCTCGATTTGGGTGCGGATCGAACCGGCCTGGATCAGCGCCTGAGAGGATTCGGTCATGATCGACGCGAGTTGCGTCTCCGCCTGGAATTTTTTCTCAAGCGCCGCGGCCGCTGCCTTGACGCGAGGGTCCATTTTGATGGTCAGCGGCGCGCTGGAAATCTTCCCGTCGACTGCAAGCCGGACCGTATACGAGCCGGGCAGAACCGTCGGGCCCAAAGGCAGGCGCGGCGTGTCATGCGGAACCGCGGAGATGGGATAGTCATGGCGCGTTGCAGTCGGCGCTGCATAGTGCAGACCCCACACGAAGCGGTGCATGCCGGCGGCAGCCGAGAGTTGCCGCTGCTTGCGTACCCAGTACAACGGGATCAACTGCTTCTGTAATTCTTCTTCGGTGATGTCAGGTTTGTCGGCGTTGGTGAACTTTCGGACGAGATGGCCCTGCGCATCCAGAACCTCGAGCGTGACTGCGGATGCCGCCGCGGGCAAGTAGTAATCAAAGATTGCGCCCTCCGGCGGATTCGCCGCCATCGGCTCGTCGGGCGGAAGTGGAGTGTCGGTGTAAGTGTCGCGCTGCACGCGGTAGGCGGGCGCAGGGTTGAACAGATGCACTGCGTTCGCAATCACCGCCGAAGCCTCGCGCAGCGGCGTGATGTCATCGAGAATCCAGAAGCCGCGGCCGTGCGTGGCCACGATCAAGTCGTCGTCATGAATCCACAGATCGCGCATCGAAGTATGCGGCAGATTCAGTTGCAGCGGCTGCCAGTGGTCGCCGTCATCGAACGAAACCCAGACCGAGTTTTCCGTTCCGGCGAATAACAGGCCCTTGCGCACCGGATCTTCGCGCACCGTATCCACGGGGCCGAAGTCGGGTAGGCCGGCCGTAATCAGCTTCCAGCTCTTGCCGCCATCGTGCGTGCGATAGAGATAAGGATGGGTGTCGCCGATGCGGAAGCGGCTGACGGAAGCGTACGCCGTCTGCTCGTCGAAGTGCGAGGCGGAAATCTGCGTGACCTTGCTCCACGCGGTGATTTCTTTCGGCGTAATGTCGGCCCAGTTTTTTCCGCCGTCGTGCGTGATCCATAACAGGCCGTCATCGGTCCCCGCCCACAGCGTATCGATTGCCTTGAACGACGGCGCAAGAGCGTAGATAACCCCGCGCTGCTTTTCTGCGCCCTTGGGAACCATTCTGCCCACGCTGTCTGGCACGCCGGGGTTCTCTCGCGTCAGATCTCCACTGATGGTCTGCCAGGAATTTCCGCCATCGGTGGTCTTGAACAGATAATTCGTCGCGTAATAAAGAAGGTGCGGATCCAGCGGAGAAAACATCAGCGGCTCGGTGCGGTTGGCGCGATACTTTGGATTGCGCAATGGAATCGGCGTGATGTTCTGCACCTGGCCCGTGGAAAAATGAAACTTGGAAACTTCGGTTCGACCGCCGCCATAAATAATGTCCGGGTCGAGCGGATCGGGGGCGGCATATCCGTATTCAATCACCCCCACCGGATGCCACTCGCGGTAGGTTATGGCGCCGTCGTTGCCGCGGCTGGAGATGCAGACCGAACCGCTTTCCTGCTGTCCCGCACAAACGCGATACGGAAAGGAATTGTCGGCGATGGCGTGGTAGAGCTGCGCCGTCGGCTGGTTGTACCAGGAACTCCAGCTCGCGCCGCCGTTCACCGTGACGATCGCGCCCTGATCGCTGACGATCAGAATAATGTTGCCGTTGTTGGGGTTGATCCAAAGATTCTGGTAGTCGTCGCCGCCGGGCGCGCCGCGAAATCCTGACCACGTCTTGCCGCCGTCGCTCGATCGCATCGTGACCGTGCTGACCACGTAGAGCAGGTCGGGATTCTTAGGATCAACTTTCGGAATAGAGAGATCGCCGCCGCCGATGCGTCCCGCAGGGCGAGGGTCGGTCGTGATCTGCGTCCAGGAATCGCCCGCATCGTCGGAGCGGTATACCCCCAGCTTCCCTGACGCTTGAGAGAGAGTCGCGTAGAGGCGCCGTGGATCGCTGGGCGCGATCGCAACATAAATTTGCGAAAGATCTTTCGGCAAGCCGTTGGTCAGCGGATGCCACGTCGTCCCGCCGTCAGTCGACTTGAAGAGTCCACCGCCCGTGCCGTTGACTTCGTTGTTGTCCTCCCACGGGCCTTCGCGAGCCTCCCACATCGAGGCATACACAACGTCGGGATTCGCGGGATCGATCACGACGTCGGAACCGCCGGTATTTTCGTCTTTCGAAATCACCCGCTGCCAAGTCTGACCGCCGTCGGTCGAGCGATAAATGCCGCGCTCCTCGCTCGGCCCGTAAGGATGGCCAAGCACGGCTGCGAAAACTCGGTTGGGATCGCGCGGGTCAACCGCCAGCGCGGGAATCTGTTGGCCATCGATCAGTCCGAGATGCGTCCAGGTTTTTCCGGCGTCGGTGGATTTGTAAATGCCATTGCCGACCGAGAGATCGGGGCGATGCAATCCCTCGCCGCTGCCAACATAAATGATGTTGGGGTCGGAGGGCGCAACCGCGATAGCGCCGATCGACTGCGTCGCCTCGTGATCGAAGATCGGATTCCAGGTGCGCCCGTAGTCGTCCGTCTTCCACACCCCGCCGTTGACCTGTGCGACGTAAAACACGTTCGGCTGGCTGGGAACTCCGGCGGCCGCGCGGGTTCGTCCTCCACGGAACGGACCGATCATCCGCCAGTGCAATTCCTGGTAAGTGTTTTCTGGAACCTGCGTCCAGCCCGCGATTGCGGATAGAAAAACTACGCAGCACAGCGACAGACGAATCACTACCTGAGATCGGCTCACTTGCTTTCCCCCTCAGCCAGCCTGCGGCAAGGTACATAGCATAAACCATAAGCGGAGTGCTGCGGGTAGTAGTGGCCGCCGCGACAGCCGCCGAGATGGCCGCGCTACATTCAAGACCGCCGAACGCTCGGATTGTTGCTATATTGCCAATCATGCTCCCCTCTGCGGTCGCGTGCCCGTTGCGTTTCTCTCCGGCGTTGAAGCTGGCGCTGCTGCTCGTGTGGATGATCGCGCCGACGTGGCTGCATGCGCAAACCATCTCCGGGACCGTGCAGGATCCTTCCGGCGCCGTCGTTGCCGGAGCGCGCATCGAGATCAGCGGCGTAGACCTCGCGCAGCCGATCGTTCTCTCGTCGGATGCGACCGGCAAGTTTGTTTCGCCCGATCTGAAGCCCGGAACCTATTCCGTGCGAGTCGCGCAGCAGGGCTTCGAACCTCTGGTCAAGACAGTGGAGTTGCAGGCCGCGGTGCAACTGAACCTCGCGCTCGTAATCGCGAAACAGGAGGTGGAAATTTCCGTTACCGGAAAGAGCGCGGCGTTCGCCAATTCCGATCCCGTCTACAAGCAACTCCGCGGCGTTGGACTGGGCAAGACTTTTCGTTTCGACAATTTCACCCTGAATTGCGATGCTGCGACTTTTCAGTTTCAGAAGGGCACGCTTACTTTTCTGGACCCGGTAGATGGAATGGTTACTGGCGCAATCTTTCTGGGCGAAGGCCATTTCAACTTAAAACCAGTGATTCCGCTCGACGCCCGCGAACTGAAGCGCCGCACCGGGGCGGAAGAGTTCAATGAAGATTTCACCGAAGTGGTCTTCCGCTTTACAGGAAAAGGTCACGCGGCTTTTCTGCCTGGACTGGGAGAGCAAACCGAACCTTCGACCGAAGCCCCGGTTGTGCTGCGCAACTGGCGGGAGAAAATGCGGCGGCGCAACGAACGCCCCTTGGGATTTACCGAGTTTCTGTTGCGTGGCGAGACCATGGACAATGTCGACGCCGACCTTCTCGCCGCTGTTTACAACACGGGGCATCCGGAATTCTTCAACGCTTATCTGCGCGGCAGGAAGCACAAGGATCTCCGCTTCTTCGTGCGAGCTCGCGTGGGAGCCCTGCCCCAACTCGATTCACCGGAAGAGGTCGCCCTCATCAACTACGCCCCCGAAAGCCTGGACGATGGTGTCTGGTATCTGGCGCACTTGAAGGCTGAGTATGTCCGTCACACCGCAAACTCCGGCGAGGATCGCCGGCTGTTTGCCACCCACAGTTACAAGATCGAGACCGTCATCGCAAGAAACGGCCACTTGTTCAGCGCTGCAACCATCACGTTCGAGCCTCTGATCGCTGGCGAAAGAGTGCTGAAGTTTGGCCTGTTGCCGAACCTTCGCGTGGGCCGGGTCACTGACGAGCAGGGTCAGAACCTTTATTTCATCCAGGAGAGCCGCAAAGAGGACGGTTCGTTTTACGCGGTGCTCCCCCATGCGCCGCCCCTCGGCAAGGAACTTTCCATCAATGTCGAGTATGCGGGCGATAAGGTCTTATATTCAGCGGGAGAAGGCAGTTTCTACGTCGGCGCACGTACCTCCTGGTATCCGAACCTGAACGGATTCGGCGAAAAGACTCTCTTCGATCTTACCTTCCGCGTTCCGAAGCGATTCAAGGTCATCAGCGTGGGCGCGCTCAAAGAAGAATCGGTTGAGCAGGATCTGGCCGTCAGTCATTGGGTAACGCCGATTCCGGTGGCCGTCGCGGGATTCAACTACGGCGATTACCAGAAGCTCGACATTCAGGATGACATTACCGGCTACAAAATTTCGGGCTATTACATCACCGAGTTGCCCGATAACCTGCGCAGGTCGCGCGCGCTGCAGAGCCTGGCCCCGCACGCCATGACGAAATATGCTCTTGAGCAAACTCGCGCCCAGTTGCAGTTGTGCAGCTTTTACTTCGGCAAGATCCCGTACGACACGATCTCGGTGACCGAGCAGCCGGATTTTAACTTCGGGCAATCCTGGCCCAACCTGGTTTATCTTCCTATCTCCGCTTACACGGATTCGACACAGCGCTGGATGCTGTTCGGGAACATCGACTCCAAATTCTCCGGCTTCGTGCAGGAAGTCACGCCGCACGAGGTTTCCCACCAGTGGTGGGGCCACGCCGTGGGCTGGGCGTCTTACCACGATCAGTGGCTGTCGGAAGGCTTTGCCGAATTTTCCGCCGGGCTTTTTCTGCAGCAAGCCATGGGAGGAAACTGGCGTCCCGATTACCTCGAATTCTGGGAACGCCTGCGCAAGCGCATTCTGGAGAGTAATAATTTTGGCGTCTCGCCCAATGACGCCGGCCCGCTCTGGATGGGCGAGCGCCTGATTTCTCCGCGCAGCGAACTGGCCTACCAGAACCTTACTTATCCCAAGGGCGCCTATGTGCTGCAAATGCTGCGCTCGCTGATGTACGACCCTGAAGATAAAGACAAAGCATTCATCGCCATGATGCATGACTTTGTGGAAACCCATCGCGATCATGCCGCCACCACCGAGTCCTTCAAGGCCGTCGCCGAAAAGCACATGACTAAGTTGATGGATCTGCAAAAAAATGGCCGGCTGGACTGGTTCTTCGACGAGTGGGTTTACGGCACGCAAGTCCCGCGCTACCACTTCGACTACCAGGTCGCTCCGCAGGACGCCGGCAAAGTCAAAGTTCACATGACCATTACCCAGAGCGAAGTCGACGACCACTTTGCCATGATCGTTCCTGTGTTCGCCGACTTCGGCAAAGGCTGGATTCGCGTCGGCCAGATCGGAGCGGTCGGTAATTCTACCCACAGCGCCGACGTCATCCTCCCCAGCCAGCCGAAAAAAGTCGGCTTGAATGTCAACAAAGACATTCTGGAACGGTGATGGATCATGCCCCGGGACTTCTGGGAGGAGAAAGAGTTCCGTGGTCAAGTCCACTTTCGTAGACATTGAACGTCCACGAAAGTAGACATTTCTTCCACAGGCTAACCCGTTGCATTTTAAGGAGCGCATGAGCCGCCTCACACAGAATCAGTCACTTAGCGAAGTCGATTCCGTGCTTTTCCACCGTGTTCCTGCAGGAACATTGCCGCGTTAACGACCGCGTTGACCGACTCCCGGCATCGCACCTAAGATTAACCCTCTCGATCGTGAGCGCCAGACAAACGACTAACGATCAACGACTAACGACCAGCGACTAGCGACCGACGACCGAATCCATGATCAACCAGACCATCCTGCACTACCGCATCACCGGCCAGGTCGGCAGCGGCGGGATGGGTGTGGTCTACGAGGCCGAGGACCTGAACCTGGGACGCAAAGTTGCGCTGAAATTCTTGCCGCAGCAATTCTCCAGCGACCAGAATGCGCTCGACCGATTTCTGCTGGAGGCGCGCACCGCTTCCGCTCTGAATCATCCCAACATCTGCACCATCTATGCGGTCGAAAAATCGGGCCAAGGAGCGGAGGCGCAGTCGTTCATCGCCATGGAATTGCTCGAGGGCCAGAACCTCGACCAGAAACTTTATTCCGGCGCGCTGCTCGTCGGCCCTTTGCTCGACATTGCCATTCAACTCGCAGATGCACTCGACGCGGCTCATGCCAAGGGGATCATTCACCGCGACATCAAGCCGGCAAACATTTTTCTTACGCCGCGCGGACAGGTAAAGGTACTGGATTTCGGTCTGGCGAAACTGACCCGTCCTGATCTCGCGATGGAAACCATCGGGGCCACCCAGGATTCACCCCACCCGGCGAACCTGACCAGTCCGGGCGCAACTGTAGGCACGATCGCCTATATGTCGCCGGAGCAGGCGCGCGGCGAAGAACTCGACACGCGCACTGATCTGTTCTCGCTGGGCACGGTCATCTATCAGATGGCGACCGGCAAGCTGCCGTTTGCGGGGGCGACGTCGGCGGTCGTGTTTCACGCCATTCTCGAACTGGATCCGGTTTCTCCTCTGCAGTTGAATGCCGCCCTGCCACCCAGGCTGCAGGAAATCGTAGAGAAGCTGCTGGAAAAAGATCGCGACCTGCGCTACCAGTCCGCCGCCGATCTCCGTGGCGATTTGAAGCGGTTGAAGCGCGATGTGGAGTCGGGGAAGAAGAGTGCGGCCCCGTCTTCGTCATCCCCTTCCGGGGCTGCGATTGCGAACGCGGACGGCCTGCGATCATCGGCGTCGGCGGCGGCACAGGTTTCCTCAGGCTCCGCCGTAGTCGCGGCCGCCGGGCGGCACAAATTGGGAACGAGCCTCACCCTCGTCTTGGGCCTTTTGCTACTGCTGGCGGCGGGGTACGGCGTGTACGCTCTCCTGCTCACCCGGCATCGAATGATGCCATTCCGCAACTTCTCCGTCACCAAGGTGACGGAAGAGGGCAACGTGATGATGTCGGCGGTGTCACCCGACGGCAAGTACATCCTGAGCCTGGTGCGGGACAAAGGGCTGGCCAGCCTTTTGCTGCGCAATGTTCCCACCAACAGCGTGACCCAGGTCGAGCCTCCGGCCGACGTCTATTACGGCGGTCTGCGCTTCGCGCCCGATGGAAACTATTTTTATTTCGTGCGCAGCGATCCCGGGAGGTCGGGGGGCCTGAAGTTCCTGTATCGTGCGCCGCTATTGGGCGGCACACCCGAAAAGCTGGCCGAAGACGTGGACTCGAACGTCACCTTTTCTCCCGACGGTCGCAAGGTCGCTTTCATGCGCTACGACAATCCTGAGCCGGGCAAGTATCAGTTGATCGTGCGCACGGTTGATCAGGGCGGGGAAACGGCGCTGGCCAGCGGGCCCATCGGCCAGCGACTCTTCACTCCCGCGTGGTCGCCCGATGGCAAGACGATTCTGTGCGTCATCCTTCCGAACGACGCGCTTACAGGATTGATGGCCGTGGACGCGAGCACCGGGCAACAGCGCTTGATCTCGAGTTCGCAAGATGCGTTGGGTTTGCTGATCTGGATGCCCGACGGCAAAGGCCTGCTGGCTCTGGATAGCGACCGGTCGACCAACTACACCCGGTCCCAGATCGTCTTCGTGTCTTACCCTGACGGGCAGGTGACTCGGATCACACGCGACACCAACGATTATTCCGACCTTAGTATTGCGGCCAACGGCCAGGTTCTGGTCACCGTGCTCAACCAGGGTCGATGGAATCTGTCGGTTACATCGGCCGCCAGCGGCGGCGCAGACGCGCGACCGCTCGCTCCTGTAACTAGTTTTGCGAATGTCAACTGGATGCACGACGGCCGGTTAATCAGCGACAGCGATAACCAGCTCCGTTGGGTGAATCCCGAGAGTGGAGCCAAAGGCGTTTTCGCTACTCCGGCCAATTCGGTGGCCGACGATCCCTGGGAATGCTCCGATGGACGCACCATTGTGTTCCTTCTTAGCCTGCTTGGTGGCAACGGCGGACAGAGCGTGTGGCGCGCCGACACGTCTGGCGGAAATCTGAAGCAACTCTCGAATGGCAAGCAGGACAGCTATCCCGTGTGCTCTCCCGATTCGCACTGGGCGTATTACATCGATCGCAGCGTGGGACGGTTGATGAAGATATCGTTGGACAGCGGCGCCGCGGAGAAGGTCACCGACATGAGCGTCTCCGGGCTCTTCGATATTTCTTCCGATGGCAGCACGGCGGTGTTTGCGACCGTAGACCACGCCAACGGTCATGAGGAGAAACTTGTATTGCTCGACACCAGTACGCGGCAGGTTCGCAAGCAAACCAAGTTCGAGCGCTCGCGCATGGGTTACTTCCTCCGCTTCTCGCGGGACGGCAAGTCGCTGGTCTATCCGGTTCGCGAAAACGGCGTGGATAATTTATGGCAGCAACCACTCGATGGCTCGCCGGGCAGGTACCTGACTTCATTCAAAGCGGAGCACATCTGGGGCTATGACTGGTCTCCGGACGGGAGCAGGCTCGCAGTGACGCAGGGGCACAACGATTCCGACGTCGTGCTGATGAGCGACATGCAGCCTTAGCATCGAGCTTCGGCTGCATGCGCCTTCTTTTCTTCTTTCTTCTTTCTTCTTTCCTTTCCGTCTTCACTTTCCCTTTTTTCCGTCCTTCTCGTACGCGGAGATGGCGGAACGAGTCCAGTCCAGCAGGGTCTCGCTGGCGCGGATGCCGCACTCGAACGCCAGCCCGGCGGAGAGTGGAAATGTGGGCTTGATCGTCCGCAACTCTTCGTGCAACGCCGGGATGTAGGTCTTGAGCGCTGCTTGCAGAGATTGCAACAGGGCGAGCGATGCCGCAGATCCGGCGGCGGAGTCGCAGAAGGCGAAGCGCAACATGATTTCCTGCTGACCCCAAAGCAGATCTTCGCGGGTGACAGGGCGGGCGATCCAGGCCTTCAGTTCGGAGACTCCTTTCGGAGTCAAACGAAATAACTGGCGGCGACGCAGGCCGGAACCTTGCTCGATCTTGCCGCGGATCAGCCCTGCCTTTTCCAGGCGCGTGAGCGCGGGATAGATCGCGCCCGGGCTTCCGCTGTATGTTCTCATCGATGTCGACGAGAAAGCCTTTCGCAGGTCGTAGCCCGAGGATGGTTTCCCCTGCAGCAGACCCAGCAGGGCGTAACCGAGCGCGGGAATTTTCGTGGGAGTCATTCAGGGCACGGTTTAGGGCGCTGTGTGAATTTCGATCTGGCGATGAATCCGGTGCGCGGATGACTCGCCGCAATCTTTGAACTCTGCGTCGGAGCATTCGCGCTGGCGCGTATTCACGAGGTTGTTGAGAGTGGCGGAGAGAATCTTTCCGTCTTTCAGGCTGACCTTGATTTCGACGTCGAAGGTTTCCTTGCCCACTTCGGCCACGAATTTTCCGGCGGGGTTCTTGCCTTTCACGTCGACGAAATTGTTGGGCGTGTCGGCGACCGGAGTCTGCATCCACGCAGCCGGCAATTTCACTTTTGGCTGTGGCGGAGGAACGTGGCGGACGAGCAAGCTCGCGACCTGAGTGGTTGGGTTCAGATCCATCAGCGTGAGATCGAAGTCGATCGAATCTTCGCCCAGGACCACGTAGGTTCCATCGGCCCACGAGGACGGGCCGCCGAACTTGACGTAGGCGTGGTCGCCGGCTCGCTTGAGATCGCTCTGGCGGATGGCAAGCCAGAGGTCGCTGTAAAAGGTGAGCAGGTCGGTGATGGGTCCGATCAGAAAGGGCTGGACCGAGCTGAGGTTGGGGACGGAGGGCGAGATCGCGGGATCGAGCGAGAGAGGTTGGCGGAAACTCAGGCTCGCGGGAGAGAGCGACATGGTCGCGTTCGATTTGAAATCGGACCAGGCATATTCTTCGACGAAGTGTCCGGCCGCGTCTTTCTTGACGACGGCGGTGGCCTGGACTTCGTAGGTCCAGCCGTCGTTGTCGCCTTTCATGGAGTAAGAAAGTTTTTCGCCTTCAGTGTAGTGGCGGGCGAGGGGGCTGGCGCCTTGCGCAGAGCACTGCGTGAGTAGCGCGCCGAGGAGGCAGAGAGCGAGGAGTTGCGGGGTGGATTTCAGGCTTAATTCCTATGATACGAATCGTACTATATCGAAGTATACTATTGAAGTCAAGCGCATTTTCATCGCATCCGCGTCTCTCATTCACATAGGCGCGCGGCGGACATGTAGGAGTTGCAGGGATCCTTCGGCGGGCAAAGGGCGCCCGCCTCAGGATGACATTTTTCGGGATGAAATTTCTTATGAGAAGAGTCCGATGAAAATCCGAGAAAAATTCTGCCAGAAAAAACTAAGGGCGGCCATTTCTGGCCGCCCTCATTCGAATTGTGGCGTGCGAAGCGGGTTTAGGCGCCTTTGACGTTCTCAGCTTGCCAGCCCTTAGGGCCTTTGACCACGTCAAATTGAACTTGCTGGCCTTCCTGCAGGCTGCGGAAACCACTGGCCTGAATGGCGGAGAAATGTACGAAGACATCCTCGCCGTTCTGGCGGCTGATAAAACCGTAGCCCTTGGCGTCGTTAAACCACTTCACTGTTCCTGTTTCCATGATGGTGCTTATTTCCTTTTGTTGTTGATGTAGCGCTGAAACTTTCAAGGTCTTTCTGCAGGAAGGTCACTCGCTGGGTTGAGCGGAGATGCTTTTACTGCGAAGGAGCTCTAAAGTCAAACGCAGCTAAATTGTAAAGAAAGTGCCCTATAAAAGCTACATAT
>DATHQJ010000090.1:0-1609 GCA_035482825.1 Binatus sp. (SeqCode) | reverse complement strand
CCACTCTTTCAGCCACCGCGCCGTGCGGGGCGCCTTTGCCGGAGCCAGACGCAACTCCTCTGCCAAGCGAGTCAGGTCGTCAGCTACATCAATATCGTAAAAAGGATCTGCGAAACCGATGGATAGCTCAAGAGCCCGTGCTCGCGATAGGAGTCTCTCCAGCGCAGTGCGGGTGCCCATCCCGTCGCCTGCGAAAAGCGTAGGGTGAGAAGCCGTCGCCCCGACGAGATAGTAGCCCCCGTCGCGGGTTGGTCCCACGACTACGTCGTGTGTGGCCAGAGTTTCGAAAGCGTCTTCGAGAACAGAACGCGGCAGGTGTGGACTGTCGCTGTTAAAGGCAATAACGCGTCGTTGATGACCTTCTGCGAAGTGCGCAAACACCGAAGTGAGGCCTGCAGCAAGACCTTCACCTATCTGGGCAACTACGCTCACTTCGTTGCCTGCCAACTTTGTGAGCTCGCTTATGTCCGAGTCCGGGCATATGATGGCAACTGCCACATCGTTCAATGACCGCGCCAGCGCCAGTGTGTCGTCCAGAAGGCAGCAATAGAAAGCGGCGACGGCCGCAGGAGCAAGGCCGGAAGCAAGGCGGGTTTTGACCTCGCCCGGCCTCGGCGCTTTCGCCATGATCACCAACACACGTTCACTACCTGGCCAACGCACGACCGTCTCGCTTGCAGATTTCATAGAATGTTGACGCGGACCTACGCTGGCCGTTGTGTTCCGGCTCTTCGATGCCGAAAATAATAGCGCATTATCAAGCTGAGAATGAACCAGGCGGCGCCGACCGTGCCCTTCAGCGTACCGCTGATCTTCGATTTTCCGATACGCGGGTAGTAGCTTACCGGGACTTCAATCACGCGGAATCCAGCCATGGCACCTTTGAGAATCATCTCAACCGCCCAACCGTAGGTGGTCTCTTCGAGCACGAGCGCGCGCAGTACGTCGGCGCGTCCGGCGCGAAACGGGCCGAGATCCGTAATGTTTACTCCGTAGAGAAGCCTGATCAGGCTGGCGGCCAGACGATTCCCAAATACCTGATGCCAAGGCAACGCTCCAGCAGAACGCTGCCCCTGCAGACGGGAACCGAGCGTGATGTCCGCACGCCCCTCCGTAATTGGCGCTAAAAGAACTGGCAGTTCGGACGGACGATCGCTGTAGTCGCCATCCAGGAACACAACCACGTCGGGGGAATTTGCCGCGGCCAGACCGGTAAGGCACGCTCGCCCATAGCCGCGGCGCGGTTCCTGGACCACGCGGGCTCCCATTCTCGCGGCGATCTCGGGCGTCCCGTCATTCGAATTGCTGTCAACAACGATGACCTCGGTCGTGAGGTCGGACGGCAGATCCGCCAAGACGCGCTCAATCGCCTGCGCTTCATTATGGGTAGGGATGATGACGGACACTCGCACAGGGCATCAGTTAAATCAACCACCACGGAGAAGTTGGCCACCGTTGCGCCAGCCAAGCATCAACTCCCCATCTTCGGCCGGCGCTTCCGATAGCAAGCCCGAACGATGCCAGCACAGGAACCAGCAGCTCCCAGATCCATGAGGTTCCCCACTCCGAAATCCAAAGGCTGCCGAGATAAAGAAACGCCACAAATGCG
>DATHQJ010000089.1:0-5507 GCA_035482825.1 Binatus sp. (SeqCode) | reverse complement strand
ACAACTTTGGTGACATCGCGCACAAACTGCTTGAGACTGGGCACCGCCGACGCCCCGAACTTCGGACCGGAAACGCCGACGTCCATATTGAAATACGCAGCCGCGTTTTCCATTTCCGCTTCGTGCTGTTCGACCCACTCGGTCGAGCCCATCAGGCCTTCTTCTTCGCCATCCCAACTGGCGAAGAGCAGCGTCCGCTTCGGTTTCCATCCCGACTTCAGCAGGTCGCCGACGCCATGCACCGCTTCCAGCATCGCTGCCGTGCCACTGTTCGGATCGACCGCGCCGTAGACCCACGCATCGCGATGATTGCCCGCGATCACCCACTCGTCCGGCAACTCGCTGCCGGGAACGCGCCCAATCACATCCCAGAGTGTGCGGAACTGGTAGTCCTGCCGAAGATGCATCTTCAACTTCGCCGGCCCCGGTCCAACGTGATATGTGAAGGGCAGCGCGCCCTGCCACTCGCGCGGCGAGTCCGGCCCGCCCAGATGCTGCAGCACCGGCCAAATATCGTGATACGACAGTGGAGTAACCGGAATGGTCGGCATCTGCAACGATTGCTTGGGAGAAAGGCGCTGCGACTCCGGCAGCGATGGCACCGACGCAACCCCCGGAGTCGTGGGATCGCCGGGAAACTGGAACATGTATCCCACCGACCCGCGCTGCACGCCGGTGTCCGGCCGCCACGGTCCCTCGGGATATTTATCGCCTTTCCGCCAGCCATCATCGGCGGGATCGGAATAGATAATCACTCCCACCGCGCCATGTTCCTGCGCCACGAAAACCTTGACTCCGCGAAAATTTTCCCCGTAACGCACCAGCACGATTTTGCCGCGAACATCGACCTTCAACTTCTCGAGTTTCTCGAAATCCTCGGGCGTCCCGTAATTGGCATAGACGACCTCAGCCTCGGCGTCACCCGAGGGCGACATGCCGTTGAAGGGCATCACCACCCGCGGATCGTCCTGATAGGGATCGTGGTCGACGTGCTCGCGCGTGGGGCCATGCATTTCAACTCCTGCCGGTGCGATCAGATCGACGCTGATCTCGGCGGGATAATTCATCCAGACTTTGTATTCGACAATTTCCGTCTCGAGCCCAGCCTCGCGGAATTTCTGCGCGACGTAATCGGCGGTGGCTTTGTCCTCGATCGTGCCGGCCATGTGTGGGACCTTGGTGAGGACGCGGAGATGCTCCTCCGCAAGTTTGGCTTCGGGCACGGCGAGGAAGCGCGATTCCGTGGCACGTTCAGCCGCGGCCTCGCGAAATCCGAAGATGGAGGGAGACGAGGGGGAGGTTGCAGCCACATGCTCGGCAGGCTGCGCCGATGAACCTGAGAACACGATGGCGGAAAGAAAGGCGGTAAGCAGGAATCTCATTGGTCGAGAATTAATGATGAAAGTTAGTAAGGTAGCACAGGTAGTCGCATCGGATGGCCGCGGGCAAGGCGCTCGTGGCCTAATTTCGCGTTTTGTTCGCCGTTGGCACCAACTTCACCATCTTCACCACTTGGTGCGTAGGAGTGATATAATACTTCCATGAAGCGAGCCACGATGACTCTTCCCGACGATCTAGCCCAGGCCCTGGACGAATACGTACAGGCCCAGGAAGCTCCGCCTGCACTGACGACGGTGGTGCAGACGGCGCTGCGAGAGTACCTGCGCGAACGCGGGTTTCTGCGCGAGTACCGACCGCTGAACATCAGGCCTGTGGGACGGAGTGGACGCAGCGACGTGAGTGTGAACCACGACCTCTATCTGACGGGGATGAAGGACTGATGCGCGCCGTGTTGGCCGACAGTGGCCCGTTGTATGCAGCGGCCGACCAGGACGACGCGTACCACGAACGGGCCCTCCGGCAGTTGCAGAAGTTAGCGGCCGAGCAACGGGAAGTCGTCATCGCATATCCCACTTTGCTGGAGGCCTACGGCCTTCTGTTGTTCCGCATGGGCACAGCAGCCGCCCTAAAATGGCTGACCTATATGAGTGATGCCGCTTTGGTGAGTCCCACCCAGGAAGACTACAGACAGGCCTTCACCAGAGTACAAGCGCTGCCCGACCAACGCCTTACCTTGGTCGACGCAACAATCGGCGCTTTGGCTATGCGCATGGGACTCGAGGTTTGGACCTACGATCATCACTTTGACGTGATGAGAGTTCCAGTCTGGCGGTGAGCTCTTTCAACGCAAGGCAGTGGACTCGAAAGTAGCCCACTACCAATCATCTGCCGATGTTGGAGCCTCGGTAGATTAGTGATATTCTTGCCGATAGTATGAGCCAGGAGCCCAAGCGCGATCAGTGGCTGGAGGACGTTAATAAGCGACAACGCAACCTCGTGTTTCCGGACAATGTCCAGAACGAGGCGAGATTTTGGCGTAATCTGGCAAACTCACCTTGGAAGACCTCAACGAAGATCGGCATGTCAATCCTAGCGGTCTTTGTTTTTGCATGGATCGCAACAATCATAGTAGCGAGCCTTCAGGAAGGATTTCGAACGGCCCTGGCACTGCTGCTAGCGATGATTCTGTTTTGCGGTCCAATCTTCGCGGTTATTGCTTGGGCAACCCGACGCAATCTGCAGAATATCGAGAGAACTCGACGGGAGCACCGCAGTTTGCCTCGCTAGAATCTACCGCACCTGCCCGGTCCCGATAACTTCATACTTCGACGAAGTCAATTCCGCCAGCGCGAAAGGCCCGCGGCAATGGAGTTTCTGCGTGCTGATGCCCATCTCGGCGCCGAAACCGAATTCCGCTCCGTCAGTAAAACGGGTCGAGGCGTTCCAGTAGACCGCCCCCGAATCCACGCCTCGCAGAAATTTGCGGGCGTTGGCCTCGGCGCGCGTGACGATGGAGTCGCTGTGCTTGGTTGAGTAGCGGTTGATGTGAGCAATCGCGTCGTCAACGTTGGCGACCACGGCCACGGCCATGCACAACCGCAGATATTCTTCGTACCAGTCCTGCTCGACCGCGGCGCCGACCGGCAGTCCGGCGGCCAGCGTGCGGGCTTTGCCGTCGCCCCGCACTTCGACGCCGGCCTCGATTAACTTCTTAACGATGCGCGGAACATATTCTGCTGCGACGCGCTCGTGCACCAGCAACTTCTCCGCCGCATTGCAGACCGACGGACGCTGCGTCTTGGCATTGATCACGATGCTGTCGGACATTTCGAAATCAGCGGATTCGTCCACGAAAATGTGGCAGTTCCCGGCTCCTGTTTCGATCACGGGCACCGTTGAATTCTCTGTAACAAAGGTGATCAGCCCCGCGCCGCCGCGGGGAATAATTACGTCGACCAACCCCCGGGCCTTGATCAGGTCATGAACCGACTGGCGTGTGCTCGAATCGAGCAATTCGATCGAGCCCTCAGGCACGCCCGAAACCGCGCTCATGATCTCAACCAACCGCTGGTTGCTCTGCGCCGCTTCTTTGCCGCCACGCAGCACGATGGCGTTGCCGGCCTTGAGCGCCAGCACCGCGGTGTCGACAGTGACGTTAGGACGTGATTCGTAAATAATTCCCACCACGCCCAGCGGAACCCGCAACTTGCGAATCCGCAGGCCGTTCGCCTTGGTCCACTCCGCCAGCGTCTCGCCGACGGGATCCGGCAGGGCCGCGACCTCGCGCACGCCGTCCGCCATTTCTTTGATCCGCGACGGCGTCAGCAGCAGGCGGTCGCGCATTGCGCCTTCGAGGCCGGAGTTCTCTACATCCTCGCGGTTCGCGGCCAGAATGCTCTTTTCATCTCCTTCGAGTGCGGCTGCAATCTTCTGCAACAGCGAGTTTTTTTCCGCAGTCGATAGCAATGCCAGCCGGGACGAAGCGGCGCGGGCGCGCAGCAATTTTTCCTGTGTCGAAGCGGCGTTGGTGAGCGTGGCAGCCATCTGCTCGATTATCTATCTTTTTGTGGCGGGAAATATGTGCCGATTTTTCGCTCCATCCCTGCCGTGATAGCCCTGGGGTGCCGGCCGTTCACAATGGCCACTTGGACTCCGCCGTCACTCGCCAGTTTCGCGGCGCGTAATTTCGAAATCATCCCGCCGCGCCCCTGCGCACTCTTCCCGTTGCATTGCGCTTCAATGGCGGGAGTCAGCTTGCGAACCACCCGCTGCAGGCGCGGCTTCTTGCGGCCATTAGGAACGAGAAATCCGTCGACGTTGGTCAGCAGCAGCAGCCAGTCGGCGTTGACTGCCGTCGCCAGCAGAGAACTTAGTTCGTCGTTGTCGCCGAACGCGCCTTCCAATTCGCGCACCGAGACGCTATCGTTCTCGTTCACGATCGGCACTACGCCCAGCCCGAGCAATTCGGCGAGCGTGTTCTGGAGATTGCGATAGCGCACCGGCGAGGTGAAGTCATCGCTTGAAAGCAGCAATTGCGCGACCACCTTCTTGCCGAAGAACAGGCGCTCGTAGGTGTGCATCAGCTTGCTTTGGCCGACCGCTGCGCAGGCCTGCATGCGCGGCACACTGCTGGGGCGCTTCTGCAGGTCAAGTCCCGACATGCCCGCGGCGATGGCGCCGGAAGTAACGATCAGGTATTCGTTCTTCGACAGATCAAACTGATCGACCACGCCGCGCAGCAGATTGATGTCAATCTGCCCACCGGGTGCGATCAGGCTGGTACCGACTTTAATCACGACTCGCATAGTTGTATGGCGGTTAGCCGGAGTTACTTTCCTTCGCTGCCGCGAAACTCCGGCTCGGAGAAGCCGCGGGCAAATTCCACTGACCCGGCGGAAGGGACAACACCTCTATCCTGCCGTTAGAATAGCTTTCTGGCAAGATGAAAAAAGTCACGCCGGTCTGCATTTGAATGCCGCCTTTATGCCTGCTTCCAACGCCACGAGCCGGTTTTCTGATCGCGTAGAAAACTATGTGCGTTATCGCCCGGGATATCCTCCGGAAGCCTTACGCGCACTGCAGGCCGAGTGCGGCCTGACCCCGCATCACGCCGTCGCCGACATTGCTTCCGGCACCGGGATCTGGACGCGCATTCTGCTGGAGAACGGCAACCCCGTCGTCGGAGTGGAACCTAACCCCGAGATGCGGCAGGCGGGCGAGCGTCTGTTGTCAGGATTCCCCAGGTTCGCAAGCGTTCCAGGAACGGCGGAAGCGACCACGCTGGCGGATGAGAGTGTCGATTTCGTCACCGCCGCTCAAGCGGCGCACTGGTTCGATCGCGAGCGTTCGCGGGCGGAGTTTGTGCGCATTCTAACGTCCGGCGGATGGCTGGTACTGCTCTGGAACGAGCGCATCACCGACTCGACTCCGTTTCTGCGCGACTACGAACAATTGCTGCTCACCTACGGCACCGATTACGCCGAAGTGCGGCACGAGCGGACGAGCGACGCGGTGAATGAGTTCTTCGATCCGGCGCCGTTTCAGGGGCGAGTGTTTGAGTTACGGCAGGAATTCGATTACACCGGGATCGAAGGCCGACTGCTGTCGTCATCGTACGCGCCCGGCCCCGATCATCCCGGCTATGCGCCGATGCTCGCCGACCTGCG
>DATHQJ010000088.1:0-10726 GCA_035482825.1 Binatus sp. (SeqCode) | reverse complement strand
GATCGATACCGTGGTCGAAGAGAATCCGCTTTCCTTCGCCACGTCACGAATGGTCACCATCGCAGCCTTTGTGCCGGACGACTTGAATTGAAAGCGTACACTGGCGGACACTACAGCAGAGAGTAATACCAGTGTCAAGCGTGGGAATTACATCGCGAGGATTGGCTTGGCTTCTGCTGGCGGGCATGGCGATGGCCGACGGGCCGCGGCCAGCCACGTCGGCGCAGGCTGGAACGGGCGCGGGCGCGTCGTCTGCTTCGACCTCGACCGCCGATCCGGCAAGACTTTTTCAACGCGGGCAGGATGCTTTGGGGCGCGGGCAACTCGACGAAGCGGAGCGCGATTTCCGCGGGGTGCTGCAGTTGGATCACCAGTCGGGTGCGGCGTATGGCAATCTCGGCGTGGTCTACATGCGGCGCAAGCAGTGGACGAAGGCGATCGATACGCTGCGGCGGGCGGAACATTTGTCGGTGATGCCGCAGGTCGCGGGGATCCGGCTCAACATTGGCTTGGCGTACTTCCGGCAGAATGAATTTCTGCAGGCGATTGCGCCGTTCGAGTCCGTGGTTCGCGATCAGCCGGACTCGCCGCAACCGCGGTATTTGCTGGGGCTGTGCTACTTTTTTGCCGACCGATGGGCCGATGCCGCCAGCACGCTGGAACCGCTCTGGGCCCAGGAATCGGAGCAGTTGCCCTACCTGTATGTGCTTTCGAACGCGGCGCATCGGGCCGGCCGGAAGGAACTCGACGAGCGCGCCACGGAGCAATTGATCAAACTGGGCGAGGGAACACCGGCGTACCGGCTGTTCGTCGGCAAATATCATTTGAATCGCGAGCAGTACGACGCGGCGCTGGCGGAATTTCAAGCCGCGGCCGAGGCTGACCCCAGACTTCCTTTCGTGCACTTCGATCTGGGGTTGACCTATTTGAAGAAGCAGGATTTTGCGCGGGCGCGCGACGAATTCTTGCAGGACGCCGCAGTCGAGCCGGACCTGGCTCTCAACTACGACGAACTGGGCGACGTTTACTGGCTGATGCAGGACGACCGGAATGCGGAGAAAAATTATCGCGAAGCGCTGCGCCGCGACGCGCGGCTGGTGAATTCTCATCTGGGCCTGGCGAAGATTTATCAGCGCGAGCAAAAATATGTGCCGGCGCTGTCGGAGGCCGAAGCCGCGGGCAAGCTCGATCCAGAGCGTATTGATGTCCATTACGTGCGTGGACAGTTGCTGTTGCACCTGGGACGCAAAGCGGAAGCGAAGCTGGAACTGAACGCGGCCGTGCGCATGGAGAATGAACGCCACGCCGATCCGAAGAATCCGGGAGAAACGGGAACGATTCCGTCTCCTGAACTGCTGCAGGACCCGCAGTAAGACTGATAAAATCGGGAGCTGCAGAAAGGTGTACAGGGTTTCCGCTCGCAGCATCTTTTTCTCGGTTCGCTCCGCAAACACGACCGCAAGTGCCGTTCAAGGAGGTACAACTCATGAAACGCATTCTGAAAATCGTTGCTATTGTCGTCGCCGTGCTGATCGTCATCGCCATCGCGGTGCCATTCTTCATCGATGCCAATACTTTCCGGCCCACAATTGAGACCGATGCCACCGCGGCGCTGGGACGACAGGTAAAGGTGGGAAATCTTTCGCTCTCGATATTGTCGGGGAGCGTATCGGCTGACGATATTTCTATCGCGGATGATCCGCAGTTCAGCAAATCGGGGTTTGTGCAGGCCAAATCGTTCAAGGTGGGCGTGGAATTGATCCCGCTGATTTTCTCGAAGAAGCTGAACGTAACCGAAGTGACGCTGAACCAGCCGGAGATCAGCCTGGTGAAATCGGAGAACGGCGAGAAATGGAATTTCTCCAGTCTGGGCGGGAATAATACGTCGGCGACGAAACCGGCTTCCGGTTCGTCAAGCGGAACTCCGAATGTGTCGGTGGCGAAGGTGAACGTGAAGGATGGTCGGCTCACTATATCGCGGGCGGGGTCGAACGAGAAGCCACACGTGTACGATAAGGTTAATATTGAAGTAACAAACTTCTCCCTCACTTCTTCGTTTCCTTTCAACATGACGGCCCAACTTCCGGCCGACGGAAGCCTGAAGTTGGACGGCAAAGCCGGACCGATTGACGCCGACAACGCTGCCCGAACTCCGCTCGAAGCCAAAGTTGCCGTGGAAAAAATGAATCTGGCGGCGTCGGGGTTTATCGATCCCGCTTCTGGGATCTCAGGGATTGCGAATTTCGATGGGACCGTCACCTCCGACGGACATGAAGCGAAGACCAGCGGCACGCTGACAGCCACGAATTTACAGGTGGTTCAGAAGGGGTCGCCGGCGGGCAAACCGGTGCAGGTGACCTACACGGTGAACCACGATCTCGCCAAAGAGACGGGGACGATCCCGCAGTGCGAGATTGCCATGGGCAAGGCGGTCGCGCACGTGACCGGGACCTACGACGCACACGGCAAAGTAACTGCCGTCGATATGAAACTGAACGCGCCCAGCATGCCCGTCGACGATCTCGAGGCGATGCTTCCGGCGCTGGGCGTCATATTACCTCCGAAGGCAACGCTGAAAGGTGGCACGCTGAGTACGAACATGACGATCGCTGGTCCGGTTGACAAGTTGGTTACGATCGGAACGGTCAAGCTGGAGAATTCCACGCTGGCCAATTTCAATCTGGGATCGAAACTGTCCGCCATTTCCGCGTTGTCGGGCAAGAAGACGGGCGAGGACACCGTGATTCAGGATTTCAGTTCCGACGTGCGCGTGGCTCCCGAGGGCACGAAGGCCGACAATATTAATCTCAACGTGCCCTCGGTCGGAGTGGTCACGGGGGGCGGGACCGTGAGTCCGGCCAATCAACTCGACTTCAAAATGAAGGCCGACGTCAGCGGCATGGGGATCCCGTTCTCGGTTGCGGGAACGACCGCTGACCCGAAGTTCGTGCCGGACGTGAAGGGGATGGCGACGGGGATGTTGAAAGGCCTGGGCGGCGCCGGCGGGAAGGATGCCAGCAGCGTGATGGGATTGTTCAAGAAGAAGCCGCAGTAGTGGGAACAAGACGAGAGCGAAGAACGCTGCGTCTTGCTCTTTCGGCGGCCCTGCTCTCCAAGCTGGAAGGGGGAAAGTTGTTTCCTACTCTGCCCACACTGTTGCGCATCGCCATGGCGTTCGGAGTGGGGCTCGACTACTTTTTGACCGAAAATACGGGTCCGGACCGCGGGCCCAGGCGGGGCTGGGGCTTGCCGGTGGTACCTTAATTGCTATCCAACCTTGATTGACAAGGCCTGTTGACCATTCCATACTCGCGATTAAGCTGCAAAAGTTTGCAACCTTGCTGACTCTGGAATAGGGGCGCGTGGGTTCGGGATTGGTTCGCCCTCGGATCGAGTCGATTTCCACGGCACGGTGTTTCAGGGTTTCATCACAGGAGGATCTTCATGTCTAAGCCATCTGCCTCAAATAAATTCATGCGTTCTGGTTGGGTTGTCCTCGGCTGTACGGTCGCGTTGGCGGCCGTAGCCGCGATGGGAATCGCAGGCTCCGCCAGCTTGCGCGGGCATCGGTCTGTTGCCTCCACTTCCCCGGTCGCCGCAGTTCCCGTGCAAGCGCCAGCGCTGAACGCCCGCGGCCGAGTCCAGGCCAGCATGGGCAAGCTTCCGTTAGCGTTTGAGGCGAACCAGGGACAGACCGATCCTCAGGTCAAATACATGGCGCGGGGCAATGGCTACACGGTGTTTCTCACGGCGAATGAGACGGTGTTCGCGCTGCAATCTTCGTCCGGGGCGTCGACCACCGGCGCGGCCAGCAAGCACGGCTTCAACTCTCGCGGATTGCAACAGTACCAGCCAGAGAAAAAGAACGTGTCTGCCGCGATTCACATGCGCGTGGTGGGCGGGAATGCGCAGGCGCAGATCGCTGCAGGCGACGAACTGCCGGGAGTAAGCAACTACTACATCGGCGGCGACCGCAGCAAGTGGCAGGCGGGAGTCAGGCAATACGCAACCGTCGCATACCGGGATGTTTATCCCGGCGTTAACATGGCCTTTCACGGCGAGCAGCAGCAACTGGAATTTGATTTCATCGTGGCTGCGGGCGCCAATGCCGCCCCTATCAGTCTTGGATTTTCTGGAGCTCACAAGATAACCACGGATGCGTCAGGCAATCTCCTGCTTTCTTCGGCGGCGGGTGAAGTCCTGTTGCACAAGCCCGTCGCGTATCAGGAAAGAGACGGCCAGCGCCAAAATGTTGCGGCCGAGTTCGTGCAGGAGAGCAACAACCAAGTTGGATTCACCCTGGGATCGTACGATCACACCCGGTCCTTGGTGATTGATCCGGCCCTGAGCTATTCCACCTACTTGGGCGGCAGCGGCGAGGACGAGGCGTTTGCGATCGCGGTTGACGCTTCGGGCAATATCTACGTCGCGGGACAAACCGCCTCCATCAACTTCCCGGCTCACACAGGAACTGTCTCCACGGTCGGAGGGTTCGATGCATTCGTTACAAAATTGAACGCCTCGGGCTCCTCACTAGTCTTCACAACTCTGATCGGGGGTGGCGGCAACGATGTCGCGCTTGGCATCGCAGTGAACAGCACCGCAGCATACATAGGCGGAATCACGGCCTCGAGCGCGATAAGCTTCCCCTCCACCGTAACGCTTGGGCCGGGAGGCGGCCAGGACGCCTTTGCAGCCAGACTGAACAGCGCGACCGGCACGGCGGTATACGTGACCCGGATCGGCGGCACCGGCAGCGACTCAGGCAATGCAATCGCAGTTGACAGCACCGGCAATGCCTACCTTGTCGGGGAGACCGACTCAGTGAATTATCCTACCCCGGGTTCTCCGATTCAGGGACAGAACGCGGGCACTGATGACGCATTCATCTCCAAGATCAACCCGGCTGGGACCGCGCTGGTTTATTCAACTTATCTGGGCGGTTCCCAAGGTGATGTGGCTACAGGCATCGCATTGGACGGTTCCAACAACGCTTATGTCGCTGGGATTACCGGCTCATCCAACTTCCCGACAACCACCGGCGCATTTCAGACTTCTCAGAAGGGCAGCTTCGACAATGGCTTTGTAACTGAAATCAAGGCTGACGGCTCCGCGACAATTTACTCGACCTACCTTGGGGGCAGCGCTGGAAACGACCCCTTCGGGATTGCGGTAGATTCGGCTGGTGAAGCGTATGTGACCGGCTCAACCAGTTCCACGGACTTCCCAACGGTCAATCCGGCGCAGACGAGCAACGCCGGCGGACTTGACGTTTTTGTCACGAAGTTCAATAGCAGTGGCAGCGCCCTCTTGTTCTCGACTTACTACGGCGGCACGTTGGATGAAACGGGGACAGGAATCGCCTTGGACTCTTTTGGCGATGCCTACGTCACGGGACGGACCGCATCCTCAACTTACCCAGTGAGCGGCGGGCCGTTTCAGGGAGCGATCAGTGGTTCCTCGGATGCGTTCGTGACAGAGCTGAGCAACACCGGCTTTGTGGTGTACTCCAGCTTTCTGGGTGGCACTGCCAACGAGAACAGTATCGCGGGCGATACCACGCAGGGCGCTTTGGGAGCGGTCGCCGTCGATTCTTCGAGCAACGCGTATCTAGCTGGAGACACCAACAGCAGCGACTTTCCGGTCGTCTCTCCCCTGCCGTGCTGTGGCGCCAAAGCCGGAGGACTGGCCGACGGGTTCGTAGCCAAAGTGGGAGCTGCACCTGCCGACTTCTCGGTTGCGGTCGCGCCGACCAGCGCGTCGGTAACCCCCGGACAGTCGACTTCGGCGATTACGGTAACGGTATCGTCGGTGAACTCCAGCTACGGCCAGGCGGTGGCTTTGTCGTGCACGGGATTGCCAACCGGCGCGGGGTGTAACTTCACATCGGCCTCGCTTACTCCGACCAGCAGCGTAGCGACTACATCGCTGACCATTACTACGACCGGGGCCACGGCGGCTATGAACGGCTCGTCGAAGATCTTCTACGGTCTGTGGCTGCCGATCGTTGGGCTGTCGCTGGTGGGCATGCGATTCAGTTCCACCGAGTCGCGCCGCAAGCGGCTTCTGGGCTTCCTTCTGCTCGGCCTCGTCATGGCATTGCTGTTCGTGCTTCCGGGTTGCGGTAGCAGCAGCAGCACCAAGGGCTGCAGCGGATGTACTCCCGCTGGTTCTTATACCATTACGGTTTCAGGTACGGCGGGCGGAGCGACGCATACTGCGCCCTTCAAGCTCACGGTCAACTAGCCATCGCGATCAACTACAGCGGCCGCCTTCCTCGCGGGAGGCGGCTGTTGTTCTTTGAGGGCTTTGGCGGGGGCGGGCCACTTCTTGATGGTAGTATGGAAGATTCCGTGGGAAGGATTGCGGGGAACTGTGGGTCGTGGTCTCTGGGGAAATGTCTGCGGTAAAATAGGACGCTGACTCTGGCGTGGCTGGCAGACTAGCTGGCTGTGGTTTTGAGTGCGGGCCAGGGAGAGTTCATCAAGAATTCATTTCGCCGGCGAAAGTTGATCGGGAGGGGCGGGCAGCCTTTGGGTTGTCCTGGGAATCGAAGCTAGTTGAAGCGAAACCTGCTCATGTTGAAATTCGATTCGTCGCAATCCGAGGCATCGCAATTCGATTCATCAGAATCCCAGTCATCAGAATCCAAGTCAGCGCAAACGGACTTATCGCAATCGAACTTATCGCAAACCATGTCGCCGAAATCCGTATCTGCCAAATTTAGTTCTGCGAAATTCATGCCTGTGAAATTCCGTGTTTCGAACTTTTGTGCTTCGCGATTCTGGTTCGCTCGGCGGACGCGGTATGCCGTTGCTGCGGTGTGCATGCTGACCGGCTTATTGGCCTTGCCGCTACCGGCGGCTGGGCAGAGCTTTACGCTGAACGCCGGTGCGCTGTCGCCGGATGCGGTGGTTCCTGGGGGCACATCGTCTTCCAACATCACGGTCAGCGGCAGCGGTTTCAGCGGTGCGGTGAATATGAGTTGCCAGGTAACATCGACCGAGCCGACGACCGATCCGCCGGTTTGCACGGTGAGTCCGACGACGGTGACGCCTCCGGCCAACGCGTCGGCTACGATCACGACCAAAGACGACACCACTACGGTGAGTTACAGCATCACCGTGACCGGAACCGCGCCTTCGATCTCACAGACCATGACTACGCCAGCGGAGAGCCTGACCGTGCTGGCGGTGACGCCGGGGTTCACCATCACGGTGAACAAGACCATAGAACCGACCAGCGTTCCGGCGGGCAGTGGGGGCGAAGGAATCATCACGATCAATCCGATCAACAACTACGTGAGCCCGGCGGGCGGGGTCACGCTGTCCTGCAGTTCGATCACTCCGCTGGTCACGATCCCGCCGGTGTGCTCGTTCAATCCGCAGAGCGTGCAGGTGAACGGAGTCGCACCTGTCAACTCGACGATCACGATCAACTCCTTCGGCAACACAGTTACGGGCGCCGCGGCTGCTCCCCGGAGTTTCTATGGGTTTGCGTTATGGATGCCTTTGCCGATGCTGGCGCTGGCCGGCCTGGGTGCGGCGGCGGGCGGAAAGCGATCGAGGAAAGCGTGGGGCCTGCTGGCCCTGCTGGTGATGAGTGGCGCCCTATTTCTGATGCCCGCCTGCGGCAACGCGACGCCGACTACGAGCGCACCGAACGGAATCACTCCTGCCAACACCTACGTCTTCACGGTAACGGGCATCGACAGCAATGGGGTGACCGCAAGCAACACGGGCTCCACGACCAACCAGAATCCCACAGTCAGCCTCACGGTAACCGCGCCGACGAACTGAGCCCATGCGCCAGCTCTGGCATTGCACCAAGCGCGGGCGGCTGCTGGCCGGGCTGGTGGTGGCAATGTTTCCCCTGCTGTTGCTGGAGAGCGCCGGCGCGCTTCCCCTCGGCGCTGTTCCCTTCGGCGCTGTTCCCTTCAAAGACAAAAACAAAGCAAAGATTCCCGCGGTGCGCTGGGATGAGGAGCAGCCGGGCTGCACCTTTTCGCGCAGCGACGATGGTCACTACCACTACGGAATGTCGTACGAAGACATCGGTATCACGATAAGTGTCGATGCGCAGGAACTGGAAAAAGTTCACCACCGGCCGGAGCGATTCTTCGCGGTGCTGGTGGACGTGCGCTACCGCGGGCCGGGAACTCTGGATTTCGGAGTCGAAGACATTTCTCTCGAGTTCGTAAAACACTTCCGAGTGGTGCAGAGGTCGCTGGATCCCGACGCGTTTTCCGACAAGGTGCAAAACGACGCCGATGAACGCGACCGCCAGATGGCGCGCGAAGTGGAGAAGCATCCGGAAAAGAAAGAAGAAAAAGAAGCCTTCGTGAAGGCGCTGCTGAAAGACTCGGCAGAGCTGCAGGAGTTTGTAGGCAAAAACAGTTTGAGGGCGACGCGGCTGGGGCCGGGCAATCCGGAAATCAGCGGGTGGGTGTTGTTCAGCACCGACAGCAAATGGATCCCCAGTGGATGGAAGAAGCAGGAAGAATTCATCCTGCGCGTGCCGGTCGACGGAAAGATATTTGAATTTCCCTTCAAGCTTCCGCCGAAGCCGGGAGAAGTAATGCTGCGGCGGCGGGAGTGAAGCGGGCTTCCGGCTACCGGCTCTCGGCTTCCGGAAGTGTGTGACCGAAGTTAATTCGCCTTCCGGAAGCCGGAAGCCGGCCCTACGATGCGGCTTTGTGCTGCTGACTTTCGAGCTCGGCGGCGTGCTGCATCAGGACGTCGCGCAGCGAGACCAGTCCCTTCAAGTCCTTGCCCTCGACGATGGGCAGATGGCGAAATCCAAACTCGCGCATGATGAACAGGCATTCCTCGATGGTCTCGTCGGCGGCGACGGCGCGCGGATTCGCGGTCATCACTTCCGACACCGCGGTGGTTCCGGGAGTTCGGCCCACGGCCACCACGCGGTTCATGATGTCGCGCTCCGACAGGATCCCGGCCAAGTCCCCATTGCGCAGCACGGGCACGGCGCCGATATTGTGCTCCATCATGAAACGCGCCGCCTCGAGCACGGTGCGGGTAGCCTCGACGGAATAAACTTTGCGGTCTTTCACGAGATCGCGGAGAGTCTTCATGGGTCACTCCTTACGGCACGGCGGAACCTGAGCGGATTCGGCCAGGCTCGGCCGGCCTCTGCGGTGGGCAATACTGTATCACAGGCGGGAGGCCTCCGGAGGCCTTGCTGGCGGCGTCTTTTGCCGAACCAGGGCAGAGACGTAGCAAGCTTACGTCTCTGCGCGGTTGGGATGGACCGTGGCTAGAACCGCAACTGCGGACCGAAGGTGACCCGCAAATTGTTGTGAGCGCCGCCGTTGAAATAGATGTCGTCGCCAATCTCGGCGCGAACTCCAATGGGGCCGGCAAAGGCTTCAAATCCTCCACCCGGGTAGACAGCGAAAGAGGTCGTCCCGTTGGTTAGCCCGACTGTGTTGACGAACCCGGTGGTGGCATTCTGATTGTTGATGCTGAAGTTGTCGAACCCGACTTTGCCGGTAATGAACAGGCGAAACGGCCCTGACCCAGTCTGTAATTTCGGTCCGAAAAATCCGTGCAGGGTGCGGAGGTGCGTGTTCACCAGCTCCGTGGTGACCCCGTTGGTGAAGGTGTTGGAATAGCTGCGCTTGAAATCGTACGCCATCTCGGCTTCAAGTTGAACGCTGGGGCGGATGGCAAAAGCGACGCGACCGCCCAGGCCGACGAAGTTTCTGGTGGGCGACGCGTCGCTGAGCCGGAAATAATCGGCAAATGCGCCGACCTCGACATGCTCCGAGTGGTCTTGCGCCAGAAGCATGGGCGCGGCAAAAAATAACGACATTATGAAAAGACCGAGACAACGTTTCATGGTTTCACTCCCTGTTCTGTGAGTCCGTGCTCGCGCACACCTCTCCCCGTGCATGAGCGGAGAGGGAGCGGAAAGCGCAGCGGCAGGTCCTGTTATAGATGCGATTTTGATGGGGTGGGTTGGCGGGTATAGCGCGTCCGGCGCGGAGTTGGGCGTGGCGTTTGAGTGCGGGAGCAAGCGCCTTTGGCCTCGATCTTCGGGGTCAAAGGCTCTCTACAGAAAACGGCGCGGATCAACTCCGCGCCGTTTCAAATCGCCGTGTACTCAAGTTGCGTTATTGCAGGTGATTCGGTTGGGACGGTGTGGCATCCGCGGCGGTGCTGTCGGAACGCGGAGTCATTGAGACTACGATGTACTCCCGCTCTTTGCTGTCGAGATCTTCCACGCGCAGCAGCATCTTGTCTTTCTCCAGGCGGAATTGCGCCCGCTCGCCCACGGGCAGAAGCGCGGGATGCTTCTCGTCGCGCGGACGGATGCGATAAATCACGCGCTCGGCCTGCAGTACATATTCCTGGCAAAGAACTTCCTGCGTCTTCTTGTTGCTGGAGTCGGTGCCCAGCATTTCGCCGGCAAGAGTCTTGGCGTTCTTTTCGGCTACGCCGCACTGCGCCGAATCCATCTGCAGGAGTTTTCCAGTCTGAAAGGGCTTGGGATCTTTGGCATACGCCGCCGAAGCCAGACCCAGAACCGCGCACAGCATGAACTTCGATCGCATAACACGCCCCCTGAAATTGGTTGAACCGCTCCGAAGCGAAGCTCCGGTTACTCGGATATTTTTCTATTGCTCGGGGGCGGAAAAAAGGTCACGGCAGTAATAGACCGAAAGTTACTTTCGGCCACGTAGCCGCGGACGCATTTGTCCTGGGGG
>DATHQJ010000087.1:0-25710 GCA_035482825.1 Binatus sp. (SeqCode) | reverse complement strand
CCAGCGTTCGAGATTATGCGCAATGTCGCTCAGCGTCTCGCGAGCATCCAGCCGGCTCGCCGACTGATCCACGAACATCGCCGTCCCGCCCAGGCTCGTCATCCCCGCCTCGAACGTCAGCCGCGTGCGCAGCGAAGGTTTTTCAAAAAACATCACCATCTGTTTCCCCGCCATCGACCGCTGAAACACTGACGGACGAGACTTCATGAGTTCCGCCAGATGCAATACGGCCTGAACTCCCTGCGGTCCGAGATCGCGCGTCGAAACCAGGTCTGGGCACCAGAACGTGCCGGGAAATGTTTCCGGCACCGCCGGCACTCTGCTTTGCATCGGACTGTTCAATTCTGACTCCTGTCTTGAACCTTCATTCCTTGCGCTCATGCGCAGGTCACTTCTGTTCCACAATTCAATTTCGTGAGGTAAAACTGCGGCAGAGACTCCGCCTCTGCGGCCGGCAAAATCCGCACGCGTCCCACTCCCTGCTTCAACGCCTGGCGGCAGGCTTGCAACTTCGGCAACATACCGCCACTAACGATCGACCCGTCTACCATATCCTGCGCCTGCTTGCTGCTCAGCCACGGAATCACCGCTCCCTCCGCGTCTTTCACGCCCGGCACGTCGGTGAGAAAAATCAGCGCATCCGCGTGGCAAGCCGCGGCGCAAGCGGCCGCCATTTCGTCGGCATTCACGTTGTAGTATTCGCCATCCGCTCCCAATGCGAGCGACGCGAGAACCGGAATTCCCCCCTGCTGCCACAACGCTTCGATCCAGCATGGCTCCGCAAAACAAATTTCGCCGACGAATCCCAGATCGTTACCGCGAATATGTTTCCGCCGCGCCCGAAACGTCATGCCGTCGCCGCCGCAGAATCCAACCGCAGGCATCCCCGCGGCCTGAATCGCGGCCACCAGTTTCTTGTTGACCATTCCACCCAGCACCATCAGCGCGACATCGCGAGTCTCGGCGTCCGTCACACGCAGCCCGCCGATGAACTCGCTTTGCTTGCCGAGTTGCTTCAGAACGCGGGTCAGCGCACTGCCGCCGCCGTGTACCACGACCACGCGATGGCCGTCCTGCGCCAGTTCCGCAATCGCCCGAGCACATTTCCGCAGAGTGGGAACATCTTCCAGCGCGGCTCCTCCGATTTTGACCACGATAATCACAGCAGACCTTCTTCCTCCGGCCATCCGTACATCAGATTCATATTCTGCACTGCCTGTCCTGCTGCACCTTTCAACAGATTATCGATGCACGAGATCAGTACAAGCCGCCGGCCGTCCTCGGCCAGGCAAAATCCCAGATCGCAATAATTCGTCTGCAGGCAGAACTGCACTTGCGGAAGTTTCGGCGTCTGAAAAACTCGCACCCAGCGCTTGCCTGCATAGAAATTCTGAAAACACGATTCCACTTCCAGCGGCGTCATCTCACGGTTGAGATGCAAATAAATCGTCGAGAGAATGCCGCGCGGAATCGGCAGCAGATGCGGAGTAAAAATCAACTCCTGCGAGCCCAGCCCGAGTTGCTCGACAATCTCTCCCACGTGCCGGTGATTGAAAACCGAATACGCCGACAGGTTGTCGGCCACCGCCACAAAGTGCGTCTTGGCCGTCGGTTCCTTTCCTGCTCCCGACACTCCGGACTTCGAATCGGAAACAATCCCGCGGCTCCGATCGACCACCCCGGCTCTCAGCAACGGAGCCAGAGCCAGAATCACTGAGGTCGCATAGCATCCAGGATTCGCCACAAGCGTCGCGTTCGCCACGCGATCGCCATTCAACTCAGGCAGTCCGTAGACCGCTTTCTCCGTCAACTCCGCCGCCGTCACCGCATCCGAGTCCTCAAAGTTGTAGATCGCCCGATGCTGCTCCTGCTTCAACCTCCAGGCGCCGCTCAAATCGATGACTCGCAGGCCATGAGAAATCGCCTCCGGCACCAGCGAGCGCGACGCCCCATGCGGCGTAGCCAGGAACAGCAACTCCACTCCCTGCTGCTTCATCACTGGCCACGACAGCGAATGCAAGGGGTAACCTCCATTGCCGGAAAGCACCGGAAACACGTCGGCTAAATCCGACGCGCCACCGTTGTCGGCGGAGCGGCGCAGCAGTGACGGTTTTTCCAGCCGCGGATGACGCAGAAGAATCCGCGTCAATTCCAGTCCGGAATATCCGGTCGCCCCTAGCACAGCGGTTTTGAGTTTCGCAGCCATCTCTGTTTGCTAACCCAGCATCTCCTCAATTCGCGCCGCCAACTTCCGCGCATCATCTTTGTCCGGGCAAACAATCAGGATCGTGTCGTCGCCGGCAATCGTGCCCACCACCTCGGCCCAATCCGCCTCGTCCAGCGCGGCCGCCACAGGCTGCGCGCTGCCCACGATGGTTTTGATGACCAGTTGGTTCTGGGCGGAGCGAATGTCGAGCACGAACTCGCGCACCAGCCGCGACACCGGAGGCAGCGCAATGCCCGCCCCATTTTCCCCGTGGGGCAACGAATAGCCGTGCGAGGTTTTGCTCAAATTCAGATCGCGGATGTCCCGCGACAGCGTCGCCTGTCCTACCTTGAACCCGCGCTTACGCAGCAGGCGCTGCAGGTCCTCCTGGCTGGCGATGGACCCGTGCTTCAGCACATCCAGGACCGCCCGTTGCCGCAGTGTTTTATTCATAATGCATAGTTATTCACGTAAATGAATAATTATGTCCCTATCATACGAGCTTGAGCCGGGATGTCAAGAAAAAAGCCCCCTTCGGTTACTTTCAGGATGCACAGAAATCGGCGCGGTTCTTGACCGGCGCGAGCGCTGAAAACTGCGCGGGGGAAAACTGTGCGGGGAACCTCCACCGCTTGGTAGACTACTTCGCGGCAAAGTAGCGCCGCCGTTCCGATTGCCCGGAGCCCCAAATGAATCCGAAGCCCACGCTGATGGCGGAGTTGATCGCGGAATTCCTGGGTACTTTTGTGCTCATCCTGCTTGGCGTTGGCGTGGTCGCAATGGTCGTGCTGTTCCCCACCAGCAACCCCGGTGAGATCATCCACGGGGGATTCACCAACATCACTCTCGCGTGGGGACTCGCGGTCACGATGGGCATTTACGTTGCGGGTAAGGTCTCGGGAGCGCATCTCAACCCGGCCGTGACTCTGGCTCTCGCCGTCTTTCGCGGATTTCCTTGGCGAAAAGCGCTGCCCTACTCCATCGCCCAGACCGCGGGAGCGTTCCTGGCAGCGGCACTCGTGTATTGCAACTACCTGCCGGCGTTTCGCCAGGTCGATCCGCTTCTCGATCACACCGCCGGAGTCTTCACCACATTTCCCGCCTTCCCGGCAATTCTGCAGGCGGGTTTTCTGGACCAGTTCATTGGAACCGGTTTGCTGGTTCTTCTGATCTTCGCGATCACTGACGAATACAATTCGCCTCCGGGAGCGAATCTCGCACCCGCGATGATCGGGCTGGTCGTGGTTGCGATCGGCATGAGCTTTGGAGGCATGCACGGCTATGCCATCAATCCCGCGCGCGATTTCGGCCCCCGTCTGTTCACCGTGGTCGCCGGCTTTCGCAACAACGGTCTCACCGACGGAACGCAGATCTGGTGGATTCCAGTCGTCGCTCCGCTGCTCGGAGGCCTGGCCGGCGCAGCCATTTACGATTTCGGTATTCGGCGTTTCCTGAGCCCGTCGTAGAGACGTTGCTTACAGTATCTCTACAAAGTTCAGCTTCATACAAACGGAGGAGGCACGGTGCCATACGTCTTAGCGCTCGACCAGGGCACTACAAGTTCGCGAGCCCTCCTGTTTGACCAGCAGGGCGCCGTTCGCGCAGTGGCGCAACGGGAATTCGATCAAATCTTTCCCCAGCCCGGATGGGTCGAGCACAACCCCGAGCAGATCGCCGCCTCGCAGATCGCAGTGGCTCTCGAAGCCATGACTCACGCCGGCGCGCAGGCGAGCGACGTGGCCGCCATCGGCATCGCTAACCAGCGCGAGACTACGATTGTGTGGAATCGCGAGACCGGCCAGCCGGTCTACAATGCCATCGTCTGGCAAGATCGCCGCACCGCGGATTTTTGCGAGCGGCTCAGAAGCGAAGGCCACGGCCCACTCATCCAGCAGCGCACCGGACTGCTGATTGATTCTTATTTCTCCGCCAGCAAGATTTCCTGGATGCTCGACAACGTTCCCGGCGCGCTTGCCCTCGCGGACGCGGGCAAACTCGCCTTCGGCACCGTCGATACCTGGCTGCTCTGGAAACTAACCGGAGGCCGCGTTCACTCAACCGACGCCAGCAACGCCTCGCGCACCATGCTCTTCAACATCCACACCGGCGCATGGGATCACGAACTTCTGGATCTGTTTCGCGTCCCCCTATCGATGATGCCTACTGTTCGATCTTCGAGTGAAGTCTACGGCGAGGCGAGCGCGGTGAAAGGTCTGAAAAAAATTCCCGTCGCAGGTATTGCCGGCGATCAGCAGGCGGCTCTGTTCGGTCAGCGCTGCATCCGGCCCGGCCTGACCAAGAACACTTACGGCACGGGTTGCTTCATGCTGCAAAACACCGGCCGCCGCGCCGTCCCGTCCTCCAATCGCCTGGTCACCACCGTCGCCTGGAAGATCGGCGACACCACCGAGTATGCGCTCGAAGGCAGCGTTTTTGTTGGCGGCGCGGTTGTGCAGTGGTTGCGCGACGGGCTGGGTTTGATTCGCAAGTCAGAGGACGTCGAGCCGCTGGCGAACTCCGTGCCCGACAACGGCGGCGTCTATTTCGTTCCTGCCTTCGTGGGATTGGGCGCTCCGCATTGGGATTCCTACGCGCGCGGATCGATCTTCGGACTCACCCGCGGCACCACCGCCGCTCACCTCGCCCGTGCTGCCCTCGAGAGCATCGCCTACCAGGTCGCCGATTTGCTGGATGCGATGCGCCTCGATTCCGGCGACGCCGTGCAGGAACTGCGCGTCGACGGCGGAGCTGTCGCCAACAACAGTCTGATGCAATTCCAGTCCGACATTCTAGGAGTACCCGTCGTTCGTCCCGCAGTAACCGAAACCACCGCGCTCGGCGCAGCGTATCTCGCGGGCCTCGCAGTCGATTTCTGGAGGGGCGGTCTCGACCCCTCCGCAGCAAAGAACGATCGCCGGTTCGAGCCAAAGATGCCGCCAGCTTCGGCTCGGGCCCTGCGCAACCGCTGGAACGAAGCCGTCTCGCGTTCAAAGAACTGGGAACCCGGGTCGGATCGCTGATCTATGGTTCGTACCAGAACACCGCGCCCTTGGTAATCGGAGGCAACTCGAAGTCGATCAGATCCCCGTGACGAACCCCCTTCAACGCCTGCACGTCCCCGAGAAACGGAAGAAAGAACCCCTTGCCCTCGCCCGGGGATTTCACACTCACTTCAATTCCAGTTTGCGGTGTCTGCATCGGATTCGATCCCCCGCGCAGTCCCGCAAAGTTAGCGAAGAAACAGTTGATGTGCCCATCCGAAGTGCGAGCGATCGAGGTCGCCACGTGCGGGCCAGCCTTGATCCGCACCGCGTCTCCACCCTGCAGGCTCTCAAAGAATGCATGCTGAGATTCCGGAGACGCATGCTCGAAATCGTTCTCCAACGCCGCGGTATAAGTCTTTCCCGGAGAATCCGGCAGCCGCACGACATTCTGCGAACTCCCCAGTCCCGTGGCATCGGCCCCGCTGATCACGATCTTTCCTCGCGAGGCGAACCCCTGCAGCCAGTTCCTCTCGCTCTCCCCCAGCACGCGCACATCCGGCAAGACCAGCGTCTTGCCCTTAAAATCCCCCAGCGTCCTTGGAGTCACAATCTGAAATTCAAGGTGCCGCTGCATCAGCAGAATCAATATGCCGCGGTACGAAGCAACAAAATCGTCCGCATAAAAATTCCGTGTATCCGGCGAAAAGTAAACTCCAATCGGATCAACCGGCGACCTCGGCAGATAAAACGTCTTCTCATGCTCCTGAATCCACGAAAAAATCTTTTTCCGCGTCGGCAAGTCATTCGACCCCGCCATCGAATGTCCCGGAGCATCCCAGAAATTCGCGCCCGCCATGACTTGCGACATCGCCAGATTCATCATCGACTCGCGAATCATCAGCTCGCGCGCCGCGACCTGGCTCGCATCCGTACTCTTCTTATCGCCGTCCCACGAGTAATTCAGGATCCACGTCGCCCTGCCCTGCGCGAACGCGCGAAACGAATGCATCCCCACCTGATAGCGAAACCAGTCCAGCGGCTCGCGTCCCGAAGCCATGTGATCGCCGTTGCCGAACTCATACTCATGCGCAATTGCGTCAGTGACTCCGTACAAGCTGTAGACATCGGCGCCAACTCGTACCGCCTCTGATTCGATCCCTGGATAAATCTCCGGAATAGTCTTGATCTTCGGATTCACCGACTTCGCCGTGCGGTCAATCTCGGCCATGAAATCGGTAAAGGTCTGAATCCGGAACGTCACCCATTTGCGAAACGCCGGATCGGAAAAATCTCCCAGCTTCAAATTATGTTTCGCATCCAGCCCCGTCTGTTTCTTGAACTCCGCAACGGTATAGTCGTCGAAGCTCGCCCACGTATCCTCCCACCCGTCGAAATGCGTCATCCAGTACGGAATGTCGACGTAGATGCCATCGATCCCCGTTCCGGCAATCTGCCGCACCCGCTCCATGTACTGTTTCCGCCACTCCGGCGCGTATGGAGTCACCCACACATCCTCATCACCCTTGCGAATCCAGAAGGCGGTGCCGCCACCAAAGATTGCCGGCTCGCCAGTGATTTTGCGCTGCAGCCAGTCGGGATGATCCTTGGCCAGCGTGTGCTCCACCTGATCGCCACGCGCGGTGATGCACTCAGTTCCGGCAATGTAGACGAACGCGTAGTTGTGCTCGCGGTGCGCAGCCTCAGCCACGTCGCGGATCGCCTTCAGTTTTTCTTCAGGATGGAGAAAGCTCTCGTAGCGCCCGGGAATATCGTTGTCCACTTCGATGCCGAACACGCCGCTGGCCTGCGCGTTGCGCACAATCTGCAGCGCATCGCCGCCCTTCAATCCGTAAGCGCCGATGCGAACATAGTTCGTCCAGTCCTGATTGCCCCAACTTGGATTCGCCGATTCCTTGGAGTCGGCACTGGGAGAGACATTCTGCGCCAGCAGCGCAAGCCCGGCAGCCGCGGACGCCAACGCGGCCAAGACTGCCAGTTGCGTCCTCATTCGACCGCGAGCCATCAGAACTCGAACCGCGCCCCAAACTGCACCCGGCGAGGCAGGTATCCCGCTGCCGTCGAACTGATGATGCCGAATTGCGTGTCCCCGGGATCCCATGCCGTATCCGGGGGCGCAAAGCGCGGATGGTTAAAGAAGTTGAAGAACTCCGCCCGAATCTGCAGTTTCATGCCTTCCTTGGGCGTGAATTCCTTGAAGATGTTGACATCGAAATTGTGAATGCCGTCGGTGCGCAGCCCGGAGAAATACCGTGGCGCGTTGCCCGGCATCTGGTCCCCGGGGGAGGCGAAGCAGTTGACATTCAAAACTGGCAACTGATCGAGCGCCCCCTTGCCATTGCTGATTCCCGTTCCTCCCGCACAAGTCACATTCGGACGCTGGTTGCCGTCCATCAGCTGAGGATTCGCCATCGGAATCGCCAGCGGCTGTCCCGACTGCTCCGTAATCAGCGTCGATACTGACCAGCCGCCGACCGCCGCGTCGAGCAAACGATTCATGTTGCCGCCAATCCACATCTCGCGCCCAATCGGCAGTTCCACCACCACCGCGGCCGCCAGCCGCTGCGGCGTATCGTTGGCGCTGATTCCGTGCTCCGCTTTCAGATTGTCCAACTGCTGCGGATTTCCATTATTCAAAGTCCCGACAAACGCATTCGCTCCCACCGACGAATCGTCCGTCGACTTCGAAAACGTGTAGCTTCCTTCAAAGCTCACATGATGCGTGGTGCGCTTCTGAAAGCGGATCTGCATCGAGTTGTACCAGGACGCCGCTTCCAGCACCGGCAGTCCCTCAAAGTCTCCATCGAACTGGGGGAACGGCCGCAACAAGTTTCCCAGCGGCAGGGTCGTTTGTCCGTAGCGCGAGTCGGGCTCGTTGAAAATCGCCGTGCCGGTGGTCGGGCATCCGGTTCCGCTGAACATTGCGCAAAACGGATTCGCCACCGGGTTCGCCAGATAATTGCTCACACAACTGTCGGCATCGCAGGTCGGATCCAATCCATGCTGTTGCGCGGAAATCTGCGCCAGCAGAGCCGACGAGATAAAGTCCCGGTTGCGCGTGCTCGAATACCCTCCCCACGGAAGATGCGTGCTGCGATTGGCCGAATAGTCGATCCCAATCACGATCTGGCTGGGGAGCAATCGCTGCACTCCCAGGTTCCACTGGTAGATGTCCCCATTCTGCGCCTGCGTTGTCCCCAGGTCGTTGCCGTTCGCGTAACCCCATTCCGCCAAATCCCCGTACTGCTTTCCCTGCGGACCCGTCAAGCCACCGGGAAAGGGATTGGCCAGACTTGCCGACCGGGTATTAAAGTTGTCCAGCGTAAAGAACATGGTCGCGCTCTTGCGGAAAGCCGTCCCCGGATACTGGAAATTCGTGGCCACGCTCATGCCGTAGTAGACCCCAGCGCCGCCTCGGATCACCGTCTTCGGCGTTAGCTGATATGCAAAGCCCAGCCGCGGCCCAATATTGTTGCGGTCCACCGGAACACTTCTCATGCCGGATGTCGGAAACAAAGTAGTTCCGTTCAGTTGCGAAGTACCCAATCCCAAGGCCGAAGTCTGGCCGCCGCTGGTCAAATCGAGACTCATCCCGCTCGCGCCCGTGAAATCGCTGAACTCAATCCGGTTGTAGCGCTCGGTATAGGGCGTGCTCCATTCATAGCGCAAGCCCAGGTTGACCGTCAGCTTCGCGTTCACCTTCCAATCGTCCTGGAAATAGAAGCCGGTTTCCTTTGACTTATTCGCGACCGCGGGATAAACGTTGATCACGCTGCTGTCGTCGGGAAAGCCGAACAAAAGACTGGCAAATGGATTCCCCTGCGTCCCGCCTTCCGCACCGCTGTTGGGGGTGTCCGAGGTAACGTCGTCGGTAAAATTGAAAAGTCCAGTCGGATTCGGCGGCTGAAAGAAGTTGTTGAAGAATATCCTCTGCTCGCCCCCCATCTTCATCAGATGCCCGCCCTTGGAAATGACTAATTGAGAGGAGTAGCTGTAAAGCGTGTGGGCAAACGTCGTATTAATACAACACTGATCGTACAGGCTGCTCCATGGCGATGCCCCCGACATTTGAATCGTCGGCATGCGATCGATTCCGTTGGCTTCAAGCACTGCCGGAAGATTCGCGCTGCTCAGGCCGGGAATATTCGTAGTCTCGGGCTGCGCCGCCCGGTCCACCGCAAAGTGATTGGTCCAAATCGTCCTCGGATTCACCGTCCACGTATATTCCAGCGATCCGTTCTGCACCGTGAGTGGACTGTTACCGTACCCGCCGTTATCTCCAGTACTATCGCCGCCGTCCCCCAGGTCAGTGGGAGTTATGAAGTTGCTGTGCAGCCGACTGTAGCGCCCGTTCACCCGGTGCTTATCTGAGATCTGGTGGTCAAGTTTGATGTCGAACTGGTAGTCCGGCCCGTGCGACAAGGCGTTCAGTCGGTAGTTGAAGAACTCCCCGGGCAGATTGGGCTGGGGATAAAGATTAATGATCGCCTGTCCGATTTGATCGATCTCACTCGGCGGGATTACGTTCAGCACTCCGCCGGATTGAACCTGGTTTCTGGTCGAACAGTTGGGACTGCACGCGATCGGGTCGAATATCGGATTCGTCGCCAACGAAAAATCTCCAGCGCGCTCATTCGATGTTCCGAACATCCCGTTGGTCGGTACCGTTGCCACAATGTTGATCGGTTCGTTGTCCCGAACCTTTTCGAAATCCGCGAAGAAAAATGTGCGGTTCTTCACGATCGGACCGCCCAGCGCGAACCCACCCTGATCACGTTCGTGATCGGGTTTCCCGCCCGGCTTGGGATTGAAGAAGTCGCGCGCATCGGTGCCCGCCCGCTGCAGAAAATACCAGCCACTCCCATGGAAAGCGTTGGTGCCGCTTTTCAACACCATGTTCACGACCGTCCCACCATTGTTGCCGAACTCCGCCGAAAAACTGTTGTTCTGGACTTTGAATTCCTGGATGATCTCCACCGACGGCTCGTAATAAACGTTCGAGGTCGCGCCTTCACCCTGCTCTGGCGCGCTGATCAAAGCGCCGTCGAGTCGGACCTCAGCCGTCGCGTTCCGCTGCCCATTCGAGACAAAGTTTGTGCCGGTCGGATAATTGTCCTGCGTGCCCGATCCGGCAACCTCCGTCACGCCTCCCGACAAGAACGCCAGGCCAAAAAAGCTGCGGTTCAGCAGAGGAATGTTCTTTACATATTCATTGGTGACGTCGGTGCCCAGCGTCGGACTCTCGGTGTCGAGCAGCGGAGCCGTATCCGTCACCTCCATGGTCTCGCTGATGCTTAAGGGGTGAAGCACGAAATCCACGCTGGTCTGTTGATCCACCTGCAGAACCACATTCTTCTTCTCAGTGGCCCGGAAGCCGGCGACCTGCGCCTTGATGGTATAAACCGATGGCCGTAACCCTGAAAAGAAATACTCTCCATGATCGTCGCTGTGCGTGGTCTGCGCGATGTTCGTCCCGTCGTTCGTCACCGTGACTGTCGCATTCGCCACCACCGCCCCCGACTGGTCCGTCACCACCCCGCGAACCTGTGCCGCGTAACTGCCCTGCGCGTGAGCCACCGGCGCGAGCAACGCCGCCATCGCCAACGACAGTAATAGTGATAGTGATAATGACAGGCAGAATGAGAATGAGGAGGTGAGACCGGCAACTAAACTGGAACTTCGTTGGCAGACACGCATAGCTAGCCTCCCCACGAGCACTTTCATATTATTACGAGTTAAAACTATTACTTTCGTTTATGATGAAAGTCAAGTCAAATCGCAGCAAAGTCAAAGGAAAAAGCGCAGTGGGAAAACGCTCGTAAAGTAACGTAGTCTGCCATCGTCTTTATTCCAGATGAGCGCCATCAGACAAAGGACATTTCGTAATGCCACGTTTTTGTTTCCATTGTGCTCTTTTGTTGCTGGTCCTGCCCGCAATCGCAACCGCTCAGGCTGCGCCGGACGGCAACACCATCTCCCTCTCGAACGATGCAATTTCAGCCACCTGGTCCATTCGCGGCGGATCGTTGCGCTGGCAGAGTCTGACCAACCATTTCACAGGCGCAAGCTTGGCCCCCGACGGAAGCGTGTTCGAGTTGGTGCAGAAAGAAGGCCCGGTCCTGCGGTCGGCCGACTTCAAGCTGGTTGGTGCGCCGGCGCTGCGAAATCTTCCCGGCTCGCCCGACTACTCCAAGTCAGGTTCACCTCATCCTTCCCCAGCACTGGCGCCGCAGGCAAATTCGTCCCCGCCCGATGTGTCCCATGCTGACGCGTCCCAGGCGAGTTCGCCCAAAGGCGCCGATCGTCTTTCCGGCCGCGAATTGCGCATCGAACTCGAAGACCCGGCCTCCACGCTCCATATCGTTTGGAAGGCAATCCTTCTCGACGGCACGACTTACGTCCGCCAGGAACTCACCATCCGCGCGCTGCGGCAGTCCGTCGGGTTCACCCAGATCGGCCTTATCGACATGGTCGTGCCCGGCGCGGTGGTCTCCGGCAGCGTGAAAGGCTCGCCGGTTACGGCGGGCACCTGGTTCCTCGGCTTCGAGCATCCCTTGTCCGACTGCCGGGTGCGGGGCGACCGAGCCACCTGTTGGCTGTCGCGCGAGCTTCCACTGCAAGCCGGACGACAAGTTAAGTATTCCTCTGTGATTGGCGTGGCCCATCCCACGCAGTTGCGTCGCGATTTTCTGCATTATGTAGAACTGGAACGGGTTCATCCCTATCGCACTTTTCTGCATTACAACTCGTGGTATGACCTGGGATACTTTGATCGCTACAACGAACAGGCCGCGGTCGCGGTCGTTCAGAATTTCGGCGAGGAGTTGAGCAAAAGGCGCGGTGTCAAACTCGACAGCTTTCTCTTCGACGATGGCTGGGACGATCCCACGACTTTGTGGAAATTCAACCCCGGCTTCCCCGACGGCATGACGAAGGTTGCGCAAACGGCCGCGAGTTTCGGCGCTGCGCCTGGCATTTGGCTCTCCCCATGGGGCGGTTACGACAAGCCGAAGCAGCAGCGCCTGTCCTCCGCCCACGCGCAAGGCTTTGAAACCAACGAAGGCGGACTCGCGCTGTCCGGTCCCAACTACTATCGCTATTTCCGCGACACCTGCATCGAGATGATCGCGAAATACGGCGTGAACCAGTTCAAGTTCGATGGCACGGGCAACGCCAACGAAGTCATCAAGGGCAGTGAATTCGACAGCGACTTTGACGCCGCGATTCATCTGATCGGCGACCTGCGCGAGAAGAAGCCAGACCTCTATATCAATCTCACCACCGGAACCTATCCTTCGCCGTTCTGGCTGTTCTATGCGGATTCGATCTGGCGGGGTGGCGACGACCACAGCTTCGCCGGCGTCGGCACCGACCGCCAGCGCTGGATCACCTATCGCGACTCGCAAATCTATCGCTGGGTAGTCGAAGAGGGTCCGCTGTTTCCCATCAACTCGCTCATGTTGCACGGCATGATCTTCGCGCGCTACGCGGAGCGCCTGGGCACCGACGCCGGTCACGATTTCCCGGATGAAGTGCACTCCTACTTCGGCACCGGCACGCAGTTGCAGGAGATGTACATCACGCCCTCGCTGCTGTCCGCCGCTGACTGGGATGTGCTGGCCGAGGCTGCGAAGTGGTCGCGCGACAACGCCAGGACGCTCGAAGATTCACACTGGATTGGCGGCGATCCGGCGCGCCTTGAAGTCTACGGTTGGGCCTCATGGTCGCGCGAGAAAGCGATCGTCACGCTGCGCAATCCCAGCGACCAGCCCCAGGATTTCACCGCCAGCCTGCAGACGCTTCTGGAACTGCCCGCGCATTCCGCGCGAGCCTATGCCGCGCGCAGTCCATGGAAGGGCGACAGCGCCAAGGCAGCCTTGACCATTCCGTCACAGAAGCCCTATGCCTTTCACTTGCAGCCCTTTCAGGTGCTGACGCTGGAACTGGTTCCGTCCTCGTAGGTGCTTGCAAGGGAACAGGTTGCGGGTTCGGGGCGGGAGTTTTCCAAAATGTTCCTGAAGGAACAGTTTGTATGTACAAATTCGTACATTTTCTGGAAAGGCTACTGTTATCAATGTGTTAGCGAAGGATTACGTCATGCTGAAGTGTGATTGCAGCGATCTGGTATTTTACAATCGCGCGCAGGAGACCAGGGGAACCATCCCGAGGGGCTTCGCCGCGTGTAGCTCGATCTGATCCTCACTCTTATGACCCAAATTCGCTGCGCCGCTCTTCTGTTTGACATGGACGGAGTCCTCATCGACTCCACTCCCGCGGTGGCGCGGGTCTGGCACCGCTGGGCGGTCGAGCGCGGACTCGATCCCCAAGAAGTCGTCGCTCACGCTCACGGACGCCCCAGTCTGACCACCGTCCGCGAATACCTGCCGAACGCGGATCATCAGGCCGAGAACCGCGAGGTGGAACGCCGCGAAATCGCCGACCTCGAAGGCGTTGTGCCGCTTCCCGGCGCGCTCGAGTTGCTGGCCAGTCTTCCCCCGGATCGCTGGACGATCGTGACCTCGTGTACGCGCCCGCTAGCCGAAGTCCGCCTCCGGGCGGCGGGTCTGCCCCTGCCGAAAACTTTCATCACTTCCAACGATATTACGCACGGCAAGCCGCATCCCGAGCCCTATGAAAAAGGTGCGGCCGTCCTGGGATTTCCTCCCGCGGAATGTATTGTCCTCGAAGATGTTCCGGCTGGAATTCGCGCGGGCAAGGCCGCGGGCGCGAGAGTGATCGGTTTCAAGACCACGGTTGAGGAATCGGTCGTGCGCGAAGCTGGCGCCGACTGGGTGGTGAACAATTGCGCGGGCATTCGAGTCGCGTTCAGCGCAAAGAGCCTGAACCTGAAGTTAGCGTAAGCGCCGAAATCGCGGAGCTTCGCTCCGCGCACAGCCAAGAGCCTGCCCTGAGCTCGTCGAAGTGGCGACTGTCCCCACATAAATCCAAGTCGCGGACCGTCGGAGCGGAGGGGAATCCCGACGATTACGAAGAGGGTCCTAGCTAAAGCTTTCTGCGCGGGTGCCGATCAGGTTTGGTGTGCAGGGGTTCTGGGAGTTCGGTCCAGACGGATCCTTTGTTAGGAGAGATTTATGTCAACCGCAGCCGTTTCCTCAAGTTCGATTTACCAGCAGTCGCAGTCGTACTTCCAGCAGCGCAGCTCTGATTTGAAGCAACTGAGCCAGGCCCTGCAATCCGGAGACCTGGCGGGGGCGCAGCAGGAATTCAACGCCATTCAGGCCCTGGGCCAAAACGGTCCGTTCTCGAGTGGGAACGCATTCCAAGCCAGCCAGCGGCAGCAGGATTTCAACGCCGTGGGTCAGGCGTTGCAGAGTGGAAACCTGGCGGGAGCGCAACAGGCTTTTGCCGATCTGCAAAGCACGTTTCACAATCAACGAACTGCCGTTCCGCCGGCATTCGTTGTCAACCTGAGCGAAGCGCCCGCACCTGCGGCAGCACCCACACCAGTCAGCGGTACTCCTGCGCAGCCGGTAGCTGGGGGTTCGGCCGGATCTTCCGGCGGCCCAGAAATCATCCTGAACTTCGGCAACGCGAATCCCGCGCAGCCGGTGGCCGGGGGTTCAGCGGGATCGGTCGGAGGAGCGGAAATCGTGCTGAATCTGGGCAACGTCACTCCAGGTGAGCAGATCACCATCGGGGTCAGCAATTCCGGTAACGGCGCGGAGCAAGTCACCATCGGCGTGGCCAACCAGCAGAACCAGAACCCGGAACAGATCACCCTCAACTTGAATCAAAACAGCAACCAGCAGATCATCCTCAATCTGCTCAACAGCGCGGCGAGCAGCACAACCGGCGCTCCCAGCACAACGCAGGGCAGCGGCCTCAACGTGACCGCTTAGGCGATTCCGCAACAACTAATACGGTGCGGGCGAGCAGGCCTCGAGAATTTCAGCTGGTCCTGCCCGCCGCATCGGTCCTCATTCTTGCTTGCTGCGGTACCATCCCCCTCCACCGCAAACCGCTTACCCGAGGATTGGCCCTGCACGGCTAGATCCCACCCTCTACGGAATACTCCCTATCGCAAACCGGCCCGCTCGGGAAGTAGACTCTCCTAAGACCCCGGGAATTTCGTCCGCAAGGAGAGATCACGATGAGACATAAATTGCCGGTTCTGTTCGCCGCAGTACTTTCTCTTCTCACTCTGGGTGCAGCCCAGGACGCGCAACGCGACCAACCATCCGCCAAGGCACAGGAGCGGATTATCAAAGAGGTTCGCCACGAACTGCTGATGCTGCCGTACGTCGGCGTATTCGACTACATGGCTTACAAGGTGGAGGGCTACAACGTGACTCTGCTCGGGCAGGTGGTGAGGCCGGTCACCAAGTCCGACGCCGAGAACGCCGTGAAGCACATTGAAGGGGTCGAGAAGGTCGACAACCAGATCGAGGTGCTTCCACCGTCTCCTATGGATGATGGCATTCGCAGACGGCTGTTCCGCGCCATCTATGGCTACCCCGCGCTGGAGAGGTATGCGCTGGGGGTGCAGAAGCCGATCCGCATCATCGTCAAGAATGGCCATGTGACGCTGGAGGGCGTGGTGGATAGCGAAGGCGACAAGAATATCGCCGGCATCCGCGCGAATGGAGTCGCCAACGTCTTCTCTGTGACCAACAATCTGCAGGTGGTGAAACCGTAAACCGGCTCACACGGGCGCGGACGCAGCCTGAGTCAGTGGCTACGTGTTTTCGGCTGGGCCTGTAACCTATTCTGCTAAATCGATATTTTAGGCTCTTTCCTGTGGTCTCTGTCCGCGTATAATGCTGGCGGATTCAACTTGCACCCCAACAAGCCATCGGAGGAACGCCATCATGAGTTTGCAGACCATGAACCGCCGCACTTTTCTTGCAACCGCAACTACCGTCACCGCCGCCACTTTATTGACCAGTCGCCTGGGTTGGGCCGCGGGCGATCACAAGATCGAAAAGGTCGGCTTGCAGCTGTACACCGTGCGTGACCTGATGAAAGGCGATTTCGACGGCACGATCGCGAAGGTGGCTAAGATTGGCTACAAGGAAGTGGAATTTGCCGGATACTTCGGGCGCACCGGCGCGCAAGTCCGCGCTGTGTGCGACAAGAACGGTCTCGATCCGATTTCCACCCACGTGCAATACGACGAGCTCGACGACAAGTTTCCTTCGGTCGTTGAGACTTCCAAGACCATCGGCTTGAAATATATTGTCTGTCCCTGGATTCCCGAAGACCTACGCAAATCCCCCGACATCTGGAAGCAGGCGGCGGAGAAATTTAATCGCTGCGGCGAGGCCAGCAAGAAGGCCGGCATGCAGTTCGCTTATCACAATCACTGGTTTGAATTTCTTCCCGTCGACGGCAAGCTCCCTTACGATTCGCTGCTCAAAGAATGCGACGGCAACCTGGTGAAGATGGAAATGGATTTGTGCTGGATCACCGCGGCCGGAGGCGATCCCGTGAAGTATTTCAACGCGTATCCCGGACGATTCCCGCTGGTGCACGTTAAAGATCTCAAGACCATGCCCAAAATAACTGCCGGAGGCGCGCAGAACTATGGCGATACTGTCGATCTGACGGAGGTGGGCAGCGGGGTGATCGACTGGAAAAAAATTCTTGGCCAGTCAGAGAAGGCGGGGATCAAGCATTACATCGTCGAGCACGATCATCCGAAGCAGCCGTTTGATAGCATCGCGAAGAGCTATGAATACTTGAATAAGCTGCGCTTCTAGCAGCCGGCTGCCGTCCGTTTGATTTGCATGCGCGACCTTGGAGGGTCGGCACGTTCACGGCCGTGGAACGGCGGCCCTTTTACGGCCGCGTAAAGGAGATTGAAAATCATCAGGGGCTTCAGCCCCTGCGCGAGGTTTCTACTGAGATCCATGCAAGTTAAGCGCAGTCCCAAAACCTATGACGTTTGCATCATCGGCTCGGGCGCTTCGGGCGGCACGGCGGCCAAGGTGCTCACCGAGGGCGGCCTGAGCGTCGCGCTGCTCGAAGCCGGCCCGCCCCTGGTTCCAGAAAGAGATTTCAAAGAACACGTCTGGCCGTACGACCTGCCGCATCGCGGCGCGGGGGTCGGGGGCCGGGCCCGGCAGGGACTGGAAGATGAATTTCTCGCTCCGAACGGTGCGTGGGAAATCGAAGGCGAGCCTTACGTTTCCGCTCCCGGCGCGAACTTCCGCTGGTTTCGCTCGCGCATTGTCGGCGGACGCACTAACCACTGGGGCCGCATCGCGCTGCGCATGGCTCCGGTGGATTTCAAAGTTCGTTCGCATGACGGCATGGGCGACGACTGGCCGATGAGGTACGAAGACGTCGCTCCCTACTACGACAAGGTTGAGTCGTACATCGGAGTGTTCGGGACCAAAGAAAATATTTCCAGCGCGCCGGATGGCGTTTTTCTGCCGCCGCCCAAACCCCGCTGCACTGAAACCATTATCAAGAAGGCGTGCGACCACCTGAGCATTCTGTGTATCCCCTCGCGGCTGGCGATTCTGACCCAGCCGCACAATGGCCGCGCCGCCTGCCACTACTGCGCGCAATGCGGCCGGGGATGCATCACGGCGTCAAATTTCAGTTCGAGCCAGGTGATGATTCCGCCCGCGGAAAAGACTGGACGCTTCACCCTGATCACGGGCGCGATGGCGCGGGAACTGGTTGTGGGCAAAGACGGCAAGGTCGAAGCGGTCTCATACGTCGATAAAGCCACGCGCGAAGAGAAGCGGATTCACGCGCGGGCGTTCGTCGTTGCCGCCAGCGCCTGCGAGTCGGCGCGACTGTTGCTGAATTCGAAGTCGACACTTTTTCCTGACGGGCTGGCGAATTCTTCCGGTGTTGTGGGGCGCAACCTGATGGATACAGTGGGCAGCGATGGCGGCGGATATTTCGAATCGCTCGAAAAAATGCCAGCGCACAATCACGACGGCGTGGGCGGCATGCACATGTATTTGCCGTGGTGGAAGTTCGACCGCAAGAACGACTTCCTGCGCGGATATCACACCGAGTTCGGCGGCGGACGCGGCATGCCCGGGATCGGCGAGTACGACGGCGTGTGCGACGAGTTTGAAGGCTATGGCTCCGCGCTGAAGCAGGAGTGCAAGAAAAAATACGGCACATGGATTGGATTTGCCGGGCGTGGTGAAATGATCCCCAACGAAAATTGTTATTGCGAGATAGATCCTTCCGCGGTGGATCAGTGGGGCATTCCCGTGCTGCGCTTTCACTGGAAGTGGAGCGACAACGAAATCAAGATGGCGAAAGACATGCAGGAGACGTACAAGGAAATCGTGGAAGCCGCGGGCGGAATCTACCTGACCCAGACGAAGCCGGACGGCAGGCATCCGTACGGCCTCGCCGATGGCGGCGTAATCATTCATGAAGTTGGCACCGTGCGCATGGGCGAGCGCCCCGCGACTTCGGCATTGAATCAATACTGCCAGGCGCACGACGTAAAAAACTTATTCGTGACCGACGGCGCAAGTTTTGTCACCAACGCCGATAAGAATCCCACGCTTACCATCATGGCGCTGACCTGGCGCGCTTCCGACTTCTTGCTGGCCGAGGCGAAGAAAGGAAACCTGTAAGCGGAAATTGCGAAGGAGATAGAGCATGACCATTTCGCGACGAGACATTCTGAAGTCACTCACCATCACGGCGATCACCGGGTCGGTGCTGCGCGTGATTCCGCTGGAGGCCGCCGAGTATGCTCATCGCATGGTGCGCGCGGAAAAGGCCGCGGCGGAAAATCAGGTCTATGCGCCCAAGTTTTTCTCGGCTCATTCTTATAAGACGCTGCAGTCGCTCTGCGGGACGATCATTCCCTCCGACGCCGACGCCAAAGGTGCGATCGAAGCCGGCGCACCGGAATTCATCGATCTGATCACCAGCGAAAATCAGGAATATCAAGTCGCGCTCGGCGGCGGATTGATGTGGCTCGACAATACGTGCATCGATCGCTACGGCAAGGCTTATCTCGATTGCACAGCGGAACAACAGAAAGAGATTCTCGACCTCATCGCCTACCGCAAGAATGCAAAGAAAGATCCCAGCCTCGGCCAGGGCATCGAATTCTTCGGATTCCTGCGCAAACTCACCGCCGACGGATTCTTCACCAGCGAGATCGGCATCGAATATCTGGGCTACATCGGCAACACGTATCTCAAGGAGTTTCCCGGCTGCCCGCCGGTGCCGGGACTCTCAACCTAGCCACACTCGACGTATCTATCACAAAACACAGGAGATTCAGTATCTCGCAGCATGTACGAAATAGGATATAATTATATCCATTAATGGAGTTACCGGATGAATGCCGCGATTGCCATTCCCGATCTTGGTCTTGACCTTCGCAAGTTGCCGGACCTGGCGGACCCGGCTACGCGTTTGCGCCTGAGCCCGTCCGCGGTCGCGGCATTTTTTGCAATTGTTGAAAAATGGCAACTGAGAAATGAAGATGCCATGGCTCTGCTCGGCGGCGCTTCGAACGGACGCTACTTCGAACTGAAGAAACATCGCAAGGGTTTGCTCTCGCAGGACGAACTCACGCGCATTTCGCTGCTGATCGGAATTTTCAAGGCGCTGAATATTCTTTTCGGTCAGCGCCTCGCCAATCAGTGGACGTCGCGCCCCAACTCAAATCCTATGTTCAACGACGCCCCGCCTCTACAGTTTCTGACTCGTGCCGGAGTGCCCGGGATGCTGGGCGTGCGCCGACTGCTTGACAGTCGTCGCGGCGGACGATGACTCCATGCCCAGCGCTTCTCTCGGCACCGCTCTCGGTACTACGCTGATTGACCGGCGCGATACCCATCGCCTGATCCCCGCCCAGTACGCCGATGGCGGCGCTTCGGTGCTCGCGCGCCTTACCGATGACGATGAAATTCTGGAAGGCATCTTCGAACTCGACAACGCGACCAACGACCGCCTGCTTGCCGAGTCGCGCCTTGCCCCGGGCATCGACGAACGGGAGTTGGTCTTCGGCATCCCTTCCTATCGCATCATCAATGCCGCGTTCTGTCATCCTGCGCCAGGCGGATCTCGCTTCAACTCCGGGGATCGCGGCGCCTGGTATGCGTCGTTCGAGCTGAAGACCTCGCAACTCGAGGTTGCTTATCACCGTCAACTGTGGCTGCGAGAAACCGCGTGGGAGGAGGAAGACACCGCCGATTACCTCGACTATCAAGCCGACTTCCGCGCGGAGTTTCACGATTTGCGAGATTCCGCTCAGCCGGCCAAGCGTTACGCCGACTGTCTTTCACCGACCAGCTACACCGCTTCGCAGGCGCTCGCGGCTCAGTTGCTGGAATCAGGTTCTGCGGGAATCGTATATCCCAGCGTCCGCCGGAGCGGGGGAACCTGCATCGCGTGTTTTCGTCCCGTGCTGGTCACCAATGTACGCAAAGGCTACGTCTACACAATCACCTTTCCGGATTTCAAAACTCCGCCGACCATTCGCCCGGCGTAACTGATGGCGTGAGACGGACAGCGTCATGCCTTCCCGAACGGGTCTTCCAGCGACAACGGTTGCGGGGTGAACAACTCCGCGCCGTTCTCGGTGACGTGCATGTCGTCTTCGATGCGCACGCCGAACTCCCCGCGGATGTAGGTTCCCGGCTCGTTGCTGGTGGTCATATTGGCCTGCAGCATGGTCGAGTTGCCGCGGACGAGATAGGGCCACTCGTGCATATCCATCCCCATGCCGTGGCCGAGGCGATGAGTAAAATATTTGTAATCCGGACCATATCCCGCGTCGGTGATTACCTTCCGCGCAGCGGCGTCGACTGAGCCGCACTCTACACCCGGACGCGCAGCTGCTAGCGCCGCTGACTGGGCGCGCAGCACAATGTCGAAGACTTTTTTCATTTTGTCGCCGGATTGCCCCGAGGCCCTGCCAACAAGAAACGTCCGCGTGATGTCGGATTGATAGCCTTCCACCGTACAGCCATCGTCGATCATCACGATCGAGCCTTCGCGGATCACCTGCGGCCCGGGCAATCCATGGGGATACGCCGTGGCCTGATCAACCATCACGCTGGCGTCGCCGGGAAATCCCAGCTGGCGGTAAGCCGCGTCAATCAGGCCGGAAGCGTCGGACTGGGTCATCCCCGGCCGCAGCGCGCGATAGACGGCTTCGTAGGCCGCGAGCGTGACCTGCGCGGCCAGTCGCATCAATGCAACCTCGTGAGCGCTCTTGATCATGCGGCATCCGGCGGTGACCGGAGTTGCGCTTGCCATGGTCGCTTGCGTCGCAGCCTTGGCAATGCCCTCGGCAAAAACGAAGCGGATGCTTTCTTCGATCCCGATTTTTCCGTCAGCGATGCCATGTTCCTTCAACCCTTGCGCGATGAGTTGATATGGACTCTCGTCTTCCTGCCACACCCGAACGTCGGGCTGGTTGCCGTCGGGGGCGTTGGCGATCTGCTCGTGCGCCCGTCCTTCTTCAAAGCCCGGGCACACATAGAACGCCGCGCCCTTGGCCGGCAGCACCAGCGCGAACGTGCGTTCCCCGCCCCACCAGCGGATCCCGGTGAAGTAGCGCAACGAAGTACCCTCCATGAGCACGATGGCGTCGAGTGAGTTCTCGCTCATCAGCTTGCGGGCGCGCTCCTGGCGTTCGTGGCGCTCGCCTTTTGTGATTGGAGTGGCTTCGCTCTTGCGTGATTTCAATTGCGCCAAGGACGGTGGCAGGGAAGCATCGTCGGCTCCCGTCTTGGCAACCGCATTCAGCGGACGTGATGCCGCCGCCATTCCCGCCACACCGCCCGCTTCCAGAAATCTTCGCCGCGAGATCATGAACGCTCCCAGGTTGAAGAATGCAAGCTTGAAGAATGCAATCGGGACATTATAGGGGGATTTGAGACTTGAAAGGGCAATCGACCGGCTTTAGCCGCGGAGGTATATGCTCGTTCTCAAGCAATGGAATCCGGTTTTCAATGCGCTGCTTGTGGAGAGTGGAACACAACTTCCGTCGACGAATCCGCGGGACGCCGCCAGAACTACGTCGAAGACTGCCAGGTCTGCTGTAAGCCGAACGTGCTTCGCGTCGAGTACGACAACGCATCGCAGGAATACTTCATCACTGCCGAGTTGGAGTAAACGAAAGACGAATCGTCGAAGCCCTCGCCCTCACGCTCTGGCTCGCGCTATAGTTAGCAATTCCCGGCATCAGAAAGGATCGACCGCAATGGCAACCGATTACAACGCTGGCAGAATGGTGGCTCACAACATGGTGACCACGCAGTTCGAACTTGACGGCTTCCACGTGACGCGAACGCTGGGAGTGGTGCGGGGCATCGTCGTGCGCTCGCGTTCCGTATTTGGTACCATCGGTGCCCAACTGCAGACGCTTGTCGGTGGCAACATCACGCTCCTTACCAACCTGTGCGAGAAGACGCGCGCGGAAGCCTTTGACCTGATGCTGCAGCATGCGGCCGAGTTGGGCGGGAACGCGGTGGTCGGAGCGCGCTACGACGCCACCGAAGTGATGCAGGGCGTCACCGAAGTGCTGGCCTACGGGACGGCTGTGTTCGTGGAGTCCGGGAAATAGGAACCCGGATGAGGTCTTAATCCGATTCGGCAGCGCTCGCTTTACAGGCCTTGACGTAGTCTGGATGCGGCCCGTTCGATTCGCGGGCGAGGAATTCGAATTCGAGACGGGCGTTGTCGGAGCGAATTCCTACCGGCCCGCCCAACTCCGCGGCGTCGGACCCGACGTCGCCTTCCCAGACTTCCTGGTTGTCCACGAATACGCGGAGTTCGGAGTTCTTCATTTCCGCGCGGAGGGTGTGAGACTGTCCCGGCTCCAGCCGCGGCACGGCAGAAACTTTCCGCGGCTTAATGTTTTCGTAGCCGCGGTTCCCGCATTCCGCGCTGCTGTGCGCATCAGGATTTTTCTTCACCGAAACTACGAGCTTCGATTCGGGAGCTACGCGCCAGATCGCGTACACCAGGTTGCAGGGATCCTGTGCATGCAGCTTCAACCCAAACTGGCGGCGGATCGCACCCGAGCCCAGCCTCGACTCTTGGCTCGTGCCTCCAAGATAGGTGAAGCGCAGCTCGGCCGACTGCGCCGTCCATTCATTGACATAGGCACGCATCTTCGGAACATCCACCGACAAGCGATGATCCCCAACCTGCTCGATCGCGCCCTCGGTCACGCAAAGGCGGTCTCGATGGATCGAGAGCCAGCCGGCGGATTGAGCCAGAGCCGCGCACAACAGCGCGGCGGCCTGTAGGCAGGAAGAGGCAGCTCGTTGCTTCACGATGACTCCGAAACGAACTCACTCTTTGTACAAGTAGCCGGCGACCAGCGCGGTCAGGATTGCGCCCAGCCACATCTCGATCATCCAGCCAAGAGGAAGGGCGCGGCCCACGGCCGACCATTCGGCTTGGGCGAAATTGTCCGGAAAGCCGGCGAAGAAGCCCACTAGAAAGCCGATCTTCAGGGCAGTGCCGGGGCCCGGTCCCAGGCCCTGGCGCGCCCAAGCGTACAGGTGCGCGACTGCGATGGCCATAATAAACAGCATTATGGCCCATGCCGCTGGGAAGTAGGGATAGCGCGGTGTGGCCAGAAACCAACCGGCCTTCTGCGCGATCACGTAGCGGAAACTGGTGATGTAGTGGTATACAAAAAAACTCCACAGGTTCCAGACCACGCCTCCCGCCAATCCGCCCAGCCAGATTCTGCCTCTGTTGAGTTTCATGCAGTGCCTCCTCGATGATGGGTCTTGGAACGCGGCCCAGGACGATATGCGCGGAAGTGTACACCCAATCCGTCAACAGCGGGTATTTCTACGCGAGGAGGTCAGGCAGCGTTTGCTGGCGCTGGGCGAAGGTGCGCTCCATCCGGTGGCGGACGAAGAGTGCGTTCGCGATCTCACCAGGAAAGCCGGATCCAACTTCATAGTCAATCACGTCGCGGACGACCGTCCCGTCGGCCTCTCCGCGCGTTTCAGCACGGAATTCGTGGCGATGATGCCAACTCTTGAATGGGCCTTGCTCCTGCACGTCAGCGAAGTAATGATTCCATTCGAATTCGGTGATGCGCGCGATCCACCGTGCGCGGATCGGCAGAAAACGAAATACGCGAAACGATGTAACGATCGTGGAGCCGGTACCCGCCGCCTTGTCGCCTGTAATGCCCGGCGGCGGTGGCGGCGCCGGCATCCGGTTCAGCACGATCAGCTTCGTGCCGCTCGACGCGGGCATGACCCGCGGCAGATTCTCTGGATTCGAGAAGAACCCAAACACGCGTGCGAGCGGGAAGGGAACCCATTGCTCGAATTCGAGGTGATGCGGCATTGCCTGTCATCCTAAGTGAACCAAACAGCAGACGAAAACTACAGAGGACACCAGAAGGCCCAGAGGAAGGCGCAAGGTCTCTCCACTGCGCTTGCTTCGGTGGAGATGACAGTGCTCTGGGGGTCTGTGGTCTTAGACCATCTTAAAAATCCATCCACAAAACGATGGTGCGACCACTCGATCCCAGTTTTTCCACAAGAAAATCCGCGCCAGTCGCGGAGATCAAGCAGAATCGTAGCGAAAGAATAGCGAAGGAACCAAGACCGTAAACCCAACCCCTTGTGGTCCTACGAGTGGTTAACCACAAGCCTCGGTATTTTCTCGGATCAGTGCTGGAGTGGGAATGCGACCATCAAGTTTCTGCTTGACAATAAACGACTTACGGGTAAGATCGTGGTACAAAGTGGTACAAAGTGGATCGAGCAGTAAGGGCCGTGGGATCTTGGAGCTGAAAACGAGGAGCCGGTGGAAAACCGACCCAAAAGCACGACAAACAGCCCGAATCGCCCGAGTTCGACCTTGGTTTGCGCTATTTTGACCTCCTTTGTTGCTGCTGTAGCGGCTAACCGACATGTTTCGCGGCAATCATCCAACTCGGGTCGACGAAAAGGGCCGTCTCAAGGTTCCGGCCGAGTTCAAGCGGGTGATCGACGAGAAATACGGTCAGCAATTCTACATCACAAGTTTGGACGGAAGGGTTGCTCAAGTATATCCCTTCGAGGAATGGGAGCGGATCGAGCAGAAGTTGGCCGGGCTCTCCAATTTCAATCCGACGAAGAAAAAGTTTCTCGATCGCACCAACTATTACGGGCAGCAGGTCGAGATGGACGGGCAGGGACGGTTGTTGCTGCCGCAGTTGCTGCGCGAGTCGGGCCAGATTAAGGGCGAGGTCGCGGTTCTGGGGAACTTGACCTACATGGTCGTCAGGAACCTGGAGCTGTTCAAGAGAGAGATCGAAGAAGAAAAGTTCACGCCTGACGATGAGAAGACGCTCGACGAACTGGGCATCTAGTGGGCGAGGGATCAACAGACACCCCTCAGGGGGTTGGGCATGGTGGTGGAAGAGCGAGCCGTCTTCCGGCAAATCATGTTCCCGTTCTTTTAAAAGAAGCGATCGACTTTTTAGCCGTGCGGCGGGGTGGGACCTATATCGACGCCACGGTGGGCTTGGGCGGACACAGTTACGAAATCGCAAAACGCCTCGGCGCACCGGGA
>DATHQJ010000086.1:0-6747 GCA_035482825.1 Binatus sp. (SeqCode) | reverse complement strand
AGACGAAGCCACCAGCGTGGCGGGGGATGCTGGTTGGCGGCTTCATCGGTCATTCTTTCAACTTTAAGACTTTCATCCAGCAAAGAATTTCGAGATATCGTCGGCGGGAATTGCGCCTTCGCGAATGATGCGCCAGCGGGTGACTTCGTCACTCAGATCAATGATGGTCGATGCCACGTCCCGTGGAGACGAGCCCCCGTCGACGATGATGTTGATGCGACCTTCAAGTTGCTCGCGCACCTGCTCTGCGCTGGTGCACTCCGAGGCGCCGCTGAGGTTGGCGGAGGTCGCGGTGATAGGAATCGCTGCCGCGGTGACCACGGCCAGCGGGATTTTGGCATTAGGCACGCGCAGCGCGACGTTGCCTGTATTGGCAGTCACCTTGAGTGGCAAGCGCGAACCGGCTTTCACGATGATGGTCAGCGGCCCCGGCCAGAACTTGCGGGCCAGCGCATAGAATTCCTCGGGCAGCGGCTTGGCCAGTTCCTCCGCCTGGTCGGTACTTTCGATGAGCAGCGAGAGGGGCTTGTGGCGCGAGCGGGTCTTGATGTCGTACACCTTGTCGACCGCCCGCAGGTTGAAGGGATCGGCTGCCAGTCCATAAAAAGTGTCGGTCGGCATACCGAGCACTTCCCCGGAACGGATCTGATCGGCGGCGTACTTGATCAGCGACAACTCAGGAGTATCGCTACTGATTTTCAGAATCTCGGCGCGCACGGCGCTCCCTTCTCGATTGGCCACAGGTTCGATTGATTACGACCGATTTGTTGCGACCAAAACCTATCATAATACGGCAAAACGCGGGAAGAGGAGGCGGCAGCGTATGATGCAGTTACCTCGTCATGACCCGAACCTCAGAATCCGCGCCCGCCCAGCACCGACTTCGCCGGATCGAAGGCCGCCACAACGCCCTCGTGAAAGAACTGCGCCAGGCGTTCGCGCGCGCCGAACGCACCGAAGATGGAAGTTGCGCCATCGAAGGGCTGCGCATTGTGGAAGAGGCCACGCGCAGTGGGCTGCGCTTTCGGGCTGTGTTCTTCAAGGAGTCGGCGCAGAATCTGGCGGAGCGACTGCTGCCGCAGATTGGCGCCAACGTCGACACGCTGCTGCTGCCCGACAAGCTTTTCGACGCCACGGTTCCGAGCGAAACGCCACAGGGAGTGGCGGCGCTGGTCCGGGTGAAGGAATTTTCTCTGGGCGACATTCTGGAACGGCTGCAGGTTGGCCCCGTCGTGGTTCTCGCGGGACTGCAGGACCCGGGAAATCTGGGGACCATCCTGCGCTCGGCGGAAGCGTTTGGCAGCGCGGGCGTGGTGCTGGGCGAAGGCACGGTCAGTCCTTACAATTCGAAAGTGATTCGTGCATCGGCGGGATCGGTATTCCGGCTCCCGGTGGTGATTGGGAAAAATGCGGGCGGACCGGAAGAGATTTCCGCCAAGCTGCGCGGGCAGAGCGTGCGTCTGATTGCGACCTCATCACATAAGGGGACACCGATTGACCAGGCGAACCTGACCGGGCCTGCGGCGATTTTCGTCGGAAGCGAGGGTTCGGGCTTGCCCCGCGCCGTGCTGGCGCAGGCCGATGAGCTGATCGCGATCCCACACCTATCGCAGGTTGAGTCGTTGAATGCGGGCGTGGCGGGCAGCATCGTGCTTTATGAAGCGGCGAGGCAGAGACGGGGCTGACGGAGTGTTCCGCTCCCCGCATGCGAGGGCAAGATGCCCTCGCGACAGCCGGCGAGACGCCGGCGCTACAAACTGCGGCCTTCGGTGGGGAATGTCTTTTTGGTTTACGCCAATCCGCCGCCGTCGATCACAAGGGCCGCGCCGGTGATCCAACTCGACATTGGACTCGCGAGAAACAGGACTGCGTTCGCAACGTCGTCCGGCGTGCCAACGCGCCCTAGCGGGCGATTCGCGGCTTCCCGCATGAACGCTTCTCTATCTTCGCCCAGCTGGGCGCATTCGCTGAGCAGCATCGGAGTTTCAACATCTCCAGGGCATACGCAATTCACGCGGATATTATTTCTGCCGTGGTCGATGGCCATGGCGCGCGTCAGATTCACCGCGCCACCTTTCGCGGCGCAGTAGGACGCTGCCCGCGGGCCGCCTTTGAGCGACCATCCGGAACCGATATTGATGATGCTGCCTCCGCCGTTGCGGATCATGTGGGGGACGACTTCGCGCGAGAGCAGATAGATTCCCTTGAGCGTGACGTCGAGGGCGAAGTCCCATTCGTCCTCGGTAAGTTCGACGATGTCTTTGCGAATGGCGACGCCGGCGCAGTTGCAGAGAATGTCGATCTTGCCTCGCTTTGCAATCACGCGCTCGACGGCGCGCCTGCATTCCGCCGCGCTGCGCACGTCGCAGTTCAAGAAAACTGCTTCACCTTCCAGGGCTTCGATTTGAGCGGCGCAGGCACGGCCTTGGATGTCGTCGACGTCGAGCAGTGCGACGAACGCTCCCATCTCAGCCAGGCGAAGCGAGATGCCGCGGCCGATGCCCGAGGCGGCGCCGGTGACCATCGCAACCTTACCTTGCAGTGAGAGAAGCTGGGCGGCGCGTTCTGTGATCTTGCTCAGCTGCGTCTTCATCGCGATGCGCTCCGGGTTCATCGTGGGCTACGAATTTCCGCGGGTTAATAGTCCGCTTTCCTTATCGTAGCCGACTCCGTTGGCCTGCAGAGGGCAAAGGTTGAACGCCAGGGTTACGCAACCATCATCGGCACGGGTATTTGGCGCGGAGTTGGCGTCGAGGAAAGCAAGCAGTAAAGTCGCCTGACGCCATCGAGGCAACTGTGCAGAGAAACCCTATGCTGCCGACTTCCGCATAGCGTTCATGTAACTGTCCATGGACTGGGTCAGTTGCGCGTCGACTTCGTCCGCGATGGTCATGACGTCGGGCAGCAGCAAACTGAAATCCAGGAAGCCCATATTGTTCTGCAGGGTCCCGAAAAGTGTGACTTGCAATATTCGTGATTCATGCACCAGCATTGCGGGCGTGTAGCCTTGTCGATAGCGCAGCTCGCCATGAGTGATGGCGGCGGGAGAAACGGCCGCATCGCTGTCCTTGGCGGTGGCGCTGGATTTTCTCAGGCGCGCGATCAGGTCTTCCACCAGCCTGGGGAGATGTCCAGTACGTTCCAGATCGTTCAGCCGAATGTGGTTGAGTTCCTGGCTCTGCTTGGCTCGCGTCAGCCAGTCATGGACCACAGAATTCAAAGAGCGCTGCAGGATCGCTGCCACTCTTTCCTTCTCAATCCGCACGGCAGGTTTGCGATCGACCAGTTTCCCCCGCACCAGATCGGCGAGTTTCCCCATCTCGAACGGTTTTACAATGATTTCGTCCGCCTCGAGCAGGATGGCAGCCATTGCGCTCTGCACGTCGGGGAATCCGCTGATCAGCAGCGTGAGTGCATTCGGTTGGGAGTGGCGCATTGCGGAAACAACCGTAAAGCCATCCCCCGGGTTCGGCATGTGCAAGTCAGTGATGAGCGCATCGAACCTATCCACCGCGATGTGTTGCAGAGCCTCGGTCACGCAATTCGCAGCAACCACTTCAAACCCTTTGTGTTCGAGGGTTACAGTCATCATCTGGCGGACGGCATCATCGTCATCCACCACCAACACTTTATGAGGAACTGGAAATTTTGAAGGAATCATACGGCACACATCCTCTTGCATATCAACACAGCAAGTATGGCTCAGATTGGTTTCTCTTAATGTGCAGAAAGGCACAGTCATCGAAAACGCCAATCCCGAAGGTTTCGAGCTCTGGCTAACAATCGCAGCCTATGGGTAGTGGCGAAAGAGTCGACGCCTGGTAGGTTCCACAACGGCGCGCCACCGCAGAACACCGAAGGACTTAGCACCTCCTTTCCCGGAATTGTTACGCGTCGAACGCAGGCGGAGGTATCCATCCGCAACCCTGCAGGTGCGCGATCGTGGGCAACAATTGGCTGGCCAGACGGTCCTTAGCGATGAGGGCGTCCACCAGGCTCAGGGTTTGATCGGGGACACCCGCACCCTCCGTGAGCAGGATGATGGGCGCCTCCGGTCGCAGTCGCCTCATGGCGATGGCAACGTCCTGCGCGTTCATGGCGGGCATGAGGTAGTCAAGAACCACAACGTCCACCGCGTGGCTCGAAGCCAACTCCAGTCCTCTGCCACCGTTCGACGCCGTCAACACGGTATATCCAAAGCTTTCGAGGAAAGCCCTTTCGCATTCCAGCGTCTCCTGGTTATGGTCGATGCAAAGAACCACGCCGCTGGGCAAATCCTGGCAAACCGACGGGGACATGTCGCACCTCCACGGAATTCTGATTGTCACCAGTTCGGGTTGCGAAATCTGTCCGAATTTGCTCATGCATCTACCTCCTCGAGAGAATGGCTGGGGCCCCTAGTCGTGCAGCACTACATTGAGCAGCGAGCTGTGCACTTTCAGACCGCCGTCATGCAGACCGCCGTTATAGTGAATGAAACCCAACTTTCTGAACCGGTTCATGAAGAAGCTGACGCGCGAGCGGGTTGATCCGATCATCTCTGCCAGAGTTTCCTGACTGATCTTGGGGATTACCTCTTCCGGAATCGACTCCTTGCCGAAATGCGCCAGCAGCAGCAGAATCCGGGCGAGTCTTTTTTCAGTGGAGTTGAAGAGCTGGTCGACCAGATCCTCCTCGTAACGGATATTGCGCGCCAGCAGGTAAGCGACGAACATGTCGGAGAACGCATGCTCGCGATGAAGTACGCCCATCATCACTTTTTTCTCGACCTGTAGAAGTTCGCAATCCACCATGGCTGCCGCCGAGCCCATGCGCACGCGCTGACCGGCGAGCGCGCCCTCGCCAAAAAAATTCCCAGCGTTCACGATCCCCACCGTCGCTTCTTTGCCGCTCTGGGAAACGACGGTGAGCCTCACTTTGCCTTTCTGCACATAGAAGACTGCGTCTGCCGGGTCCCCCTGGGTGAATATCCTTTGTTTCTTTTGGATCGCAACCATCTTCCTGCCCTGGCCGATGGTCGCAAGGAAAAGCTCAGGGTCGAACTCGGCCGTGTTCTTCATCACTGCGATTCGAGCCATGTTTGTGTTCTCTTTCAATGGAAGTCCGAGGGCGATTGTCGAAGCGTTGATGACTTTGCTTGAAGCCATTTTCTGCACCCTCAGGTGACATCAGACTAGCGCGGTTGCTTGCGTACGGGTGAACTCTTAGTAAGTCTTTTTGCGATGTAAGCGCAGTATCTCATTGATACGATTACGGTTAGCGGAAGGGGGGGGGATTCGGCTACGCTCGTAAGGTTTGCTATAGATTTTTAGTTGTAGGATAGGATTCGTTGGCGTAGGATTTCAGGCGTACGGTAACGTACACACGGGGGACTCGCATGGGACAAAAGACGGGTGACACTCACTATGCGGCAATGAATCAATCCGATGTGCCACAAGGTCGTCAGGGGAAACATCGGAGGGCTGTATCCGACATTCTGGCTGATCTTTCAAAGTTGGGTCCCGAGCAAGCGATCAAGATTCCACTGGTCGGTCTGAAGGGCGAGAAGATGCAGAATCTTCGATCTGCGTTGAACCGCGTGACCCGGGAGAAAAACATTCCGGTGGTAACGTCGAGCGACGAGAAATATTTGTACGTTTGGCGTACCACTCCGCCCACGAATCCACGGGCAGCCGAGTAGCGGCGCACGGTTCTATCTGAGCGGTCGAAACTACACTGGGCAGTCGATGAAACCCGTGAGGCGAACGCGGGATTCTGCAATTCGCCTCTCACCCTCTCTGAAAACTGCAGAGTGCCCGCTTAAGTAGTCTTCTCCAACGCCTTTTCCGCCGCTTCCAGAGTAAGGTCTACATCCGCGTCCGTATGGGCCAGCGTGACGATTGAATGCAGCGCCGCAGACGGCGAGGCGTACACGCCGAAGGGAAACAGCGACAGCACGAACTTCTGAAACGCGGCGCGATCGACGAACTGGCAGAACTCGCGATAGTCGCGGATCGCCGGCTGATCAGTGAACATGATCTGGAACATGGGGCCGACTCTCTGCACAATTGCCGGGACGCCCTTGACCCTGAACAACGACGACAGGCCGTCGCACAGCCGCTCCGCGACCCGCCAGGTGTGGCGGAAGGCAGCGTTGTCGTCGCGCGTGAGCACGCGCAGGTTGGCACGCGCGGCGTACATTCCGATGCGCGATCCGTTGTGCGTGCCGTAGTGCAGCACGCCTCCCCACTGCAACGCGTCCATCACTTGAGCGCGGCCGACCAGAGCGGCCACCGGCAGGCCGCAACCCAGCGCTTTGCCGAAGGTCACCAGGTCCGGCGAGAGTCTGTAATATTCCTGGCAGCCTCCGGGAGCGATGCGGAATCCGGTCACGGTCTCGTCCAGAATAAAAAGAATTCCGTTCGCGTGAGCGAGATCTTCCAACCCCCGCAGATATCCTTTCGCGGGAGGAATCACGCCCATATTGGCCATGATGCCTTCACTGACGATCGCCGCGATCTGGCCGGGATGATTTTCCAAGGCGCGCTGCAACGCTTTCAAATCATTCCAGGGAACAACAATGGTGTCATCGAGCGCGCTGCGATTGAGGCCGGAACTGTCGGGGATTTTCACCGGATCGCTGCGCAATCCGAGAGCGCTCGGCGGCAAAACGTTCGAACTGACCAGCAGATCGTCGTGCCAGCCGTGGTAGTGGCCTTCGAATTTCAGAATCTTGGGGCGTCCGGTCACGCCGCGCGCCAGGCGGAT
>DATHQJ010000085.1:0-15106 GCA_035482825.1 Binatus sp. (SeqCode) | reverse complement strand
GAGGGCCTGCTTCAGGACCTGAATGTTTTTGTTCTCGCAAAAGACGAGAGGAACGACGAGCCAGTAGTTTCGCGTGCCGACTTGTCCGTCGGAGCGGCGATACCCCTGGAAAGTTTGGTGCGTCCGGCGGGAAACGTCAGGCGGCGTCCAATGAAAATCGTCAGACTGCTCGCGGAAGGGCGCGGCCTGGTGCTGGACGTTGGTCGTGGTTAGAAGTTCTCCGGCCGCGATGGGTTTGACTGCTGTACCTACTAAAACGCCGTACATTACGACGCTGTCACCGACATTGATGCTGCGCCTGGCGAACTTGTGTTTGGCGGGAACATTCTTGAGAAGAGTGTAGGTCTGCCCTTCGAATTCGACGCTTTCATCGGCTCGCAAGTTGGTGAGGGCGATCAAGACGTTGTCGCGAGGATCGAGTTGGAGAAGGGAGCGAGACATGGGCGACGTATCGCGCGTCCGGACATTGTAAAACATTGGTCGGGCGATGGCTGTGCTGAGGGAAAAGCGTCGAGTTGCGCCGACCGACAGCCGAGGTGGCTGTCACCACATAAACATTTTTTGCACGGGCCCTCTTACCTCGCCTGCAGGCGCCAGAACCGCTGCGCGTTGCCGCCGAGGACAGCATCTTGCCACTCTGGCTTTCGTGCCATCAGGTAAGCCTTCACGACATTGACCGCTCGCGCGTAGGGTGCGGCCACGAGACATACCGGCCAGTCGGAGCCAATCATGAGGCGGTCCGGTCCGAACGATTCGAAGGCTACGTCGAGGAATGGGCCGATATGCGCGGGTTGCCAATGCTGCCAGTCGGCCTCAGTGACCAATCCCGAAAGTTTGCAGAATACGTTGGGGAAGGCAGCGAGGCGCCTGATGCCGCGGGCCCAGGAATCGATTTCGCCGCTCTTAATGGGCGGCTTGGCCAGATGATCGAGGACAAAGCGCTGGCGCGGGAAGCGCTCGACAAACTCGGCGGCTACGGGAAGATGTTTGGTGTAAATCAGGATGTCGTACGCGAGGTCGAATTCCTCGAGCACGGAAATACCGTTCAGAAAATCACGCTGAAGCAGGAATCGATCGTCGGATTCACTCTGCACGATGTGGCGGATGCCAACCAGTTTGGGGTTTCGAGCCAGGACTTTGAGTTGTGAACGAATGTCGGGGGAGCGAAGATCGACCCATCCGACGACTCCTAGGATTGATGGAGAGCGCTCGGCCAACTCCAGAAGCCAGCGAGTTTCTTCGAGCGTTTGGCGGACTTGCACGGCAACCGAGCCGTGGAAGTAATTGTTGTCAAGTTCGGGCTTCAAATCCGCTGGCAGAAAATTGCGGCGCAGAGCGAACATTGATTCATCGATCCAGTCGTATTCCGACGGATTGTAGATCCAAAAGTGCTGGTGGGCGTCAATGTGGATGGGTTGCACGAGTATCCCATCGTAGCGCAGGTACTCATGGCACGCAGCTGTTTCCGACTGTGGTTCGAAGCCGCATGCACAAGGGGTCGGAGGGGGTGGTGTATTATCTTGCAACGCTTTGCGGCGTTCGACACTGGTATTGCTGGGAGTAGACATCCATGAACCTTGATAAGAGATTGTTGCAAAGCCTTCCCAAGGTCCTGTTGCACGAACATTTGGATGGTGTGCTGCGGCCGGAGACGGTGATCGAGCTGGCGAGAGATGCGAAATATGCCGACCTTCCCGCGGTTTCTCCCGAGGCACTTCGCGAGTGGTTCTTTCGCGGAGCAAATCAAGGGAGCCTGGCGAAATATCTCGAAGGATTTGCACACACGATTGCCGTGATGCAGACGGAAGAGGCGCTGCAGCGCGTGGCGTACGAACAGGCAGAAGACCTGAGCCGGGACGGGATTGTGTATTTCGAAACTCGCTTCGCGCCGGTTTTTCATACGCAGAAGGGGCTGACCCATCAGCAGATTGTTGCGGCGGTGCTCAAAGGATTGGAACGCGGGCGAAAGGATTTCGGAATTGCCTCGGGATTGATCATTTGCGCGATGCGCAATATGAATACTTCGCTGGAAATGGCGGAACTGGCGGTTGATTTTCGGGCGCGTGGAGTGGTCGGGTTCGATCTGGCCGGCGAGGAAGGTGGTTATCCGCCGAAGAAACATGTGGATGCGTTTCACTATATTCAGCGAGAGAATTTCAATATCACGATTCACGCCGGCGAAGGTTACGGAAAGGAATCGATCTGGCAGGCGATTCAGTATTGCGGGGCGCATCGTATTGGGCACGGGACGCGGCTGATCGAGGATATTGCGGTTGTGGACGGGAAGGCTGTGAAGTTGGGAGATCTTGCCCAATACGTTCTCGACAAGCGCATTCCGCTGGAAATTTGTTTGTTGAGCAACGTTCATACCGGCGCTGCGCCGAGTCTGGCCGAGCATCCCTTCAAGATTCTTTATCAGGAGAAATTTCGCGTCACGCTGAACACGGACAACCGGCTGATGAGTAACACGACGATGACGAAAGAATTTGAAGCTGCCGCCGAGACCTTTGCACTGACTCTCAATGATTTCGAGAAAATTACAGTCAACGCGATGAAGAGCGCCTTTCTGCCGTATAAGGAGCGTTGCGATTTCATTTATTCCTCGATTAAGCCGGGGTATGCGCGGATTCGGGGAGCGATGGGGTGAAGGACGATTCCGTGAAGAATGGGCGCCGAGATGATCGTTGCAGTCCGCTTGTGCCCTTCATGCTCACGCTCGTACTGTTTTCGATTTGCTCTGGCTGTCTTTCGGGCCAGACGGCTTCCGCTGCGCCGATTCGGGTCAAGGTTGTTGTGGTGACCATGTTTGAGCGCGGCGAAGACACTGGCGACACTCCGGGTGAATTTCAGCTTTGGGTGGAGCGTGAGCATCTTGACCAGATTCTTCCGCTGGATGCGGGTTATCACCACGTGCGTATGAACAAGGATGGAGTGCTCGGTATGGTCACAGGAGTGGGAACGGCGAAGGCCTCGGCGTCTGTGATGGCTCTGGGTCTTGATCCGCGGTTCGATTTGTCGAAGGCGTATTGGATTGTTGCGGGCATTGGCGGGGGCGATCCGGCGGATGTGTCGGTTGGGTCAGCGGTTTGGGCGGATCATGTGGTGGATGGCGACCTGGCGTTCGAGATTGATGCGCGGCAGATTCCCGCGAGTTGGCCGACCGGCTACGTTCCGCTGCGGAAGGGCACACCTTACGAGCAGCCTGCCAGCGACGAGTATGGGGAAATGTACAGTCTGAATCCGGGATTGGTGGGCTGGGCATTTCACCTTACGCAGAACGTTGTGCTCGCGGATTCTGACGCGATGCGTAAATCGCGGGCACGCTTCGTGGGATTCCCGAATGCTCTGAAGCCGCCGTTTGTGACGCGAGGCGATACGATGTCGGCCGGAACGTTTTGGCATGGGTCGAAGATGGACGAGTGGGCGAACGCGTGGACTCGCTACTACACAGGCGGCAAGGGGAATTACATGGTCGCGGCCATGGAGGATTCGGGGACAATGCAGGCGCTCACGTTCCTGAGCCAGGCGCGGCGGGTTGATCTGCAGCGGGTGCTGGTGCTGCGCACGGTCAGCAACTATGATCGCGAAGCTCCGGGCGTGCCAGCTGCGGAGAGCTTGCAGGAGATGGTTTCGGGCAACTACTCGGCCTATATGCCAGCACTGGAAGCGGCCCAGATCGTCGGAGATAAAGTGGTGCGAGATCTGGTGGAACATTGGGCGCAACGAGAGTCGAGCATTCCTCCCGCGCCGTAGACTGCTCTTTCGAGAGCCTACTTCGATAACGCTGCGAGAGTCTCGGCGAGTACCAGTGTTCCCCGGACGATGTCGTCGGGAGCGGCGTATTCGTCGGGGCGATGGCTGTATCCGTTGCGGCAGGGGATGAACAGCATGGCGACAGGAGCGATACGCGCGATGAAGAGTGAGTCGTGATAGGCGCGGCTGACCATGGGAATAAAATTCAGTTGGTGCTTGCGGCAGGATTGAGCGAGCGCTTCGATGATTGGGGGGGCGCAGTCGGCGGGCGCGTCGGCGTTGAGTAGTTCGGAGTGAATCACGACGCGCCGCTCGGTCGCGATCGAGTTGCATTTGGTCTCGATGGTCTGCATGACACGGTCTCGGCGCTGCAGATCGGTGTCGCGGATGTCGACATTAAGTCGGACACGGCTTGGGATGCTATTTACCGCGCCGGGAAAGACGTCGCAGATCCCAACCGTTGCGACTGTGTCGATTGCTCCGCTGCTGCGCGCGGCGAGCTCAACTGCCAGAATCATCTCGGCGGCAGCGCAGAGAGCGTCGCGACGGTCGGGCATCAAGACTCCACCGGCGTGGCCACCGGAGCCTTCGATCAAGATGCGGAGACTCGCTGGTGCGGCGATGTTGGTGACGATGCCGAGGGGAATGTGCTGTTGCTCTAACAGTGGGCCTTGTTCGATGTGCAACTCGACGAATGCTGCGTAGTAGCCGCTCGGCAACTTCACTTGCTCGAGTACACCGCTGAAACCAGCTTCCCGGCGCACGTCGTCAAGCGTTGCTCCGTCGTTGTCTGTTAGTTTTCGCGCCGCATCCGGGGAAAGACTGCCCGAGAGCAGCCTGCTTCCCAGACAGCCGATTCCGAAACGCGTGGGCTCTTCGGACGTGAAGATCAGTAATTCGATCGAGTGTCTCGGGCGGAATCCGCTTTTCTGCAACGCGCGAATCGCTTCCAGGCCTCCTAAGACGCCGATGACGCCGTCATATTTTCCGGCGTTCGGAATGGCGTCGATGTGTGATCCAGTGCCGACCACGGGCGCGCTCGGATCAGCCCCGTTCCAGCGAGCAAACGTGTTGCCTATGGCATCCTCGCGGAGGGTGAGCCCGGCTTCCTCGCAACGCGCCTTCATCCATGCCCGAGCCCTGAGATCGGAGGGGGTAAAAACAATTCTGGTAACGGCCGGCGGCTCGGCTTCGGAAATCAAGGCGAGGGCTTCGATTTCGGAAAGTAGGCGCTCGCGATCGATGGTTAAGTTCATCGTTGCAAGCCCGCCAGGGGATGGCGGTTCCAGTCTTTGTAGATCAGATATTTGGCGGGGACCTTGCCGATGGCTCCGAACCACTGTGGACACCAGGCTCCCATCCAGATGAAGTCTCCCGCGGTTACCGGATACCACGAGTCGCCGAGACGGTAGATTCCGCCGCCCTCGAGCATGAGGAGTCCGTGCTCCATGACATGCATTTCGACCATGCTGAGCGCGGCGCCGGGCTGGTAGACCATTGTGTTGACGGCGAAGTCGTAGCTCATGCCGTCCGGTGGCAAGTCGGGCAGGAGGCACTTTACCTGCAAAGAGGGATCGTCGCCGAGCGGATGTGAGGAGATGGTCTCCTCGCTCGAAATAATTAAATGCGGAGGATGGATGCCGTCGAGGGATTCATAGCGCTTCTCAATGAGCGCGACCCGGCTTGTTTTGATGGCCGTCAGCCGATGCGGCAAACCTTCGGGGATGTAGGCATAACCGTTAGCGCTCAATTTCTTCGATTTGCCCCCGACTTCGAGTTTCACGATGCCTTCAATGACGAAGAGGAAGCGTTGCGCGGGCGTGTTGCCGAGTTCTCCTCCGGCTTCGAACTCAGCACTGTATTGCGTGAACCGCGCGCCCAGAGCCGGGTTGATGTGCACAATCGCCGAGCAGGCCTTCATCCCGGGCAAGACGGTGCGAACAAAAGTATCCGGAGTCAGCAGTAGATGGTTGGGTTGTTGCGAGCTGCGGGTGCGGCCAAGATTATGCACGAGTTGTCCTTTGGTGAAATTCGGGAGACGCGGCGAGGTGATCGAGAAGATGCAATCCGCATGTAATCGCCTTCTCAACGTCTTCCCGCACGACCGATTCAGCAGGGTCGTGGCTGATGCCGCCGGGGGATCGCAGAAAAATCATCGCACTCGGAATCTTCTCGGCGAGGATCATGGCGTCGTGGCCGGCGCCGCTGACCATGCGATGCGGCTTGCAGCCGGTTTTGGCGATGGCGCGTTCTATAGCGTCGACGATAAATGGGTCCATTGCGACTGCGTTCTGGCTTAATAGAGTATGCTGCCGCACTGACAATCCGCGGCGCGTAGCAATCTCGTGGGCCTGATGAATCAGGTCGTGCACGGCGCGAGTGTGAGTCTCATCAGAGCTGTGACGGACGTCGAGGGTCAGGCGCGCCTCGGCGGCGATCACGTTCGTGGCTCCGGGCTTGACTTCGATTTTTCCCACGGTCGCGACCAGTCCGGGGATCTGCGTCGCTGTGTGCTCGACCGCTGCGATCCATTCCGCGGCCCCTGCAAGGGCGTCGAAGCGAAGGTGCATGGGTGTTGTTCCGGCATGATTGGCGCGGCCCAGGAACGTGAACTCTAATCGGCTCTGGCCGACGATGGCTTCGACCGCGGCGAGGGGGAGATTTAATGTTTCCAGAACCGGACCCTGTTCGATATGAAACTCGAGGTAGCCGAGAGCATCCCTTTTTAGCTCAGCTTTCGAAAGATCGCCGGGATTCAGTCCGAAGTTTTCGATTGCCTCGCGCACGGAGATGCCGCGAGGATCACGAACAGCCAGGAGCCCCTGATCGAGTCTGCCTACCAACGCGCGGCTGCCAATGAACGGAATGCCGAAGCGAACTCCTTCCTCTTCCGAAAAGCCAACCACTTCGATCACGAAGGGAAGCCTGCGTCCATGCAATTCTTCGAGTAGCGCGACGGCGAGTAGAACTCCTAGGACGCCGTCGTATGCTCCGGAGTTGGGGACGGTATCGAGGTGCGAACCAATCAGGAGTCGGGGGGCGTTCGACTGTGCGGCGGGATAGAGTCCGCGGAGATTTCCGGCGGCGTCGATCTGCACGGGAACGCCGAGCGGCTCGAGCCAACGAGCGATTTCCCGATGGCACTCGCGCATGGGCGGCGAGAGGAACGTGCGGCGCGTGCCGAATGAGTCTTCCGAGAGTGCTGCGAGCCGCTGGCAGCGGGCGATGACTTCGGCAGCGCGGGTTGTGGTCTCAGCAGTTGTCACGGGATTTCCGAGTTTGACGATCCGGTCATGATCAGGATTTAAGACTCGCGTATCACCTTCGCCGCTGCCCAGCCGACAACTACGAGGGCAACGAGGACTTCCCATGCGTATTTATTCCCGTAGGTCGCAACCGGAAAGTGATTGCTGATCATGATAAAGACAACGGGAACCGCCATGAAAGTGTTGTGTTTGGATCGCAACTTGGCTTGTGCACCGAGGGATGGATCGAAGGCTTGTCCGGCAGCGGCGACTGCGATCATTTTGCGCTGGGAGGGAAGAATTCGGAACCAGACGTTGGCGGTCATGATTGTTCCCATCACGGCGCCGAGGTGGATGTAGGCCGCGCGTCCGCTGAAGATGTGGGTCAATCCCCAGGCGAGCGCAGCGATCATGACGAGCGAGAATACAGCGAACCCGGGTTCTGATTTGCCCAAACGCGACTGCAGGGCCAGGTCGTACACGAGCCATCCACCGGCCATTACGGCGATGCCGGTGGCGATGCCGAGTGCCTGCGAGATGTCGGCGATGTCGGGATCGATGAGCCCACTGCTGGAGTAGTAGACGAGAGTGAGCAGCAGCAGGCCGCTTAGCCACGTCATGAGCGCCTCCCAGCGGAACCAATGGACCTGCTCGGGTCCGACTTTAAGTGATTTCTGCTTGTCGACAGTGTAGAAACCGCCGCTGTGCACCATCCATATTGATGGATTCGCCTCGTTTACCGGCGCGTTCTTGGCGAGCTTGTTGAATTGCCCGTCGAGCCAGGTGAAGTAATAAGTTTGGCCGACCCACATGATCGCGGCGAACACGTGAGTCCAGCGCACGAGCAGGTTGAGCCATTCGCGGATTGACGAGGTCACCTTGTCCACTCCATCGGACGAAAAGTTGTTCAGCTCCCGCGGTAAGTTGTGTATCCGTTCGGGCTCAGCAGAAGCGGAATATGAAACTGTGATTCGCTCTCTTGTGCCCGGAATGTGATTTCGACGACGGGATACAGAGTTGCGATCTTCAGTTGCGCGAAATACGTCCCGGTTTCAAAAGTCAGACGATAGGCTCCGGCGGAGAGGTCTTCGTCTCGCGGCAATAGCTGAGCACACCGACCGTCTTGATCGGTGTGCGTGGAGATCAACAACTGCCAGGCTCCGGAGCCGTTTTGTTTTTCCAGCCGCACGGGCACGTCTGCGGCGGGCTTGCCGTGAACCAGGTCGAGAATGTGAGTCGAAATGCGTTTCATGATTGGAGCCATTTCTTCAGGCGGAGTTCGGTAATCTGCCGTTGTTGTTCGGCGGCTTCGTGCAGTTCGGTATCGGCGTCGTTATGCAGACGTTGTTGCAAGATCGCTAGAATCTCCGGCGCAGACTTGCCGGTCGCGCACACGATGAAGATTCGGTTGAAGCGCTGCTCGTATTCTCGATTGGTATCGGCCAATGCGGCTTTTGTTTCAGCCTCAGCGTCGGCTACGTCTCGCTGCTCTTGCGCCGACCAGGTTGCCGATTGAGCAGACGGAGGCCGGGATGCACGGGTCTCGCCGATGCGCGGATGACTTTGGAATGCTTCCATCCAGTCGGACGGACTAAGACTGCGCCAGATTTCGCCCGACACACGCAGGAGTGTATCTTCGTTCGCGAGTGGTCTGCGGGCGACCATGGAGTGGGCCCAGGCTCTCGAAGAGCAGCAGGGAACAATCTCAGCGAGGGCTTCGTCGGGCGGAAGGAGATTCCATTGCGCCAGGACATTCTTTCCATCTTCCCGCTCTGTTCCTCTTCGCTCGGAGTTCAGGCGATTCAGGAACTCAACTACGAGATTGCCGGCGACGGCTGCGCGATATTTTGCCGTCGATCGAATGTCGTCGATGGGGCGGATCTCGGCAGTCACAGTCTTTCTCGCCAAGAGTAACAGGGCGGAATCGATCGACTTCCCCTTTACGGCTTGTTCAGTCTCGCGTAGACGAAGCGGGACGGGCGCAATACTTCCGAGAGCGATACGGACATCTTCGATCGCGCCATCCACGAGGCGGCCAAGAGCGGCGATGCAAACCTTGGAGATGGCTTGCGCGTTACGCGCCCCGACTTTTCGGGCGTGGCTGAAATATTTCGCGAACCGTCGAGGCAGACAGACCGCCTGAATCAACTCGTCGGGCGCGAGAAGAGTCTTCTTATATCCCGTGTGGAACGTGACGTAGGGGACGCGGCGCTCGCCGCGGACCGACACCAGGATCAATTCGGCTTCGTATACGAGTAGAGCTGGCAGAGAATCGGCTGCAGGCGATGCGTTTACGATGTTGCCGCCGATCGTCCCTCGATTCTGGTTGGCGATGCCGCCGGTCCATCGCGCGGCAGTGGCCAGAAGGGGAAACTCAGTTGCGACAACTTCGTGGCGGCGAAGATCGGTGTAGGTACACGCTGCGCCGATGCGAATTTCGTCGGCCGTCACATCGATACGGCGCAATTCGGGAAGGTTCCAGATGCTGACCACTTTTCGTGCTGGCAGTTTTCCGGCAGCGTATTGCACCATGATGTCGGTGCCGCCCGCAATCGGAAGCCACGCGCCCGGGTCGCTGGCCAGCAGCGAGACAATCGCATGCAGGCTGGCCGGCGCGACCATTTCGTAGTCGGAGGGATTCGATCTCATATTATCAACCCCGTCGTCCCCGTCGTCGTCCTCGGCTCCGGTCTGCGGCGCGCGGCTTCGGACACGGCTTCGATGATCTGGCTGTAGCCGGTGCAGCGGCAGAGATTGCCGGAAAGGCCCTCGCGGATTTCGTCGGCCGTGGGCTCGGGTCTACGATTCAATAGATGGGCGGCCGCGAGAATCATTCCGGGCGTGCAGATGCCGCACTGAGCGCCGCCGCACTCCAGAAAAGTTTCCTGGAGCAAGTGAAGCGACTCTCCGGCTGCGAGTCCTTCGATGGTGACGATGCTGGCGCCTGCAGCCTGGAGAACGGGGATGAGGCAACTGTTCACGAGGGCACCGTCCATCAATACCGAGCACGAGCCGCACTCGCCTTCTCCGCAACCTTCTTTTGCGCCGGTGAATCCCAGTTTCAATCGCAATACGTCGAGCAGTCGCTCCATCGGGTAAGCACGGATCTTCCTCGGCTCGCCGTTGACGGTGAGTGAAATGTCGGATTGGGCCTGGCTCGCGCGAAAATCAGTCATCGGACTAGCTCGGTCGAGTGAGATGCGGTCGGCGACGATGCTGCGAGGCCCTCCATGATGTCTTCCGGTAGCAGAGGAATGGAATCGAAACGAACTCCGAGCGCGTCCTCGACTGCGTTGACGATCGCAGGAGCGGGGCCGTCCATGGGAAGTTCGCCGATGCCCTTGGCGCCATAAGCGCCGTGGACATTGCCCAACTCCTCGAAGAACACGCGAATCGGCGGCAGGTCGCTCGACGTGGGCATGATGTAGTTGGTCATCTGGGCGTTCTGCATGCGACCGTTTTGCCAGACCACTTTTTCGTAGAGGCTGAAGCCGATGCCCTGGGCAACGCCGCCGATGACTTGTCCGCGCGCCAGAAGCGGATGCAGGACCTTGCCGACTTCCTGGAGCGCGACGAAGTCGTCTACCGCGGCGCTGTAGGTATTCAGATCGACAGTGACTTCCGCAACGTAGACTGCCCAGGCAAATGCGGCGTAGGCTTCTCCGCGATAGGCTTGATCGTCCCAGAAGATTCCGGTTGGCGGCTCGTAGCGAGACCAGGATCGGAGCTGTCCATGCGCGGCCACGTGCTGCTGGCACGCTGCGCGAAACTCGTCGGCGGAGTAGCCTTCGCGCAGCACATTGGAGGAGATGAGAGTCTGCGCGATTCCGAGGGCCGCGGATTGCACCAACTTTCCCACCACCATCACGGTGCGGGAGGCGACCGTGGGGCCGCTGTTGGGAACCTCTAAAGTGTCGGGTTGCGCCATGCTCACACTTTCGTAGGGCAGACGAAGGGCTTCGGCGGCGATCTGACTCAGCACGGTCTTTGTTCCTTGGCCGAACTCCGTGCTCGATACCAGCACTCGGACGCTGCCGTCAGCGCAGCCTTCCACACCGACGACCGAACTCAGATAGCGCTCGCCCGATCCCGTGAAGCCGGCGCCGTGAAGAAATGCAGCGATGCCCATGCCTTGTTTGAGCGCGCCATCCGAATTAGTTTTCGTGAAAGTCCGTTTCTTGGATTCATAATCAGAAACTTCCAACGCACGGTCCAGCAATTTTCCCAGATCGATTGGCTCGGTTATTACCTGTTGGGTTGTAGTGTCCTGCCCCGGCTGCAAAAAATTTCGGCGGCGAATCTCGACGGGAGAAAGGCCTACGGTCTGCGCGATGCGGTCCATGTGCCGCTCCATGGCAAACAGGCTCTGGGGCGCGCCAAATCCGCGGAAGGCGCCGTGGGGCGGGGCGTTGGTGGCGACGGCCTTCCCGCGGATACGGATACTCGGCCAGTAATAAGGTCCGCCGGCGTGAATGACACCGCGGGAAAGGACCACAGAGGAAAGAGTCGCGTAGGCTCCGCCGTCGATGGTGAAGTCGATTTCTCCGCCGAGAATCTTGCCGTCGCGGCTGACGGCGGTGCGATGGCGAGTGCGCGAGGGATGTCGTTTCGTTGTGGCCGCCATATCTTCCTGGCGGTCGTAAATAATCTTTACGGGCTTTCCGGCTTTGATCGCGAGCAGCGTTGCATGCGCCGCGATCATCGACGGATATTCTTCCTTCCCGCCGAAAGCGCCCCCGGTTTCCATCTGCACGACTCGAACCTTTTCCGCCGGCAAGTCGCAGAGTGCCATGAGCGCTTTGTGAATGTAATAAGGGCATTGCAGCGAGCCCCAGACGGTGATCCCCTGGGTGGCATCAAAGGCTGCAATCATGCCGTTATTTTCGATGTAAAGCTGCTCCTGCGCGCCCGTGGAATATTCGCCCTCCACGATGAAGTCGGCCTTGGCCCATACAGAGTCGTTGCTGCCTTTTTCGATCAGGTAAGTTTTGAAGATGTTGTCCTCGCCCCAGATGACTTGGGAGCGGCGCTCACTTTCTTCGATGGTGAAGATGCTGGGGAGCGGATCGTACTCGATGGATACAGCGGCAACCGCCTGGGGAAGAACATGGCGATCAGGATGCGCTAACAACAGGATGGGCTCCTCGGGGTGGTTGACAAATTGAGTCGCCAGGCAGGGCTGGTCTTCGCCGATCAGCGCGATGCAGTTCTTGCCGGGGATGTCCTTTGCGGAGACGATCGTGAATTCGTCCCAGGGGATCGCTGGATCGAACGTGATCTTTTTAATCCGGCCGCGGGGAATCTGGCTGCGAACCGTGGCTCCGAAGAGCATGCCGGGTACGACCATGTCGTCAACATACTGCGACTTTCCAGTCACTTTGTCGCGCCCTTCCTTACGCGGGACTGATTGGCCGACGATGCGATCGGTGGTCATAGCGGCGTTTCGAGAATCGATCTGACTCCGTTGACCCAGGCAGACCGCCCAGTTTCGCGGATGGGATAGTGTATGACAGACTCAGGGACAATGGCGCAGGTGTGTGGCGGAGAGGGATAGAAAAAGGTTATGGCGGCGATCGATGGATTGGATTCGTGTATTCGCGTCCGGCGGGCTCGCCGGGGAAAGATCCTCCACTGAAGACTGGATTTCCACGCAGGTAAGTTGCCTTCACGACTCCGCGCAGGGTTTCTCCGAGATAGGGAGAAACGGGATGCCGGTAGTGCAACTTATCTGCCGACAGAGTGAATTCGCGGTCGGGATCGAACACAACGAAGTCGGCGTCGTTGCCAGCGACGAGGCGGCCCTTGCGCGCGTCGCAGCCGGCAAGGTTAGCCGGGGCCGCGGACATCCACTGCGCCAGATCGAGCAAAGTGAATCCGCGCTGGCTGGCCTCAGTCCACATCAGGGGCAGCGCGACGGAAACGCTGGCGATGCCTCCCCAGGCAGTTTGGAAATTGCCTTCGGCGAGGCGCTTCATCGCAGGAGGACATGGGGAATGGTCGGTCACCACGAGATCGATCGTGCCGTCTCGCAGGGCCTGCCACAATTTTTCATTATTTTCACGGCTACGAATGGGCGGGGCGCATTTGTTCAGGGTTGCGCCATTCGGGATCGTTTCGGCGGAGAGATGCAAGTAGTGAGGACAGGTCTCGACGGACACCGCGAGACCCTCGGAACGTGCGGCGCGGAGTTCTGGAAGCGCCTGACTGGTGGAGAGATGGACGATGTGCAGCCGAAATCCGAATTCGCGGCAGAGCGAGAGCAGCAGCCGAATCGCGGCCAGTTCCGTTTCGTCGGGCCGCGACTGCAGGTAAGTGGAGTAGCGGGTCCAATCCGCGTTGGCCAGCGCTTCTGTGGCGCGATCGATGGGGCCGGGAATCTCCGCGTGTACGAGTAGCGGCAGGCCAGTGCGGGCAACGTGCGGCAGAGCCGATCGCAATTGTTGCTCGGTCACCATGGTGAAGCCGTCGATGCCGGGATTGACCAGAAAACATTTGAACCCGGGAACGCCGGCGGCTGCGAGAGGCTCGATGTCGTCCTGGTTGTTGTGCACCACACCGCCCCATGCGGCCCAATCGACGCGGCATTTACCGTGTGCGGCCTGACGCTTAGCTTGCAGCGACGCGACCGTAGTAGTCGCGGGAAGACAGTTCAGGGGCATATCGACCAGCATCGTGTAGCCACCGGCGGCGGCGGCTCGGGTTGCGGTTTCGAAACCCTCCCACTCGCTGCGACCGGGGTCGTTGATGTGGACGTGGGAATCGACGAGGCCGGGAAGGATGGCTGCGTCGCCAAAGTCATTAAGCGTGTAACCATCGGGTACCTGATCCGGAGAAACAATGGTATGGATTCGTTCGCCTTCAACGAGGATGGCCGCTGGACGGATGCCTTCGGGAGTGATCACCCGTCGAGCGAGGAAGGCTTGCAAGCTCAAAATATCGGCTCCTTGGAAGTTCGGCGATTGCGCACGGGCGAGATCCCGATAGATTTCGCTTTTCCATTCATGTGCTGTTTACGGCTGAGACAGCATTTTACGAAATTCTAAGTCCGGCTTATACTCGCTTCTCAGCGAAGCGGCTGCGAAAAGAGTCCATGTCGACTGATTTGCGGGTTCGCGGGTTGCTGACGCCAGCAAACCCTTGACTACGAATCGATAGAGTCGACGCATGGACAATGCTTTCATGGCTCGCGCCATTCAGCTTTCGATCGACAACGTCCTCTCCGGACGCGGCGGGCCTTTCGGCGCAGTCGTGGTGAAAGACGGTGCCATCATTGCCGAAGCGGCCAATCAGGTCACCGCGACGAATGATCCTACCGCGCACGCAGAAGTGCTCGCCATCCGCGTTGCGTGCGCGAAGCTTGGAGTCTTCGATCTCGAGGGTTGCGAGATTTACACCTCTTGTGAGCCCTGTCCCATGTGCCTGGGGGCCATCTACTGGGCCCGCTTGTCCCGGGTTTACTTCGGCAACGCCGATGCGGATGCAGCGAGGATCGGGTTCGATGATTCTCTGATTTATCGCGAGATCGCCCAACCGCACGCGCAGCGCAAGATTCCGATGATTCAGATGATGCGGGAAGAAGCACAGGCGGCGTTCCGCGCCTGGGAAAACAAGCCGAACAAAATCGAGTATTAAGTCCGATCCGCCTGTCCCGAAGTTGACGGAGTAAGTTGAGCGAAGAAGCTACGGGAGGAAGTTTGATCGATCGCTATTTCAAACTCACCGAGAACAAGACAACCGTCAGGCAAGAGATGCTGGGCGGCCTCACCACGTTCGTGACGATGGCCTACATTGTCGTGGTGAACCCGCAGATTCTTGCCAAGGCAGGGATGCCGGCGGACGGAGTGGTGTTTGCGACGTGCGTCTCGGCGGCGGTGGCGACGCTGGTGATGGGACTCTACGCCAACTATCCCATCGCGTTGGCGCCGGGAATGTCTCTGAATGCCTACCTCACCTATTCCGTTTGCATCGCAATGCATGTCCCCTGGCGCACTGCGCTGGCGTTGGTTTTTTGTTCAGGCGTTCTTTTTCTTGTGCTCACGGTGACTCGCGTACGCGAGCAGATTGTCAACGGCATGCCCGACGGCCTGAAGCACTCCACAGCGGCCGGG
>DATHQJ010000084.1:0-9820 GCA_035482825.1 Binatus sp. (SeqCode) | reverse complement strand
CGGTGAAGGGCGTCAAGATGAACTCGGACCATTCCGACGAGCAGATCCTTGCCGATCCCGATCCATTGAGCACGATCGCAGCGCTGGCGGTTGATCCCTCCAACTCACAGGTTCTTTATGTGGCTGCCGGTACGAAGGAGAGTCCCGCTCTCTTCATTTCGCGCGATTACGGAAAGAGTTGGAAGAAACAGCTGAACCTGCCCGATCTTCCCCGCCGGATCTGGGTAGACCCACATTCCCCGGCCGATGCGCGAACTTTATTTCTGGCAAGCCATCACACGATCGCAGTGACTGGCGCGGGAGGCGTGCGTAGTCTTCTGCTTCCCGCGGCAGCCAATGACGTTTCGCTGGGCTTTGGGGCTGCGCCGATCATCTATGCCACTTCGGAACAGGGAATCTTTATCTCCAAGGATGGAGGCGCGAACTGGACTAAGAGCGAGCTGCCTGGCGCAGGCGGGAAAGTGCGCGCCATTGCTACCAGTCTGCATCATCCGGAGACGGCGTATGTCTCCTACGATCATCTGACGCTCGATGGAAATACTTGGCTAGGCGTTGCGAAAACTACAAATTCCGGCGCTAACTGGCAGTTAGTATGGAAAGAATCCGGCGTAGCGGCAAAGAACGTGGATGACAATTGGATCACTCCACGCTTCGGGCCGGCCTGGGCAGAAAATCCTCTGAGTCTTACGGTGGCTCAACAGGACGCCAACTTAGCCTACGGTACCGACCTGGGACGAACCATGCGGACCAGCGATGGCGGCGCTACCTGGACAGCGGTGTATTCGCGCAAGGCTGATGACTCCGGCTGGACGAGCCGAGGCCTCGACGTCACCAACAGCTACGGAATTCACTTCGATCCGTTCGATCCAAAGCGGCAGTTCATTACCTACACCGATATCGGACTCTTCCGCAGTGAGGACGGTGGCGTCTCATGGATGAGTTCGACGGCCGGTGTGCCCAGCGAGTGGATGAACACGACGTATTGGATCGTTTTCGACCCTGAGGTGCGAGGGCGGATGTGGAGCGTGAACAGCTACACCCACGATATTCCTCGCCCGAAGATGTGGCGGCACAATTCAGTGCTGAATTACAAAGGCGGCGTGTGCATCAGCAATGATGGCGGCAAGAACTGGACCAAATCAAATACGGGGATGGACGAGACCGCGGCGACCCATATTCTTCTCGACCCCACCAGCCCGGTGAAAGCGCGCGTATTATACGTCGCCGGATTTGGCCGCGGCGTTTACAAGAGTTCCGATGGCGGCCACACGTGGGCCCTGAAGAACACTGGCATCACGCAGCACGAGCCATTCGCGTGGCGGTTGGCGCGAAGTTCGAATGGCACGCTTTATGTTGTGATCGCGCGCCGGTCGGAAGATGGAAGTATCGGCAACGCCGGCGATGGCGCACTCTACCGGTCGACCGACGGAGCGGAGCACTGGCAAGCCGTTTCGTTGCCTGAGGGCACGAACGGACCGAACGGACTCGCCATCGATCCTCAATCGCCGGATCGTCTCTACCTCGCTGCATGGGCGCGAGCTACGGGAGAACACGGGGACGGCGGTGGAATCTTTCTCTCGGAAGACGGCGGCAAGAACTGGAAACCGGTGCTCGAAAAAGATCGACACATTTACGATGTTACCGTCGATCCCAAGGATCCCAACGTTCTCTATGCGGCAGGTTTTGAATCGTCTGCCTGGCGATCGGCCGACCGCGGGCTGCACTGGTCTCGCATTCCGGGATTCAACTTTAAGTGGGGACAACGGGTGATTCCCGATCCGCTGTTCCGGGATGAGGTCTACATCACAACCTTCGGCGGGAGCGTATGGCACGGTTCGATCAAAGGACAACCTCGACCCGTGGATATCGCTACGCCCGTGCTGGAGCCTGGACAATAGCCAGAGGAGATATCCGTGATCACTCGGCGTCAGTGGTTGTATGGAGTGGGCCTGGTCGCGGGCTGTGGGACTGAAGTCGGCAGGGCCTCGGCGGCCGCTGTGTCAGGAGTTGCTGCCGAGAATGAGGGGCAGCCCGCGACTGGGCCAGCGCCTTTGGAACTTTCGCAGTATGAGCCCAGAAGTATGCTCCGCGTGCATGAATCCCGCGTCGAGCGTTCGAAATTTCCCTGCATTGACTTCCATACTCACATATCCGTCTCGACCAAGTCAGAAAAGGGAGTGGAACTCTCCCCCGATCGTGAATACCTGGGAACTCCCCAGGAACTGCTCGCCGTCATGGACCGCAAGAACATTCGCGCGATGGTCAACCTGACCGGTGGATACGAGCATGGCCTCGCCGAGGCCGTGGCGAAATACGATCGTGCGTTTCCTGGTCGCTTTTATACGTTCACCGAGCCGTCCTACTCTCGTTTCAAGGAACCGAATTATCCCGCGCTACAGGTGCAAGCGATCGAGCGTGCTCATCGGGAGGGGGCACGCGGGCTGAAAATTCTAAAGACTTTGGGACTCTATCTTCGTGAAAATATCACCTCGGGCTCACTGGTCAAAATTGATGATGCTGGTTTCGATCCCATGTGGGACGCTTGCGGACAACTAAACATTCCCGTGGCCATTCACATTTCCGACCCGATCGCGTTTTTCACGCCGACGGATCGCTTCAACGAGCGTTACGAGGAGCTGAATAATCATCCCGACTGGTCGTTCTGTGGGGGAGACTTTCCCAGCAACGCGGAATTAATCGCCGCTCGCAACCGGGTGATTGGCCGGCATCCGAATACTCAATTTGTGACGCTGCATGTGGGCAATTTCTCGGAAGACCTGCAAAACGTAAGTGAAAATCTCGACCGGTTTCCCAACATGTCGGTCGACATCGCCGCGCGCGTCGGCGAATTGGGGAGGCAGCCGGTAACCTCCAGAAAGTTTTTCGACAAGTATCAGGATCGAATCCTGTTCGCGACGGATGCGACGCCACACGGCGACGAGTATCCTCAACAAGTGTTCAACGACCAGTTGTACGAAATCTATTACCGATTTCTTGAGACGAACGACGAATATTTCGACTACGCTCCGGCGAAAATACCTCCGCAGGGACGCTGGCGAATCTACGGCATTGACCTACCCGACAGCATCCTGCGCAAAGTTTATTATGAAAACGCTGCGCGCCTGCTGCGACTTTAAATGCGCATCTTCTGGCAAATCGCTCTCTTAGGATTAGCGGCCTCGGCGTGGGCCGCTCAATCGGACGTGCGTGTCTGGCAAGGGACGCTCACTCTGCCGACTTACGAAGAGGGGCTGCCTGATCCCAATCCGCCGTTCGACCAGTTGACCACTGGGCGGTTCAACTATCCCTATACGTTGCGCAATAACCTGACCAGCCGGCGGGCTGACCATGACTGGCGAGCGATCTATCTCGAGAATGAATATCTGAAGTGCACCGTCCTGCCCGACATTGGCGGCCACCTTTACACCTGCGTCGATAAAATTTCCGGCAAGTCGATGTTTTATGCCAATCCCTCGATCAAGAAGGCGGCGATCGCTTATCGAGGAGCGTGGGCCGCATTCGGAATTGAGTTCAATTTTCCGGTCTCGCACAATTGGGTCACGATGTCGCCCGTCAACTTTGCGTTTGCGAAACACGATGATGGCAGCGCCTCCGTGAGTGTCGGCAATATTGACCGCGTCTACGGCATGGAGTGGACGGTGGAGTTGATGCTCCGCCCAAAATCGACGGTGCTTGAACAGCGGGTTACGCTCAGTAACCGCAGCGACGTGCGCCACCGTTTCTACTGGTGGAACAATGCCGGAGTTCCGGCGTGGGACGATTCGCGGATCGAGTACCCGATGCGCTTCGCCGCCACCCACGGCTTTACCGAAATCCACACTTGGCCGGTGGATCAGGATGGCGTGGACTACAGCATCGTCCGCAATCACACCAAAGGCCCGGTTTCGATGTTCAGCTATGGCAGCCGGGAAAATTTCATGGGAGTGTGGAATCCCCACACCAATACGGGGACCGTACATTTTGCGGATTATGAAGAAGTTCCGGCAAGAAAAATCTGGTCGTGGGGAGTTGATGCGGATGGTTTGGACTGGCGCAAGGCTCTCTCCGACGATAACAGCGGTTATCTCGAAGTGCAGGCGGGCCTCTTCCGAAATCAGGAGACCTATGCTTTTCTTGAGCCTCGCCAGGCAATTCACTTCTCAGAGTATTGGATGCCGGCGCGAGAGATTGGCGGAATCTCGCGCGCCAATCTGTCTGGAGTAGCGAGCCTTATCCGGAAAGACAGCAGTTTGATCATCGGATTCAATGCGAACCATCCCATCCCACAGGCGACGGTATCGATTCTGAAGGGCAAGCAGCAGGAGTTTCGCGAGACGGCCGATCTGATGCCAGAGCGAACCTTGATCCATGAACTTCCGAATGCCGACTCACAGGCCAAATACACGATTGCGATTCAGGACGACAAGGGAGCAACTCTCCTGCAGCAGACTGAGGGTGAATACGATTGGACCTCTGAATCTGAGATTCACGTCGGCCCACAGCCGTCTTACCGCTCTCCCGATCCCGACAAGCGAACCGTCGATGATTGGATTCAACTGGGCAAAGACGATGAGGTGAATGGTCGAAACTTGAGCGCCCTCGAAACCTACAAGGAAGCGCTGGCGAAGTTTCCGGACAGCTTCGAAGCACAGAAGGCAGCTGGGCGTCTGGCGGCTGGGCTGCTACGTTTCGCGGAGGCTAAGCAATATCTGGAGCCGGTGCGTGCCCGCGATACTACCGACACGGAAGTCTCTTACTATCTGGGGATCGCTTACGATGGCTTGGGAGAGTCGGATCATGCGCGCGCCGCGTTCGAAGAGGCCGAGCGCCTTCCGTCTTTCGATTCCGCGGCTGCTCTATTGCTGGGCGAATGGCTGGCGCGAAACGGCGATTTGCGCGCCGCCGAGCGCCATCTGGTGGAAGCGCTGCGTGCTCATCCGGATGATCTTCGTACGCTGGAAGAGTTAACTGCGGTTAGGGGTTCTGCAGGCCAGTCCGAAGAGGGGCGAGCGATGGTGCGGGAAGGGCTGACTCGCTTTCCGCTCAGCTCCTTTCTTCGAGAAGAACTCGGCACCCCCGACCTTGCCCACCTCGCCAGCGATTCCAACCGCGTGCTGAACGTGGCTGCGGAGTATATCCGGCTGGGCCTTTACCAGAAAGCCTGGAATGTGCTTTCGAGGCAATATCCACGGCCCGTTAGTGATCAGAGTGAGCCGGGCGCGGTGGCTCCAGCGGATCATCCCATGGTTGCCTACTTTCGTGGCTTCTGCCGGGAGAAACTTGAACAGTCAGGAGCGGACGACTACCGTGCCGCCGCGAAGCTGTCGACGGCCTATATTTTCCCCAGCACTGCGGTGGAGTTTGCCGTGCTGCGTGCGGTTCTGCAAGCGAATCCCTCGGACGTCACTGCGCACTATCTGTTAGGGACGTTTTATTTCTCCCGCGGGTTGACGGATTCCGCTCTCGAAGAATGGTCGAAAGCTCGCAAGGCTGGCCCCGAGCCCCCCGTGTTAGATGCCAGCATGGGGACGGCATTGCTTCATATAAAGAATGATCCTGAACAGGCGCTCGCCGCCTTTCGCGACGGGTTGCGCAGGGATCCGACCAACATCTCGATCTACCTGGGCATAGACCAGGCTCTTAGCCTGCTGAAGCGGCCGGCGCGCGAGCGAGTGGAAGCGCTCGAGAAATATCCGCAGATGGACGCCGCGCCGCCGTCGCTGATCTTCGAGTTGATTCTCAATCTGGCGGAGGCGGGAAATGTTGAACGCGCCACGCAACTCTTCCACAACCGATTCTTTCCTCGTGAAGAGGGTGGGACCAATGTTCGCCAGGTGTGGATCGAAGTGCAGTTGATGCGTGTACTGGCTTCGGTTAGAGAAGGACGCTGTCGCGATGCTCTGACGGGTGCTGAACACCTGGGCTCAGAAGTGCCAGGATTGGCCTTCACGCGCGATGGGCTGGAGCCGATTCTGCAATCTGCACGAACCAGCTATTTGCTTGGCACCGTCTTTGCCAGTTGTGGAGAAGCGGCTGAGGCCAAGGCAAAATTCGAACTCGCCTCCTCGGCTACTGGTCCCGACCAGGTTAAGTGGGCGTGGTTGGCGGCGCGGAAATTGCATGGCTTCGATGAGCCGCAAGGGCAAGATCGCCTGCGAGTTGCGCTGGAGCAGGCGGAAAGTCGAGCCAATACCAGCGGCTACCCGAGCTGGTGGGAATACTCGGCGGCATCCCTGGCCAAGGAACTCGGTCAGACCGCGGAGGCAGCCGAGCGATTTCGAAAGGCATTGCTGCTGCCCGACCGCATGCTGGCATATCACCTCACCAGGTTGGCGATGGCGGAAACTCCGCAATGAAGTTACGCAATGAAGCTACGCCGTGATGACTTCAACCTTTGACTTGCGCAGCGCTTCGGTGAATTCGGCGGGCGCCCGGGTGTCAGTAATTAACCGGTGGATTCTTAAGAGCGGGCCGATGCGGGAAACACTCCTGCGGCCCAATTTACTGAAGTCGGCCACCACGTTGACCTCTTGGGAAATGTCCATCATCAGGCCGTTGAGTTGGGCCTCCAGCACGTCCGGAGTCGATGGGCCAATATCGAGGTCGAAGCCGTCGACCGCCAGGAACAGACGATCGGCGCGAAACTCCCTGAGCATCGACTCCGCCTGCGGTCCCACGAAGGAGCAAGACACGGGACGAAGGAGTCCACCGATCATGATCACGGAAATGCCTGCGGCATCCATTAATTCGCTGGCAATGTTCAGGGCGTGGGTGATGACAGTAACGGACCGCAGCCGCCGGGCTTTCAGATGCTTGGCGATTTCCGCCGTGGTTGTTCCCGAATCCAAAATTACGGTTTCACCGTCCTGGATGAGATCCGCCGCCGCTCGCCCGATTCGAACCTTTTCCGCATGGTGCAGGCTCTTCTTCAAACGCAGAGGATATTCCTGGGTTGCTTCTACCTGCCGGACTGCGCCCCCGTGCGAGCGCACTACCAACCCCTGGGACGACAGAACGTCCAGATCCGCACGCGCCGTCACTGCGGAAATTGAGAATTTCTCCACCAAATCGCCAACCGTGATCTGGCCTTTTTGTTCGATGAGATCTGCAATTCTTCGGCGCCGTTGTTCCGCTAACAGACGAGAATCTTTAACACTTCGCATTCTTGATCCTCAAAGGTTGAGTACGTCTGATCGTGGTAGCCCGCGAAATGGCGGCCCGCATAGTTATACACTTGCGCAGGCTGGAGAGAAGAAAGAAAATGTCAGGCAAACGACAGGGATGCGCGAAGCACGCAGATCGTAGCATCCACCGAGCTTTCGCAGGTTTTCCTGAAGGCTGCCGGGAATTCAAAACAAAGCCAGCTTTCGTTTGCCTTCCGTTTCTTTCTCTGGATTGCGGAGCGTTGGGAGCAAGTTGACGCCGCGCACTAGGTGGATTACGAGTACCGAAGAATGATTTATGCGAAGGCGTGACTTCATCACGGCGGTGGCCTTGTCGGTGCTGGCCGAGAGATGGCCCATGCGCGCGCAAGGAACGGTTCGCCATCCGCGACTCTTGATTGCGGAAGCGGATCCGTTCACGGGTCTGTCCCTGTTGAAGGCACGCTACGCGGCCGGGAGACGCCCATCGGAAGACATGGAAGGTTGGGCACTCTCGTGGCAACTCACGGGGAACAAGACATTCGCCGAACGTGCGGTAGACGCGATGCGAACCCAACACGTGACCGCCGGCGGAAAGCCGTCGCGGTCGTGGGTCGACTACGCCCGGTGGTCGCTGGCATTCGACTGGCTGCTAACCTTCCCAGGTTTTGACCACGCATTAAAAGATCGAGTGGCCGGCGAGTTGAAAGAAGGGGCGGCGGCCATGATCGCCACTCCCGATTTTTCCGATCCCGGAGAAATGTCATATCACAACTATGCTTTGCGCTACCTCGCTCTCGCCGCCTTCACCACTGCGGCCGTCGAAGGTTATTCCGAATTGAATCGAACATTGAATCGAACATCGAATCGGACTTGGCACGAAAAGATTGAGAAGGGTTTGGCGAACATTCTCGAAACTACAAATGTCGTGAGCCCAGAGGGCAGCTACCACGAATCGATGGACTACATGCGCATCACCTGGGCGTCGATGACGATGATCGCGGAATTGCAGCGCACCACCACCGGTGTGGATCCTGCGTACCAGTTCCCGGTGTTTCGCAACATGGGCACTACGTATCTGTACAAGCTTCTTCCCGACGGGACGCCATCGCGCGAGGGAGACAACGAATATCCGATTCTGGATTCGCGAGACACGGCCGTTGTGGGTTATGCGGTAAATCGTTTCAAAGATCCGTACAGCGCCTGGCTTCTGCGCAAAAGCGGTTTTTTCGTCAAGGATTGGGTGCTGCCGGTTTTGGAGTTTCTGTGGGATGATCCGGAGGTTGTTCCACGGGATCCTGCTCTGAGTAGTGAAGAGGAGTTGCCGCGCCAGCGCTACTTCTCAGGTGTCGGGCATCTCGTGATGCGGGATGGTTGGAAGCCGGAATCGACCTGGATCGAGTTCGATTGCGGGCCCTATTTCGCCAAGCACCAGCACCTCGATCAAAATCAATTCACGATTTACCGTGGCGGATATCTTGCCATCGACAGCGGTGCGGATTACACCGACACGGAAAGTCCGCACTATCTGAATTACTACCGTCGCACGGTGGCGCATAATTCCATCCTGGTTTACGATCCCGCGGAAAAACATTTCTGGTCAGACAATGTCTTGCCCGCGGCTAACGACGGTGGGCAACGCATGGATTCCTCGCGCTACTGGAACACCATACGGAGCCCGGAGGACTGGAATCGCACGCGCGAAATTTGGAACCTCGGCTCCATGCTCGTGGTCGATCATCTTCCCGGCCACTATCACTACGCCATGGGGGATGCGAGTAACGCGTATGCCCGCACCAAAGTCCGGCGGTTCACCCGCGAAATTCTTTATGCTCCGGAACATGGAATCTTGTTTGTCTTTGATCACGTCGTCAGCACGGACCCATCGTTTCGGAAGACCTGGCTACTTCACGGCGTGAATCAGCCTACGGTGGATCAAGCCGGCAGCACAAGCTCGGCGACGGCCCAAGATTTTCGCAACGCCAAAATGTTTCGCTTTGTGGAGGGATCGGGGGAGTTGCTGGTGCATGCGCTTCTTCCCAGGGAGCGGGTGGTGACGACGAGGGGTGGGAAGGGAAACGAGTTCTATAATCCGGGCGATGACCACGGAGGAGCGTGGGGATCGGGAGAAAGCTGGCCGCTTGAGCCAGCAGAGGGTGCTCCCTTGCCGGAAGACCCCAAGCTTCGGCGCATGTGGAAGCTGTTTTGGGGGGAGGACTTCAACAGAATTCTCCCGTCCAATCACAAGAACGTTGTACCCGGCAGTTGGCGAGTCGAAGTATCGCCCGCTTTACCGGCAGAGGAAGACTTCTTCCTTCATGTATTCGAAATTGGCAGCACCGGGAAGACTGGACAAAAGCGAACGGAACTTTTGGATGGCGTCCATTTTCAGGGTGCAGCCTTTGAGCGAGGTCCAATCGTATTGTTCAGCACAGCAGGTTCGATGGTCAGTTCCGGAGAAGTGTCTCTACCAGACTTGGCTTGCGAATCGTTAATCATTACCAGTCTGCAGCCGAATTGCATTTACGAGCTCAACTTTGGCGGCCTCAATATTTCGTCCTCGCCTGCGGCCGTGCTTCCCGGGGTGACAGCGGGGACAGAACGGATTCGCGCTAATGCGAAGGGAGTTTTACGAGTGGAGAGGCGAGAGCTTTCCAATCTCCGATTGCGGATTGCAC
>DATHQJ010000083.1:0-15550 GCA_035482825.1 Binatus sp. (SeqCode) | reverse complement strand
CAAGTAGCACAGCAAATGGCGGCGCCCGCAGACTCCTCGGGCAGGTCCTGAATTAGAAGACTCTTAATACCATTCCCGCTCGTGCCTAAATCTTTGTAGTGGTTTCTCCGATAGTAACTTCATGTCCCCGGCAAAGCTCGCCCGTTTGACGAGCCTTTCGGGGCCGACTTTCGACTAAAACGGACTTCGCTCGTCCGCATCGGAGTGTTATGGAAAAGGAATACGACTCAGGCGTTGCCTATCTGAAAGCCTTGAAACAACCGGTCACCTCCACCGCTGGCGCGGGCACGCCCGGAATGCAGACCGAGGAGCATGCCGGATCGAATCTCTCCGGCGCCACCTCCGACAACCGATTCCACGGAACCGAAAAACGTCGCAGCTTGCGCTACCAGTGCGAGGGCAGCATCGAAATGCGCGAAGACGGCACCGCCGGCCACACCTGGGCCACGTTCACCGACATCAGCCTGCACGGCTGCTATGTAGAGGCCCAGTCCGCCTATCCGAAAGGCACGGCGCTGCACATAAAATTGGAAGCACACGGCGTGCGCGTTGAGACTCAGGGCACCGTGCGCGTTAGCTATCCTTACCTCGGCATGGGCATCGCCTTCGTGCAAACATCACAGGAGAACACGGCGCGATTACGAGAAATGCTGATGAAAGTTTCGCGGCCATCCATGCTCATGGGCCCCGGAATCGCCTCCACGCTTCCCTCCGGCAAAGTGCTGGACGCGATGCCCGTCATCTCCAACCCCGCGGCGGCGGTGCAGGCGCTCACCGAGTTCTTCGAAAACCGCCAGATGCTGATGCGCGAAGACTTCCTAAGAATTCTCCGGACGAGTCAGGGCACAAACCCAAAGAAGTAAGCCCTTGCTTTCCTCTGCGAAGTCCTCCCCGCCTGCCCCCGGAACCCCTTCTCCTACTCACGAATCCGCTGTGATTCGCTATTATGAATGCAAATGGCTCTCTATCTGATCACTGGCATTGGCGGATTCATCGGATCGTCGCTGGCGCGGGCCCTGCTTTCCCGCGGCCAACAAGTGCGCGGCGTCGACAACTTTTCCACCGGCAAACGCGAGAATCTCGCGGACATTCTCTCTCGCATCGACTTCCGTGAGTCCGACATCCTCGACCTCGAGGCCATGCACCAGGCCTGCTCCGGCGTCGACTTCGTCCTGCATCAGGCCGCAATTCCTTCCGTGCCGAAATCCGTCCTCGATCCCCTGGCCAGCAACCGCGCCAACATCGACGGCACCGTCAACGTGTTGGTGGCGGCGCGCGATGCCAAAGTAAAACGCGTGGTCTACGCCGCGTCATCTTCCGCCTACGGCGACACCCCCACGCTGCCCAAGCACGAAGCCATGAAGCCCGATCCCATTTCTCCCTACGCTGTCGCCAAACTCGCCAGCGAGCAGTACATGATTTCCTTCTACCGCTGTTATGGCCTCGAAACCGTCGCCCTGCGCTACTTCAACATCTTCGGCCCGCACCAGGATCCCTCATCTCCTTACTCCGGCGTGCTGGCCAAGTTCATCACCCTGATGCTGCGCGGCGAACAGCCCGCCATCTACGGCGACGGCGAACAAAGCCGCGACTTCACCTACATCGACAACGCCGTCGAGGCTAACCTGCTGGCCTGCACCGCTCCCGCCGCCAAGGCCGCGGGACAAGTTTTCAACGTCGCCACCGCCCGCCGAGTCACCTTGAATGAAACTTTCAAGATCCTGCAAGGTCTGACGTCCTACACCGGGCAACCCAGGTACGAAGCCGAGCGCGGCGGTGACATCAAGCACTCCCTCGCCGACATCTCGAAGGCCGAAGCCGGCCTAGCCTATAAACCCAAAGTAGATTTCGAAGAAGGCCTGCGGCGCACCGTGGATTGGTATCGGGGAAAGTGAGTGCGATGGCCCGAGCCCTGTTTTGAGTGTAACTCTAGTCGGTTCTTCATCCTCGATTTTCGAGGGAGGTTCAATGCGGGTGCTCGGGTACACGTGGGCAGGGGTGCGGAGTCCCGATCTCAAATCGGCGGCACACTTTTTCACAGAGGTCTTAGGGCTCTCGGTCAGCTATCGGGACAACGGCGTGGTCCAGTTCGAACTGCCATCCGGCCAGTTGTTTGAAGTGTTTGGTTCTGAGAGCCGCTTCTATCGGTTGCATGCGTGTCCAGTATTGGCTTTTCAAGTGGAGGATGTGAGGGCGGCAAGAACTGAGTTGACATCGCGAGGCGTCACATTTGTAACCGATGTTGAAGGGAGTGAATTAGAGGCTTGGATGTATTTTCGTGGCCCCGACGGCCTTCTATACGAACTTTGGCAAACGAACAGGCCTCTCCATGCGCTATGCCGAGGTCAGTGAGTGCCAGGGGAATGTTACGCCAATAATTTCGGGAAAGCGATACGCTCGCAACCACGCCCTGGTAGTTTTTATCAAGCATTTCATTGAGCTAGTCGCAGGGAGTATGGTGGGCGCAATCACTGGCCCTTGATTGCGGCTGCACCTTTTCCGTGGTCCGTGCTGTTGATCAGGACCATCAAGCGATCCGCAGCTTTCTGCATATCTGCCGTTTCGCGTATTACGTGCTCGATGAGCTCCACGATCTTATCGATCGCGCTAATCGCGTAGTCCAAGCGGTCGCGAGATTCTTTAGTGACAACGCCGTCTACGGCGACGAGCGACGGAATATACAACTTTGCAAATCCCTTTACATTCGCATTTGCGGCCGTCATGGCCACTAGGGCGAGGTCTTTCACTCCGTCACAGGTTTCTTTCAGATCAAGAAGCAGCTTCCGCTTTTCGGAGAAAATATGGAGCGCGACCGTAGTCTCCTTCGAAACGAGTAAATTCACCTTCGAGTTCTCCATCCACCAGCCCTCGTCGTGCCGCGCGAGGCTTGTGGTTTGGGTGTAGAGGAATTTCGATACCGCAGCGACTTGGTTGATGGTGTAGTCCGAAGAAATCAGCTCCCCGGTAGCCGCGCCTTCCAGTACGGTAGCCGCTTTATCGAGCTCGCGCACGACTTTGTAACCCTCTTTCCCGATTTCGGGCAGAGATGAGATCTTGACCAGGAAATCTACGGCTTTCTTCGCGAGGCTCTTCAGTAGTGCCTGCTGCTGCTTATCAAGAGCTTCGTCACTCATACTTTGTTCTCCTCTCTAGCCTGATCCGGCGCAGAGCGGCTCTGCCTGCGTGGGATAATATACTCTGCGCAGTCTTGCGGCTCTGGATTTTAGCACACAACGCACATTAGAAAGCAGTGTCATTTCTTCGTTCGAGTGCCTTCGCCGGGCCCGCCAACCGACTGATTCTTGCCCGCGCATCGCACACTTCCCGAAGCCGTACGCGTCATTACGTTGGTTATCTACGTCCGCATTACGCCCACCGCTACAGTGGAAGCCATGACACTTTCCTCGATGGTAGTTTCACGCGACTGGCAGGAAGTTAGTGTTCTGGAATGCATCCTGGGCGGCCTTCACATGGACGTCTCCGTTGAAAACGAACCCGAGCGCGCCATGGCCCGCATGTCCAAATCAAAGATCGACGCCCTCATCGTGGACTGCGATCTCAACGGCAGCTCGCAATTCCTGCGCGAACTGCAAACCATGGAAAATCCCAGAACTGTCCCGCTCGTGATCATGGGCGGCCCGCAGAATACGCGGAGCCTCGAGCCCAGCGGCGCTCTGTTCGCCTTCGAGAAGCCGATATCAGTCGAACAGGCGGTGCGCACGCTCTCCGCGGCGCGAAACATGATTCTTGACGGCCGCCTCCGTTATCATCGCGCCGGCCTCGAAGTGCCCGTGTCCCTGAACAGCAAAGGCCACAAGCCTGTGGACGCCTACCTGGTCAACGTCAGCCAGGGTGGAATGCAGATTCACACCAGCGATCCGGTCGAAGCCGCGAAGGCCTTGCAAGTTTCTTTCGAACTCCCCGGCGCGCGCGCAGGCCTGAAAGCCAAAGCTGAAATCGCCTGGCAGGACAAGCGCGGTAACGTCGGCATCCGCTTCGTGAAGCTGGCCCCGCAACAACAGCGCACGCTGCAACTCTGGCTCGCCCAGCAATACTTCGCCAACTGAAGCCATTCTCGAAACGATCAGAAGCCGCGGAGCGGCGACAGAATGCAGCCCACGGCGCAAGCCGTGGGTCACAAAGTCGAAGATTGAGCGAGCCCCGAAGGGGCGGAAGAGAAGCTGCGGTTAGGGGCACTCCGCTCTCACACTCTTGACACAAACGCGGCAACTCACCGAAACCGCGTATCCCTCGCTTCCTCGTCCTCCACATCCCGCCCCACCAGCCGCGCCAGTCGCGCCCCCGGACTGGTCCCTCCGAACAACTGAAAAAATCCCCAATACAAAGCGGCTACAAGGATCGCGGCTCCACTCACCATCGCCACCGGCCACGCCGGGGCTTCGCCAGTTACCGACAAAAACACCAGCGCAAATAACAGCAGAGCCGCCACGATCACAAGTGTATTGATCGTCCAGATCAGGCTGCGCCCCGAAAGCGGCTGCGAAAGCCAGTCCAATTCACTCGCCGGGCGCGCGATCTCACCGCTATCCACGCGCAGATCAGCATGCGACACCGCATCCGCCCGCACCGGCAACTCAATCACCTTCAGGGGTAACGCGGAAACCATCAGTCCATCGTCTCCCACCTGCACAGAAGCGGAGTCGGCAAACATCGTTCCCGCTTGCTCGGCATGCAGCGAAGCTCCGTCCAGGAGATTCCCGAAAATCCATTCATTGATCTGCCGCGTCATCCGCGGAGACAGATCAACAAAGCGAATCCCGCATTGTCCGGAAAACGTGGACCACGTGACCTCGCCGCGAGCTTCCACCCGCACCCGCGGATTGCGCAATTCAAAGCGGACGCGCAATAGTTGCTGCGGACGCACCGCCGCCACCGCCTGCACTCCAATGCCTTCGTGGCTCAGATTGCGAACGATCCCGCCGTTCGCCTGGTCAAGCGTCACATAGGTCAGAGTGCGGAGTTCGTGCCGATGCTTGGCCCGCGCCTGTCGCGCGGGAGATAGTCCTGCTTCCATAAACAGCACCGCCGGAAAATCAGGTCGGCCAGGCCCCTGTCCCAGCAATCTTATCCCCCGCGTCAGATACCGCCTTAGTAACTAGGAAGGTACGACGGAACTCATTGGGGACCGATTCAGCCGCGACAGAGCGCGCTCTTTCGCAACCTGTTCGGAAAACCTTGAACCAAGTAAACAGGCCTTACTAAAGTACATGTCCGAGGGGGCATGTCCAGGTAATTGCCACCAGCCTAAAAGATCGTTAACTTAAGGATGAACCATCTCGAAATGGCGACCACGACCGCTAAACCGGACCACGAAGTGACAACTGCGCTCACTGGAGCTAGCGGTGGAGCTGGTGCCGGAATTAGTCCGCCCGCATGGCCGCGCGAGCCGGGCGCTTCACCCTCACATCCCGTGCAAGATCCCACGAAACCATCGCAACGCGACGCGCTGCAGGCGCTGCTCGCCTTCTCCGCGCTGCACGACCAGGTCCGTCGCAGAAAAGCTCTGGCCTCAATCCACAAAGGGTTCGATGCCGGCGCTCCCACTCCCGTCAGTGAGTTTGAATCAGACGAGCAGTTCGTACTCGATGAAGTATTGCAACTGGTCGCCGAACGCGCCGTCGCCATCACGGGCGCGGACGGCCTCGCCATCGCACTCGCCGAAAATAACGAGATCGTCTTGCGCGCCGCGGCGGGCGCCGTTCGTCCCGACATAGGTGCGCGGATCGACCGCGACTCTGCCTTCTCCGGAGCTTGCTTCCGCAGCGCGCAGATCGTGATGTGCGACGACACGGAAACCGATCCCCGCGTGAACCTGGAGGCCTGCCGCAAGCTGGGAGCGCGCTCCATGGTCGCCGTTCCGCTGTGCGGACGCCGACGTGTGATTGGTGTGCTGGAGGCGTTTTCCGAATGGCCCTTCGGATTCAACGACAGCGACGTCCGCAACCTGAGCCTGCTCGCCGAACTGGTATTAGGCGCACTCAAGCCCGAGGACGAAGATCGCTTTGCGCAATCCGCCGAAGCTGCAGCCACCAAGCTGGAACCGTCGCTGCATCCGACCAAACCCACAACTGCAGTCGACGCTGCGCCAGTCGTTCCGGTTCCGATCCTTCCGGTGCAGAGTGTTCCCGCGCGAACTGTTCCAGCGCCGGTCGTCTCTGCTCCCACGGTTCCGGCTAACATCGCTCCTGCGCCTGTCGTCACCGCGCCCGCAAAAGTCGAACCGCCAAAAGTCAGCCGCACTGCTGCTCCGGTCGCCGTTCCGCCCGCGCTTGTTCCGGCTGTTCCAGTTCCGACGGTTCGCGTCCCGGTGACCGCTGCTGCGCTGAACGCAGCGCGCGCCGCAGAGTCCATCAAGGGAATCGAAAAGGTCAGCCCAACCGCGGCGGCGCTCCCCAACAAGCTCGGTGTCGAGGAGACTCCCAACGCCGGCGCAGCCGAAACCGCGACGGCGCCAAATTTCGCGATACCCGAAGCCGACTCCAGACAGCACCGGCCAATCCTGCTGATTCTGCTGGTCTGCATTGTCGTCGGCGCGGCGGTTGCCGGTGCAGTCTGGTTGAAGAAAACGGCGCAAGGCAGCGCGATTATTCATAGCGAGGAAATGCCACTCAAGCCGGCCGACTCGACAGCGCCGAAAGAAGTGCCGACTGCTGCACCGGCAACCGCTGCGGGCGCGACCACAGCGAATAGTGCCGATGCGAATTCGGATGCAGGCGAGCCCGACAGCGCACCAGCCTCTCCGCAGGAGCTCTCGAAGTTTCCGCGCGTGACTGGAATCCGCCACTGGACATCGGCCGACTCGAGCACAGTGGTTCTCGATCTGCAAGATCAGGTGCAGTACGAAGCGCATCGTCTCGCCGGTCCCGACCGCATTTATTTCGATTTACGAGATACCCAGCTTTCTGCGGAGCTGGTCGGAAAATCCGTCGATGTGGGCGACACATTCGTGAGCCGCGTTCGCATGGCGCAACCGGTCGCGGGCATGACGCGCATTGTGCTGGAGACGAAATCGAATTCAACTTTCTCAGTAAGCCTGGAACCGAATCCTTATCGCCTGGTCGTCGAAGTCCGCAAGGTCGGCGCGACGCCGAAAGCTGCAGTGAACCTGTTCCCCAACGCCGGCGAAGCGGAAAAGAATAAGCTCGCAATCGTGGTTCCTCCGCCGACCAAAGAAGATCTGCAATTGCGGGCGCGCGTGCCCAAGATGCGCATCGTCGTCGACGCAGGACACGGCGGCTGGGACCTTGGAACCGTCGGCCGTCGCGGGTTGCTCGAAAAAGATCTGGTACTCGAAATTTCGCAACGGCTGGGCAAACTCCTCGAAAGCCGTCTGGGAATGGAAGTGATCTACACGCGTCCCGACGACAACTACATCACGCTCGACGAGCGCGCCAGCATCGCCAACCAGGCGCAGGCCGATCTGTTCGTCTCGGTGCACGCCAACTACAGCGATCTGCCTTCGGCGCGCGGCGTGGAAACTTACTACACCAATTTCTTTTCCGCTCCGGGATCGAAAGATGTTGACACGCATGCGGCCGCGGGCGGCGCTAAACCGGCTATCACCGCGAGCCTCTCCCCAGCCGACTTGCATGAGCGCATCGAGCAATCACGGCGGCTCGCGGCCAGTGTGCAGCGGTCATTGTATGGAACGCTGTCTGCGCAGAATCCTGGATTGCGCGACCGCGGCATCAAAGAGGCCGGATTCGTCGTGCTCACCGAGAGCGCGATGCCGGGAATTCTGGCGGAAGTTTCGTTCGTCAGCAGTCCCACTGACGAGCAAAAACTGCGCAGCGACGGATACCGCGAGCAGATCGCCGAGGCGCTGTATAAGGGGATTGCGCGTTATGCAGCGACTTCGAAGGGCGTGAAGATGGCTGCGAAGTAGTCGCGCTTTCCCCGTTCTCAGAGAACTCAGCACAGCGATTGCGCTTCGGGCAGGCCGGTCAACTCCGCAAACCATAACCCAGAAATCTATTTCTTCTCACCGGCACTTTCTTTTTTGTAAGCGGCGCTGAGGGTGCCTTTGCTCTCCGCGATCGGCAACAGAGTAGGATAGAACTGGACGAACGTATTATCCACCGCAGCGTGCTGCTCGTGACAGGAATAACATTCCGCCGTGGTGGGAACCATCGTACCCGTCTTCTCGTCGCCGAAGATGAAGAAGGCCCACTTCCCGGGAAAGCGCGCCTCGTCTTTCACGTGCGCCTCGCGGCCCATAACCTCGGTGTTCTGGAAGTTGCCGTGCTGATTGATCGATCCCTTGCCCTGCGCCATGCGGTTTTCCAGCATGAGCACAGTTTTGTCGGGCCACGTCCCGGTTTCCAGAAACGACTTGTACGACTCGGGGTTGGCAAAAACGTTGTCAAACATGTGGTGGTCCATCTGCATTGCGTCCCGGCTGTAGCTCATGTCGAAGCCGGTGGTCACATAAGTCCATTGGCGATAGTTTTCCGGCAGTTTTAGTTTATTGTCGCTCGTATACTCCGGTCCAAACACTACCGGAGCCGGCGCGGATTTGAGCAACGCCGCGGTAGACAGCAGAACGATTACTGCCAGCGGAAGAATGACGGTTCGGTTTGTTTTCCTCATGCGGGGAAGTATCGTTCATCCTGCTCCCCAGAAACCAGACCGCCCACTGCAAAGCGCGGGCAGTTGGCTGCATTGTTGCGCTTTTCGGCGGACCGTGGAGTAGGATTCTGCTCATGGACGAGGCCCGCAGACAATCCGAGTCAGCCCGCTGGTTATGGATCGCAGCCACCTGGTTTGGGATCGGCCTGTTCGACGCCACACAAACTGTTTTTGTTATGCGGGCCGAAGGCATGCGCCACGATTGGGTGCCCCTGTTTTTCACTCTGCTCTTTGCCTGGGTGCCGTGGGCGGCGGCGACTCCTCTGGTGCTCCGGCTCGCTCGCCGCTGTCCTCCAGCGCAATGGAGACGCGTCTTCACCTGGGTTGCGCATCTTGCCGCTGCGGCGGCGCTGGGCCTGCTTCACTCCGCGTGGGTTTCCATCTGGGAGAAGGCGTTCAATCCCTGGATGGTCGACGGCCCTCCCATTCCCTTTGCCACTCTTTGGCGGCACAGGTTCTGGAACGGACTGCTTTCGTATCTGATTCTCTACGGACTTATTCTTCTGATCGCGCACGTTCTCGAATCGCAAAAGAAGCTGGCACGGCAGCAGACAGAAACGGCGCGGCTGAACGAACAGCTCTCGAAGGCGCAGCTCAACGCTCTGCGCCGTCAGATCGAGCCGCATTTTCTATTCAATACACTCAACGCGATTGCCGGACTCGTCCGCGAGAATCGAAATGATTCGGCCGTAAGCATGATTGCCGCACTCAGCGATTTTCTGCGCCGCGTGGTCGCCGATTCCGGCCGCCAGGAAGTGCCGCTGGCCGAGGAACTGGAGTTCACCCAGAAATATCTCGATATTCAGAAAGTGCGCTTCGCTGAACGGCTCGAGTTCAGCATGGATGTTCCCCCAGACCTGCTTTCCGCACAGGTCCCCAGCCTGCTCTTGCAGCCGATGGTTGAGAACGCCGTCAAACATGGTATCGCCAAGCGTGTGCACGGAGGCTTGATCCGGATTGCCGCGTCGCGCTCGAATGGCAGGCTCACGTTGCGCGTGTACAACGACGGCCCGAGCCTGCCAGCGGGATGGGAGAACGGGCAGTCGGGCATCGGCATGTCGAACACGCGAACTCGGCTCCGCGGCCTGTACGGCGACGCTTTCGACCTGAGCATGCGGAACCAGGAACCCGGAGGCGTCGAAGTATCGGTGTCGGTGCCGTTCACATCCGCAACTGCGTCGGCGCAAATCAGAGAGTGACTCCGTGCATGCCGAAGCGAACCCCTCGAAAATCCGCGCCCTGATTGTGGACGACGAGCCACTGGCGCGGAGCAATCTTTCCGTGCTGCTGCGGCGCGATGCGGAAATCGACATCGTCGGCGAGTGCGCTTCCGGCATGGAGGCGCTTGCCGAAATCCGCAGAGCGAAACCGGATCTGCTGTTTCTCGACGTGCAAATGCCCGAGGTCGACGGCTTCGATGTGCTCGAAATGCTGGGCAAAGATCTGCCCGCCGCCGTCGTGTTCGTGACCGCGTATGACCGGTACGCCCTGCGCGCGTTCGAGGCCGGAGCGCTCGACTATCTGCTCAAGCCCTTCGACAACGCACGCTTCGAACTGGCCGTCAGCCGCGCCAAACAACGCATTCGCGGGGACGCGCCGCGCAAGCTGGAACGCGTTGCGGTCAAGGCCTCAGGACAAGTCTGCTTTCTGAAGCTTTCGGAAATCGACTGGATCGAAGCCGCCGACTACTACGCCTGCCTGCATGTCGGGACCAAAAATCATCTGCTGCGGCGCAGCCTCGCCGAACTCGAAGAAGAACTCGACCCACACATCTTTTGCCGCGTGCACCGTTCCAGCATCGTGAACCTGGAGCGCGTGCGCGGATTAAGGTTGAGGGCGGATGGCGAATACGAAGTCCGGCTCGAGAGCGGCGCCAGCGTGCGCCTCAGCCGAAGATACCGGAAGCAATTGCAGGAGCGTATGGGCGGGCGCGGAGACGTGCCGACCGACTGATCCCGCGGGCAGCAACTCAACCGACAAAGAAGCCTAGGATGGGGCCCTCTCGGTCTCCATGCGGCTGGCAAAATCGGACGCCTAGTGGAATGGATTAACAATTCGAACTCCGTCGATATCGCGCGTGTCTTGCATGTCTTCCGAGAGCAGCACGGTGCAACCGGCCTGTTTGGCCGCGCGCAGGATCAGACAATCCCAGAAGGAAAAGCCGTGAAGGCGGTGCAGGTCGATGGCTGCCAGGATGTCCGCAACTTCGGGAGCGGCGACGTCGAATTCGGCAAGCAGTTCGATCTTGCGGCGGGCGATTCGGACATCCACTTGAAGCTTGCGCGTGATGGTGACGAAATACTCCTGCAGCACTTGAAGCGATACGACTCCGGTCTTGGCGCGCCGGTGCTCGGCGACAAGTTCTAGCGCCCGCTTCTGCTTCGCGGGCGCGGCCTGGTCATCGGCGTAGATGAGGACGTTGGTGTCGAAGAAACTACGAGCGGGCATTGTCTCGCTCGTTATCTTGTCGGGCGTTACCTTGATCTTGTCGGGCGTGAATCTCGTCGCGGTTGAAGCGCCATCCGTGGGAGTGGCCTTGGCCGGAGAGACGCTTGAATTCTTCGATGCTGCGCTCGGGATCGTCTCCTCCAGCGACCGTTTGGAGGTAGTCGCGGATCATCTGATTGAGGCTCTTGCCGAGGGCTTCGGCCTTCTTACGGGCGCGAGCCACGAGCTGGTCTTCGATGGAGAGGGTGACGTTCATTAACACAGTATAAGTGAACACATGTTATGTGTCAATCTTGGATCTGGGGTGGAGATTATGTCTCGCAATTTTTCTTGCGCTTTCCCGCTAAAATATCTGTTTTCAGTACTTTGCCGAGCTTGGGTATGACGAGGTCTGGGCAAAATCTTGAGCGGCAAGGACTTATAGCTAAAATATTACCGAATAAGGACTTAGCCATCTCTGCGCGAGGCTTGGTCTCGGCCTGGATGGTGCGGGCGGTCCGATTGGAGCTTTTGCGCATGAGTCTAGTTTTGCGCTTTTCATATCCTCGGTCAAGGTTATGCGTCACAGGAACGGGGAAAATTTCTGTGGACGGCTGTGGAAAAGGCCCGAGGCGGATGGTTAGTCAATCTCTAGTTCAAAGAACAGCTTCAGGTCGCGTGCACCGTGGAGTACTCGGACAACCTCAATTCCGCGCGGTCTTGGCAAGTAGAAGATGACGTACTTTCCGACCGGAAAACTACGCAGGTTGGGCAGCAATTCGGGTCTCTCGCGTCCCATCCTGGGTTGGCGAGAGAGCAAACGCAATTCCCCATCGATGCGGGTGGCGAAAGCATTGGCCTGACGCACGCTATCCTCTGCAATGTATGCCCAAATTTCTGCGAGATCGGCCACGGCTTTGGGGCGTATAACAACGGACGGCATTTATTCGGCAGCTTTGCGGGCTGCGAGACGTTTTCGGCCCTGCCGCTTCATCTCGGCCACACTCCACGGGCGCGCGGGGCCGCTGTCGAGGCCTTCTCGGATGTCGCGGCGCAGCCGTTCGAGCTGGAGGGTGTGCATCTCGTTGTGTCTTTCCATGAGGCGTAACGCTTCGCGGACTACTTCGCTGGCGGAGTTGTAGCGGCCGGAGTGGACCTTCTGGCGGACGAGCTTTTCGAGTTGCGGGGTCAGATTGATGTTCAGGGTCATGGGGTTCCGGTTGTTTCAATTTTAAAATTATGCGGATTGGCAAGGATTGTCAATGATTGACATGGCTCTGTCCAACCGAATTCATCTAGTTTGCGCTTTCCATCTCCTCGGTCAAGGTTGTTCGTCACGGCAATGGGGAAAATTTCTTTGGAGGCCTGTGGAAAGAGGGTTGGTGCTGGCGATTTCCATGACATATGCCCTACGCCGATTCCTCCCCGTAGAGGTGCCTTCGAGTAAGTAAAACCAGGTCGAAGCGTTCGCTTCCGAACGCTTTGAGTATCCGCTCAAGGCTGCTCGAATGCCATTCCTCGCTCGCTGTCGCGAACACAATTTGCTGAGCGCAGAGCCGCTTTGCCAATTCCAATTGTTTTGAAAGCGCCTCAGACTCTTCTTTATCGTTTTTCCCGAGGCGGTCGTCTTTCTTTGCTTCCCCGATGGTGAGCACCCCGTCAGCGATACAATTAATGTCTACTTCTATCAGCGGCTTGTCCTTATCTTTCTCGTCTTTTTCACGGTATTCGAGCTCGTGAACATAGAGGAAACTGTCCTTGGACCCACGCAGGATGTCGAGCGCGAGGAGCGGCACTTGCATGTTGTGTTCAAGCCCCAAGTACACCAACTCGTCCAATTGATAGTACAGATGCGGTTGATTTGGATACCGCCAGTGCTTTTGAGTGAACACTTGGCCTCTATGACACCGTTTACAGGTGAAGGAGTCTGACAGTTCGACCAGTGGAAACCAATCAGCGCGTCTGCAGTATTGGCATTGCAAGATAAAACCACGATATAAAACGGCATCCGACGAGAGGCGATCAAGTACTTGGGCGGCCTCAGGCGCACTCCCAAGAGTCGCGGCTAGCGAATCCAGGTCGAAGTACCGCCTTCTGTCGCTTAGGAGCGCGCCTTTCAGGTGGTCGTCTCCCTCAGGCTTTGTTTTGTCAAGATATGCCGAGGTAAAGAGCTGTCCGCTTCGTGATCGGAGAAATCCGGCCAGCTTCTCTAGCCCACCAAACTTCTGGCAGGCGTTCTCTGCATAGAATCCCTTGTCAGAAATCGCGCAGGACAGCCCACTGGGCCTAGCTATATCCCGAAATATTTCAAGCGGCTCTGGAATGTGTATTGTAGGACGAGGAACGGACGATTCGGCCGAGGCACCCCCGAAAATGAACCAACTGGGGCAGAAGTAGGTCGGCCCAGTTGACGAGATGCGTATGTCTCTCGTGGTAAACGCCGAAGATCCCATCATGCGCTCGCCTAGCACATAATGGCGGGGGACTTGGTACTGCCTGATGTTCAACTCCGTAAGCCAGCGGTGTTTGCTGGGATTAACTTCGGCGAAGCTCTGGGGTAACGGCGTTTCGAATAGCCGGATCATGCCGTCCTCCGTCACGGCGAAGGATCGAAGATCGGAGACATTATTCGTCTCGTAGTGACGGATTGGCTCCGCCGGGATTACTTGGGTGGGCGTTGCGATTTGGCACTGACTGATACCGTTCACAGCGATGTCCGACAGGCGCGCTTTTACTTGATCCAACTGCTCCGGCGTCAACGTTATACTAAGCAGCTTAAGCCCGGCGTAGCGCTGCGTATTCCCCGCTGCCAGACTTGCAAGATCGTTGACGAAGTGCCATGCGGGATCAATTCTCAAGCTCGTCGGCGCCGGCCCGAGAAGCTTGTCCAACACCGAGGGTGGAATCCAGACAACCCGACTCCGCATGCGAGAAAGGGCATAATATAGGGCGAAGTCTTCTATGGAAGTTCCAGCTACTGCAATCACGAGTTCCGTAGCATCTTGGTGTCGGATCGATCTGTAGGAGCCGAGCCCAGTCATCGATAGTCGCGCGGGTGCGGACTGGAAGACTTGCAAGATCGTGTTTACCGACGTATTCGTCAAGAATCGAGCGGACTCGATTTCCTCAGAGCCTTTGACAGCTAAGCTTGTAAGCAGCTTAGCTTCGTCTTCGGATCTGCCGTATTCGTACACTTCAACATTTGACTTCGCGAGCTGCGCTTGCATCTCGGTGTTTACCGATCCAAACGACGATGCCCACCACAATTGTGGGAACGGCGCTGCCTCGCATACGCGCATTACACGTTTCGAATGTTCGGCGTGGGGCAGGATATCTATGACGTCCGTGTGCGGATGATGTGGGACTCTGCCCGCGCTGAGTGAGCCCGCTTCGACAATCCACTGCTGAAAGTAGAACGGCGCGAGGCGGTCTCTTAGTTCTTGCTGTAGCTCGGGCGAAATTCCGAATTGCGACCGACCAGAGTTGCGAAGATTATCCCGGATCGTATTCGCGGCGTGGGCATGTGTTTTTTCACCTATTTGCTTTTCCCAAGATTCAATATGACGCTGGAACGCCTCTTCGAACTTCGCGGGCTGCTCAATCTCGATGTCCCGCCCTGTTCTGGCGTAGGCTTCAAGGTAATCTGGATCGAAGCGTCCCAAAATCCGCCAAAAGAGAGGGCTGATCTGTTTCCCATCAGTAGGAACGATGATGTTTCCGCATCCACCCCATAGTCTCGTGAAATATTCGATCACGCGCAGGCACGTGTTCTGCCACTGGGGATCGTTGATGTCGACAAGGACGGCCACTCTTCCAGGTCGCACTCTCGTCTCAATTGTTAAATGGCGCATTTAGTGAATACTAATCGAGGTCTTTGTTCCGGGAGCAATCGATTTATGCCGCCCCTTTAGTCAAGCTGAGCGGGGGACCTATGCAGTCGCCGACAACATTGGCGATGACGGCGAGTTGCATAGGTCCTTCGTCGGGCAAAGGACGCCCTCCTCAGGATGACAAGTGCTGGTTGAGTTGCGGTTAGTTGGGAGCTGGCACTCCGCTGTATTTTTGCAGCCACTTTAATTCTTCTCTTACTTTTATTTTTCCGTGCCAGGGATTCTTGCCTAGACCGTGGCCTTCGCCGGGGAAGATTAGGAGCTTGTTGGGGATGCCTAGGGAGTAGAGGGCGTGCTCTAACAAATAATCTTCTAGCACGGCGACTCGGATGTCGTCGGCGCCGGCGACCATGTGGGTGGGGGTTTTTACTTTGTCGATTTGGAAGATGGCGGCTTCGTCGTGATATTGCTTGGCGGCTTCCCAGGGGCGTCCGCCGAGGAAATAGGCGTCGTCGTAGGTGGTGTCGTCGTTGCCCCAGTTGCCGATGTGTTCGACGGCGCCGGCGCCGGTGACCGCGGCTTTGAAACGGGTGGTTTGGGTGATGAGCCAGTTGGTCATGTATCCGCCGTAGCTGTAGCCGCCG
>DATHQJ010000082.1:0-9253 GCA_035482825.1 Binatus sp. (SeqCode) | reverse complement strand
CACATTTCTGGCGCAGCAGATGGGCATAGAGTTGGTGGAGGGCAGAGATCTGCTGGTGCACGAGAATGTTGCCTACATGCGTACCACGGCGGGCCTGCGGCGTGTGGATGTGATCTACCGGCGCGTGGACGACGATTTCATCGATCCGCTGTGCTTCCGGCGGGATTCGACTTTGGGCGTGCCTGGATTGTTCAACGCCTACCGCGCCGGCAATGTGATGCTGGCCAACGCGATCGGAACCGGCATCGCCGATGACAAAGCGGTTTATGCTTATGTGCCTGCCATCATCCGCTACTACCTTGGTGAAGATCCCATCCTGGCTAACGTGCAAACCTATCTGCTCACCGATCGCTCGCAGCGAAATTATGTGCTGGAACATCTTGACGAATTAGTGGTGAAGGCCGTCGGCGAGTCGGGCGGATACGGCATGTTGATCGGACCGCACAGCACAGCCGAGCAGCGGGAAGAATTCCGCCAGCGCATCGTGGCCGAACCGCGGAACTACATTGCGCAACCTACTCTGAGCCTGTCGCGGGCGCCGTGCTTTCTCGATGGCGAAGCGCAGGCGCGGCACGTGGACCTTCGCCCCTACATTCTTTATGGCGAGAACGTGACCCTTGTGCCCGGCGGGCTCACGCGCGTGGCCTTGCGGCGTGGATCGCTCGTGGTGAACTCCTCGCAGGGTGGGGGCAGTAAAGATACGTGGGTGCTGCGCGCATGAGCGGGCAGAGAGAAACCACCATGTTGTCGCGGGTGGCAGACAGTTTGTATTGGATGAGCCGCTACCTGGAACGCGCCGAGCACACGGCACGCCTGATCGACGTGGATTTTCAGCTGCGGCTGGATCAATCTCCAGAAGCGGGCGCAGGGCGCTGGCTGCGCTTGCTGGAAGCTTCGCAGGTGGCTCCTCCCGAGGACGGCAAAATCGACGCCGCGACGCTTACGCAGATTCTCACGCTCGATCGCAGTAATCCGTCGTCAATTATTTCGTGCGTATCCGCGGCTCGGGAAAACTTGCGGCAGGTCCGCGAACAATGCAGCACCGAAATGTGGGAACAGCTTAATCGCCTGTATTTGCAAGTGAACAGCACGACCTCGAGTGAAGCATGGCTGCTGCACTCCTACATTTTTTTTCGCGCGGTGCAGGAAGGCGCGCACCTGTTCCAGGGCGTAACCGATTCCACCATGTCGCACGGCGAAGGCTGGCATTACATTCAACTGGGACGATTTGTGGAGCGCACCGATGCGCTGGCGCGGCTGATCGGCGCGCATTTCAAGCGACTGCCACAATCGCCGGATCAATCCGTCGAAAACGAGGAATATCTGGAGTGGGTGGGACTGCTGAAATCCTGCGCTGCATTCGAAGCCTACTGTAAGACCTATACTGCCGAATTGCGCCCCCTGCGAGTGGCGGAATTTCTGCTGCTGAACTCGAACTTTCCGCATTCCGTGCGCTTTTCGGTAGACATGGTACATTCGGCGCTGCGTGCGATCGGAGAGTTGACAGAACGGAAGGCGGAGCAGCCACTTCGCCTGGCGGGACGGTTGCGCGCCACTCTGAGTTTCAGCCAGATCGAAGAGATCATGGCCTCGGGGCCCACCGCGTATGTTGACAGCATTCGCTGGCAGTGCGCGCAAGCGCACACCGCGATTCATCAGGTTTACTTTGACTACTCGGTTGAGTCGGCCCTGGTCGCGTAAGGGACTTTGAGAATCTGGCAATTTAGAGGAAAGAGTGTTCCCTTGATTTACTCCGTCCGCCATACCACCACATTCCATTACGAGCCCGCGATCCGCGAGAGTGTGATGGAGGTGCGCATGCAGCCGCGCAGCGAAGGGACGCAACGCTGCCTCAGCTTCCATCTCGACGTGAACCCGGCGACCAACATCATGCAGTATCGCGATTTTACCGGGAACATCGTGCACCACTTCGATATCGCCGGGAGTCATACTCAAGTCGAAGTGGTCGCGCAGTCTGTCATCGAAGTGCAGGGCGCACCTGCGCCGCGTGCCGCGGACGCCGGCGACTGGGCTGATCTCGACGCCCAGGTTGCGGCCGACGACTATTGGGAAATGCTCTTGCCGAGCCAGTTCGCTCGTTCCTGCGAGCCGCTCGAACAGCTTTCGCAGGAACTCCGATGCGGCCGGCGCGGCCATCCACTGGAATTGCTGACCGAGCTGAATGAAGCCATCTACGGCATGTTTGCCTACGTCCCCAACAGCACGAATGTCGACTCGCCGATTGAAGAGGCTCTGCACTCTCGTCGCGGAGTGTGCCAGGATTTCGCTCACATCATGATCGCTCTGGTTCGCCCGCTGCGCGTGCCTTGCCGCTACGTCAGTGGCTACATGTTCCACCGCGACCTGAAGCAGGAAAAACACGACCGCTCGGTGGAAGGCGCGTCGCACGCCTGGGTTGAGGCGCTGGTGCCCCGGTTGGGTTGGGTTGCGTTCGATCCCACCAACAACCTGATCGGTGCGGACCGACATATAAGAGTTGCGATTGGACGCGATTACGCCGACGTTCCTCCCACTCGCGGCGTCTACAAGGGAGAAGCGCACAGCGAACTCAGCGTGGCGGTAACGGTGAGCCCCTCGGACGCTCCACTGCCGGAGCCCGTGGCGCCGAGCATTGTGATCCAATCCCGGCCCGTGTTTGCGCCGCGGAGCACTCGCACGGAACACGAGCAACAACAGCAGCAGCAACAACAATAATCCGCAAATCTGATGGGTCGTATTTGATTCGCAGCGACATGATCGTCGCGATAACTTTTTTCGATTGGACTTTGGGTCGGGTCTTTGTCAGATTGGTGGCGCGGCTTTCCTTTGGAATAGTTGGTCATGCGGCCCCTGATGTCCGCGTGGCGTGCGCGATTCGCCCTGTCCTCCCGAGTCGCTATTCCTGATTGTTTCTGAACCCGCGACGATGCCACCGCTTTGCCGAAGGTGCCATCTCTCGCCGAGCGGCTTGATCGCAAGCACTGGGATCGCCAGGAGTGAAGGGGACAATATGATTCGAAACAACATGACCGGTAACCACAAGAATGGCTTGAAGCGACCCGGCGCGGTAACCTTGAAAACTGTGGCGGAGAGCGTCGGCCTTGCTCCCGGCACGGTTTCCTTGGTGCTGAACAGGGCGCCGGGATCGGCGTCCATTCCACAGCGGACCAAGGATCGCGTCTTCGCCGCGGCGCGCGAACTGAACTATCAACCCAACCCCGTGGCGCGCGCCTTGCGAACCCAAACGGACCCGGCGTTAGCGCCCGGCGGTCAAGCCATGGGCAGCGGCACGCTGATGTTTGTAGGCGCAGAACACTTCCTGCGTGCTCTTCATGCCATCCGCCAGGCCGGGCTCCGCGTTCCCGGCGATGTTTCAATCGTCGGATTCAATTCCGCTCAAGTCGCAGCCTTGGGCCGTACGCCCTCAGCGGCTTAACTCGAGCGCGACCGGATCCGCCGACTTAGTCCTTCACCGCTTTATCCGTGATTTCGAGGCCTTTGTCGATGATGGCGAACGCTTCTCGTAACTGCTGTTCGTTGATGCACAGTGGCGGGTTGGTATAGAAGGTGTTCCAGCGCACCAGCGTGTAGAGGCCTTGCTCGCGGAAAAAGCGGCCCAGGGCGGCCATCTCTTCGGATGTGCCGTTGAACGGTGCCATGGGTTGTCGCGTCTTGCGGCTGCGGATGAGTTCGACGATCCCGAACAGTCCGATGGAGCGCACCGCTCCCACAGACGGATGCTTCGCCTGCAACTCGGCGCCGAGTTCTTTCAAGACCGCGCCCATTTTTTTCGCGTTGTCGATTAGGTTATCTTCTTCATAAACCCGAATCGTAGCGAGGGCGGCGGCGCATCCCATGGGATGGCTGTTGTAGGTGAGACCTCCGAAGAAAACCTTGTCCTGAAAATGTTGCGCGATGTGATGGCGCATGCCCACCGCTCCCAGCGGCAAATAGCTGGACGTTAATCCCTTGGCCATCGAGATCAAGTCGGGGACGACTTTCCAGTGGTCAATCGCGAACCACGCGCCCGTACGGCCGAAGCCCGCCATCACTTCGTCGGCAATCATAAGGATGCCATACTTGTCGCACAGCTCGCGCACGCCCTGCATGTAACCATCCGGCGGAATCAGAATTCCGTTGGTGCCAACCACGGTCTCGAGAATGAAGGCTGCGATGGTGTGCGAGCCTTCCAGTTGAATAATCTCCTCGATCATCTGCAGCGAAGTTGCCGCAGACTCCCAGCCGCGCTCGATGCCGTGATAGGGATCGAGCACGCGAACCACACCGGGAATGCCGGGTTCGGCAGCCCATCGGCGCGGATCGCCGGTGAGGGTGATCGCACCAGCAGTCGCGCCGTGGTAGGAGCGGTAGCGCGCCATGATTTTGTGGCGTCCGGTGAAGAAGCGGGCAATCTTGATGGCGTTCTCGTTGGCTTCGGCGCCGCCGTTGGTGAAGAAGAAAGTGTCGATGTCGCCGGGAGTAATTTCGGCGAGTTTGGCACCCAGGCGGGCGCGCGGCTCGGTAGCCATGAAGGGATTGGCATAGCAGAGATTCTGCGCCTGCTCATGAATGGCGCGGATGACGCGTTCGTCGCCGTGGCCGATGTTCACCGACATTAACTGGCTGTTGAAGTCGATGAAGCGCTTGCCTTCGGGCGTCCAAAAGTGGATGCCCTGCGCGCGGGCCACCGGGATGGGGTCAACCTTCGCTTGCGCGGACCATTCGAACAGCGTGTGCTTCTTGGTGAGGTCAACAATTTCGGGCCCCGTCATCGCGGGTGTGGCTGTGACTGTGTTCATGGATTCCTCATAATGAAAGCTTAATCACCATGGAGACACCGTGTCGCGGAGAAGAACCAATGCTTGTCGATTACCTTTCTCCGTGTCTCTGTGTCTCTGTGGTAAGACCTCAGAACTTTCTGCTGTGCTCCTTCGCCCAGCGTTCGACGACTACTTTCTTGTCGGTGTAGAACTCAATGGCATCACGGCCCTGGCCGTGGAGATCGCCGAAGAAGCTATTCTTCCAGCCACTGAACGGGAAATAGGCCATGGGCGCGGCGACTCCGATGTTGATGCCGATGTTTCCCGCGGGTGCTTCATAACGGAAACGGCGCGCGGCCGATCCGCTCGAGGTGAACAACGACGCCTGGTTGCCGTAGGCGCTGCGTTCGAGGAAGGCGAGTGCTTCGTCCATACCGCTGGCGTGGACGAGACTGAGAACCGGGCCGAAGATTTCCGTGTCGGCGAGGTCGCTGGTCGCAGGAACGTCGTCGAGAATGGTGGGGTTCACGAAGTTTCCCGCCTCGTAGCGAGGGACCTTCGAGTTGCGCCCGTCGAGCAGGATTTTCGCGCCTTGCTTCTCGCCGAGAGCGATGAGCGATTCCACCCGCTCTTTGCTCTGTGGCGTGATGACGGGCCCCATCTGTACGCCATCTTCGAGCCCGTTGCCCACTTTGAGTTTTGCAGCAGCGTCAGCAATGGAGTCGCGAAAACTTTTCTGCGCTTCGCCGATGGTGACGGCAACGGAAACGGCGAGGCAACGCTGCCCGGCACATCCGAACGCGCTGTCGCTGATGATCTGTGTGGCCATCGGCATGTCGGCATCAGGAAGAACGACCACGTGATTCTTGGCTCCGCCCTGGCACTGGCAGCGCTTCCCTTTTTCACCGGAGCGCGCGTAGATGTAGCGCGCGACCGGAGTCGAGCCCACGAAGCTGATGGCGCGGACTTTGGGGTGGTCAATGAGTGCGTCAACCACGGCTTTGCCGCCGTTGACCAGATTCACGATGCCTTTGGGCAGGCCAGTTTTTTCGAGAAGTTCGTACACGTAGCGCATGGTGAGCGGCACGCGCTCCGACGGCTTGAGAATAAACGTGTTGCCGGTGGCGATGGCGTAAGGCAGGTACCAGAACGCGATCATGCCAGGAAAATTGAATGGCACGATGGCGGCGGTGACGCCGAGGGGCTGGCGAATCATCATCTCGTCGATGCCGCGGGCGACGTCTTCGAGGTTGTAGCCCTGCATCATCATCGGAATGCCGCAGGCCACTTCGACATTCTCGATGGCGCGGCGCATTTCGGCCTTGGCCTCGGTGAAGGTCTTGCCGTTTTCCTGCGTGATGATGCGGGCGATGTCGCCGATGTGATCTTCGAGAAGCATCTTCAGCTTGAACAGCGGCTGGATGCGGTCTTCCGCCGGAGTGCGGCGCCATTCGGGAAAGGCGGCCGCCGCGGCCTCGATCGCCGTGTTCACTTCGGCGGCGTCGGCGAGCGGGACTTGCGCCAGGGTTTCGCCGGTGGCGGGATTGACCACGTCGCGCCACTCGGCGGCGTGCGAGTCGGCCCACTGGCCGTTGATGTAATTGGTAAGCCGAATAACGGGAGGTGCGGCGACTGACGTCATGGCAATGCCTCTACTATCGCGAAAGGTAAATCAGATTATTACACCAACTGCGCAACCGCGCCTTTCTTGTCGCAGACGCTGGCGAGCGCGGACTCGAGGACATCGAGTCCTTCATCCATTTGCTCGTTCGTCGCGACTAGGGGAACCAGAAGTCGGATCACGTTGGAATACGAACCGGCAGTGATGGTGATCAGGCCGTGCTCGTAGCAATACTGCGTAATTTGCTTGGTCTCGTCCGCGGCGGGAACCTTGGTTTCCTGCGACTGCACCAGCTCAATGGCTTGCATGCCGCCGAGTCCGCGCACGTCGCCGACGATCGGCCAGCGGCGCTGCCACTCGCGCGCACGGCGCTGGAAGCGGTCTCCGAGTTCGTTCGCTCGGGTCAAAAGATCTTCCTGCTCGAACAAATCAAGCACGGCAAGAGCCGCAGCGCAGGAAAGTGGGTTGCCGGCAAATGTCCCGCCGAGCCCGCCGGGGCCGGGAGCATCCATGATTTCGGCGCGGCCTGTGACCGCCGCAAGCGGCAAGCCGCCGCCCAAAGATTTCGCCGTCACAATAAGATCAGGCTCAATGCCATAGCGTTCGCTCGCGAAGAGGGCGCCGGTGCGCCCGAAACCGGATTGAACTTCGTCCGCGATGAACAAAATGCCGTGCTTGTGGCAAAGCTCGATGAGAACTTTGAAATAGTCTGGTGGCGGCGCGACAAATCCGCCCTCACCCAAAACTGGTTCGGCGATCACCGCCGCAACTTCCTCATTGGCGACCACACGCTTGAACGTATCTTCCAAACGCCGCGCACAATAAAGATCGCACGACGGATATTTCAAGTTATAAGAGCAGCGATAGCAGTAGGCGAACGGGACCCGATAAACCTCTCCCGGAAACGGCGCGAATCCCGCCTTGTAAGGATGAGTCTTGCTGGTGAGAGCCAGCGTCATCATGGTGCGCCCGTGGAAAGCGTCTTCAAACGCGATGACGCCGGGGCGCTTCGTGTAGGCGCGGGCGATCTTCACCGCATTCTCTATCGCTTCCGCGCCGCTGTTCACGAAGATGGTCTTCTTCGGAAAGTTGCCAGGGGTGACGTCGTTCATGCGCTCAGCGAGGCGGATGTAGCTTTCGTAGGGCGTGACCTGGACGCAGGTGTGCAGAAATTTGTCGAGTTGGTCGCGGATCGCAGCAACCACAGCTTCCTGACGATGCCCGACGTTGAGGCAGCCGATGCCTCCGGCGAAATCGATGTAGCGATTGCCATCGACGTCTTCCAGCCATGCGTCTTCGGCCTTGGCCACATAGATGGGCGTCCCGTGAGAAAGGCCGCGGGGCACAGCTTGTACGCGGCGCGCAGAGAGAGCCTTGGACTTCGGCCCGGGGATCGGAGTGCGGAGTTGAATGGTAGACATCTTGATTCTCAGTTCTCTCACCATCGAGTGGCTAGTTGCGGGTGACTAGAAATGAGGCTTTACTGGCCACTCACTAGCCACGAGCCATTGCTTTTCAATACCAGCCGATCGGTGCTTCGTTCAAGTTGATATACACCTGCTTGGTCTCGAGATATTCTTCGATGCCCCAGGGCCCAAGTTCGCGGCCGAAGCCGGACTGCTTGTAGCCTCCCCACGGCGCTTCCACGTAAGTGGGCTGCATGTGGTTCACCCACACGATTCCGGCGCGCAGCGCCTTCACAGCACGCAGGGCTCTATAAATATCCCGCGTCCACACCGCAGCCGCTAAGCCGTATGGCGAATCGTTGGCGATCTTGAGCGCATCTTTCTCGTCTTCAAACGGAATCACCGCCGCGACGGGACCGAAAATCTCTTCCCTCGCAATCCGGGCGGAGTTAGTCACTTCGCTGAAAATTGTGGGTTGAACGTAGTAGCCCCTGGCGAATTTTTCCGGGCGCCCGCCGCCGGAGGTAAGCTTGGCTTCCTTCTTGCCAATCTCAATGTAGGAGTTGACCCGGTCGTATTGCTCTTTGCTGACCAGCGGTCCCATTTTGGTCTCACGTTCGAGTGGTGGACCGAGCTTGATCTTTTTCGCCTTCTCACTCATGGCTTCGACAAATTTCTTGTAGATCGATTTCTGCACCAGGATGCGGCTTCCGGCGGAGCAAACTTCTCCCTGATTAATGAAGACGCCGAACAGAGCACCATCGATGGCAGCCTCAAAATCGGCGTCGGCGAAGAAAATGTTCGGTGACTTGCCACCCAGTTCGAGCGTGACACGTTTCACGGTGTCCGCAGCCTGTTTCACGATGATCTTGCCGACCGCTGCACTGCCGGTGAAGGCAATCTTGTTTACATCCGGGTGCTGCACCAGCGGAGCACCGCAGGATTCGCCGAAACCGGTGATCACATTGACCACTCCCGCAGGCAGGCCGCAATCCGCAAAGTATTTGGCAAATTCCAACGCGGTCAGCGGCGTTTGCTCGGCGGGTTTGAGTATGCAGGTGCAGCCGGCGGCGAGCGCTGGCGCCAGTTTCCACGCGGCCATGAGCAGGGGGTAATTCCAGGGAATGATTTGCCCGGCGATTCCGACCGGCTCCTTGAGCGTGAGGCTCATGGCGTTGTCGGGCACGGGATTCACATAGCCGACCACTTTAGTGGCGAGGCCGCCGTAGTATTCGAAGCAGGTGGCGGCATCGTTAATGTCAAACTCAGCTTCGACGATGGGCTTGCCAGTGTTGCGGCATTCGAGTTCCGCGAGCGCGGCGAGATTGGCGCGAATTTTTTCCGCGAGCCGGAACAGCACGCGGCCGCGTTCCTGCGCGGTCGTGGTCGCCCACGGACCATCTTCAAATGCAGCTTTGGCGGCGGCGACGGCGCGGTTTACGTCGTCGGGACCGGCATCGGGAACC
>DATHQJ010000081.1:0-17043 GCA_035482825.1 Binatus sp. (SeqCode) | reverse complement strand
CTCACCTGCTCGGCCCCGCCAAAGGCGACGGCAAACTCACCTTCGACAAACTCACCGACTTATATCACTCCGGCACCAAGCACGAAGAAGACCAGCCTGCGCACCTGGTGATTCACGACACGAACATTTGCAACACGCGATGCGTGAAAGAATTCGGCAGCCCCTGCCAGAATTTCTGCCCAGCAAACGTCTACGAAATGGTCGACGACGCCAACCAGCCCAACGGCAAACGCATCAGCCTGAACCCGTCAAACTGCGTCCACTGCAAAACCTGCGACATCGCCGACCCATACCAGATCATCACCTGGGTTCCGCCGGAGGGTGGGGGCGGGCCCAATTACGACGGGATGTGAGCCGAACTTCTTTGCCACGGATTTGCACGGATCAAACCAGGAAAATCCGCCCGGTCAGATGACCGTGGTAGCATCGGCGGGATGCGCTGCCGACTCATAACTGTCGCGGTTTTTCTTCTGTCTGTTGTTTCGTCTGCTCAGGAGCCCGCTCCCCCCATGCCTTCCACCGGCTCTCCCGGCCTCGACGAGTACCGCGCGTCGCGGATTGCTATTTACACCGATGATTTTGGGGAGCTGAAGCGCTACCGCGAGGCCAACGCTGCTCTCAAGCCGCCCGCGGCTGGCGAGAACCGCGTTGTCTTACTCGGAGATTCCATCACCGACTACTGGAAGCTGGCGGACTATTTTCCCAGGTCTTACATCAATCGCGGCATCGACGGGCAGACCACGCCGCAGATGCTGGTGCGCTTTCGACAGGATGTGATTGACCTGCATCCCGCGGTGCTAGTCGTGCTGGCCGGCACCAACGACGTGGCCGGCGTCACCGGGCCTGCGCGCAACGAGGACATCGAGGCCAACTACGAGTCCATGGCCGAGTTGGCGCGCCTGCACCACATTCGCGTGGTCTTCGCCTCGCTGCTTCCGGTGAACAACTACACCGAGGATGCGAAGGAGTCGTTTGCCCTGCGGCCGCGCGAAAGAATCCTGGCGCTGAATGCGTGGCTCAAGGATTACTGCGCGAAGAATGGGCTGGTGTATCTCGACTATTTCTCGGCAATGGTGGATGACAAAGGCATGCTGAAGCGCGAGCTGTCGGACGAGGGGCTGCATCCGAATGCGGCCGGGTACAAAATCATGGCGCCGCTGGCGGAGAAGGCGATTGCGCGGGCGATTGCGAGCCGACCGTGATGGAGTATCGAATCGAGTTTCTGCATCGATGCGAGGTTGGCGTTTATGCTGTGACACCTTTAAGGATACGTATATGAAATCATCTCGTACCGTCCGCAGTCTCACGTTCCTCGTCGCCGTTTTTTCTCTGTCTGCTTTCGCCCAGCAGCCTGCTCCGCCTAGTATCCCCTCGACCGGCTTCCCCGGCCTCGACCAATATCGCGCCTCGCGCATCGCGATGTTTACCGACGACTACGGGCAACTCGCGCGCTATCGCGACGCCAATGCCGCGCTCCAGTCGCCCAAGGGGGAGAATCGCGTCGTGTTCTTCGGCGACTCCATCACCGATAGCTGGCATCTCGACGAATATTTTCCTGGCAAGCCCTACATCAATCGCGGCATTGGCGGGCAGACCACGCCGCAGATGCTGGTGCGTTTCCGGCAGGATGTGATTGACCTGCGTCCCAAGGTCGTGATCATTCTGGCCGGGACCAACGACATCGCGGGCAATACGGGGCCGATGCGGATTGAAGACATTGAGGCCGACTTCGCGTCGCTCGCGGATCTGGCGCGCTCCAACAACATCCAGGTGATTTATTCGTCGATCCTGCCGGTGCACAATTACACCGAGCGGTCGAAGGATTTTTTTACGCAGCGCTCGCCTCAGAAGATTCTGTCGCTGAACAACTGGCTGCGAAGTTACTGCGCGCTCGCCGCCAGCGGCTGCGTCTATCTGGATTATTTCAGCGCGATGGTCGATGACAAGGGGCTGCTGAAGAAGGATCTGGCCGACGATGGGCTGCATCCGAACGCGGCGGGATTCAAGATTATGGCGCCGATGGCCGAGGCGGCGATTGAGAAAGCGCTGGGAGCCGCCGTATCAAAATGACGTTCCCTTCAGTTTGGGCACGCGAGGATTCATGGCAGAGACTAGTTTCTTAATCGGCAACAGTTCGATTGTGCCGCCCGACGGATGGCGGTTCGTCTCCCAGGAGGACGACAGACTTGTGTTCCGTACCGACAAACAGCAAGCGACAATAGGGCTCGTACGCTTTGACAAAGAGGTGACCTCCGAGGAGTTCAAAATACTGTGCGACATCCGCGTCAAGGGTGAGAAGAAATTTCTTAAGGATGGGTATGTCGAGTTGGAGCCACAGTTTAGGGACCGCGACATTCTCGGCTCATTTTTTTACGGAGCCGATAAGAGCAGTGGCCGGGTATTTTTCGGCTACTTATGCTCCGCGAGTAAAGAGGTAGTCACTATCTACGTCGAAGGAATTGGTGTTGATCCGGTCGCTCACGGAGCCGATTTTAGGGCATTCGTGAAAGCGCTCAGAACTTGATTCTTCTGAATGAAGCTAAAACGCGTTCCCAAACGACTATAATGAACTCGTGAGTTTCCGACCATCCCGGTCCGGCTCTGTCGTTCCCAAACCAGCTCTGAAGCTTTTGGTTTCAGCTCTGCTCAACGGGGCAGGGAGCGAACGCCGCGGGTTTAGCTAAGAGCCAAGAGCTTGCCCCTTCACGACAAATTCGGACGCGCCATCACCGACCTGCGGATCTCCATCACCGACCGCTGCAATTACAAGTGTGTCTACTGCCGGACGGGGAACGAAGGCGCGCTCTACGGCGATCTGCCGTTTGAGGATTATTTGCGGATGGCGCGCGTGCTGGTCGGGATGGGGATCAGCAAGGTTCGCCTGACCGGCGGCGAACCGCTTCTGCGCAAAGGCGTGGTCGAGTTCGTGCGCGAGCTGGCGAAGCTGCGGCCTCAGGGGCTAAAGCCGGCATCCTCCGGCGGCGATAACGGCACGGCTAAAGCCGTGCCCTTCCCAAACCCCGCCGCGCGGATGAATTCAGGGAGCGGTTCATGGGAGCCGCTCGATATTGCGCTCACCACCAACGGCCACATGCTGGCCGAGATGGCGCAGCCGCTCAAGGATGCGGGACTGACTCGCGTCACCGTTTCGATGGACGCGGTCGATCCCGATCGCTTTGCGCGCATCACGCGCGTGCCCAACGGATACGATCACGTGCTGGCGGGAATTCGCGCGGCGCGGCGGGCCGGACTGTGGCCGCTGAAAGTGAATTGCGTGCTGATGCGCGGATTCAACGAAGACCAGATCATTCCCTTCGGCATGTTCGCGCGGGAAGAGGGCGTGACGGTGCGCTTCATCGAATTCATGCCACTTGAAGAGGGACGCACCTGGGCGCCCTCGACTGTGGTCACACTCGATGAAATCTTGGCGCGTATGGCGGAATACCGTCCGCTGGTCGAGATTCCGCACGCGCGCTCGGAAACGGCGCGGCGTTACCGTTTTGAAGATGGCGTGGGCGAGATCGGCATCATCGCGCCCGTGTCGCATCCCTTCTGCGGACATTGCAGCCGCATCCGCATCACCAGCGACGGCAAGATCCGCACGTGTTTATTCTCGGTGTGGGATCACGATCTGCACGCGCAGATGCAGCGTGGGGCGTCTGACGACGAGTTGGCGGCGTTTATTCAAGGCGTGGTCGCAAAGAAAGAAGAGCGCCACCACATCGGCGAGGCGGATTTTGTGCCGGCGTCGAGGACCATGGTGCATATCGGGGGGTAGCTGTTCGTTCTCAGCTTTTCAGTAGAGGCGTTGCACCGCCGAGATCGCAAAGAACGCCGAGCGGCCGAAACCGGGAAGGGCACGAGTTCCACTCGTGCCGATCAATCCACACTCGCGAAGAACAGGCTTTAGTCACTGCGCGCCGCGCGGGTTAAAATCAGGTTCATGAACTTGCGGTGGTTGACTGCGATGGCCGCACTTGTGCTCTCCTGCGCCGCTCTTCAGGCGCAGAGCTCCTCCTACCTCGGCCTCGACCTCAACAACTATCCCGGCGACGCCAACCTCAAAGCTCTCCACCAGACTTTTTCCTACACGGGATACTGGCTCAACCGTCCTCCCGGCGAGCGCGCCAACACCTGGACCGGACACCGGGCTGCAGTCGAGTCCGCGGGATTCGGATTTCTTGTGCTGTTCAACGGACGGCTCGACGCGCAACTTAAAACGGTGGCAAACGCCACGCGCCTCGGGCGATCAGACGCTGCTGCGGCTATGGCGGCTGCGCGGCGCGAGGGATTTCCGCACGCCACCATTATCTTTCTCGATCAAGAACAGGGTGGGCGCATGCTGCCCGAGCAGAAGGCTTACATCTACGCTTGGGTTGATGGCGTTACCGCCGCGGGATTTCGCGCCGGCATCTACTGTTCCGGCATGGCCGCCGCCGATGACGGCAACGTCGTCACCGCGCAGGATATTCGCGAGCACGCGGCCGGGCGCGATATTACGTATTGGGTGACGAACGATGCCTGTCCTCCGGCGCCGGGATGCGCGTTTCCTCAGCGTCCGCCGAATCCTGCGGAGAGCGGGGTTGGATTCGCGGAGGTCTGGCAGTTCGCTCAGTCGCCGCAGCGCAAGGACGTCGCCGGCCGCTGCACCAACTACAGCCGCGACGGGAACTGCGATGCGCCCGGGATGCCTTCGCTCGCGATCGACGTGAATTCAGCCACGTCAGCCGATCCCTCCCACGCCCGGACTCGCTAAGAAAATAATTCTTTGCCACGGATTCACGCGGATTTCCACGGATTAGAACCGGACATTCATCAACTAGGCACCCAGCCGGCTGCGGACAATGCGAGAAAATAATAATAATGTGCCGCACCCTGCGGCGAAGCCGACTCGACCCTGTCATGCGGTAAAATAGAGCAAATCCTATGTCAGACCGAACCTTTACTCTCGACGAGGCGCAGTCCCTGCTTCCGGTGCTGGAGTCGCTGCTGCGCACTGCGATCAACGGCAAGAAAGTCATGGAAGAAGTGGAAGCCGAGCAACAGGCCCTTGGCCACAGGATTTTTCTGAACGGGGGGATGTTCGTCGATGTCGTGCCGCTGGCCCGGCGCAAAGCCGAGCGGGTCAAGGCCGAGCAGCGCGCCAAAGATGCCCTGGCCGAGATCGACTCCATCGGAGTGGAAGTGAAAGACCTCGACATTGGGCTGCTCGATTTTCCCTGCGAAGTCGAGGGCCAGGTGATTCTGCTGTGCTGGAAGATGGGAGAGAAATCCATCACCCACTGGCACGGAACGCAGGAAGGATTCGGCGGGCGCAAGCCGATTGACGAGCGGATCGCGCGGGCGCGCAAGACTAATTAATTCTCAGTTCTTAGTAGCGCCGGCGTCCCGCCGGCTGTCGCGGGGGCGTCTCGCCCGCGCTGCCTCGCCCAACCTTCTGATTCCAAATAATTTTTGAACCGAGCAACATACTCTAAAGTTTTGGGTTTACAGGGAAGGATCGTAATCAGGCCTCGGAGTGTGTTCTGCGGCACAATAGAGCAACGCTGAAAACCGGCTCCGGTCGGCCTTGGGCACCATATCTAGGGAGAAGGGCCATGAACACGAACACAAGGACAAGGGTAGTCCGCTGGCTGTTGCTGGCAGTCGTCATTCTAACTTTTTCTGCCGCGTCGTTTTCACAGATCGGGATCGGCATTTCGGTGCGTGTAGGACCGCCCGCGCTGCCGATTTACGCGCAGCCCATCTGTCCCGACCCCGGCTATCTTTGGACGCCCGGTTACTGGGGATGGAACGATGACGGCGGCTACTACTGGGTGCCCGGCACGTGGGTGGTTGCTCCAGTCGGGATGTTGTGGACGCCCGGCTACTGGGGCTGGGGCGGGGGATTCTATGCGTGGCATGCCGGATACTGGGGCCCGCACGTCGGCTTCTATGGCGGTATTAACTACGGATTCGGCTACGGCGGCGTGGGTTTCGCCGGCGGCGAGTGGCGCGGCGGAGGGTTCTACTACAACCGCTACGTCACCAACGTTAGCGTCACCAACACCACCAACGTCTACAACCGCACCGTAGTCGTGAACGAAAATCACGTGGCCTTCAATGGCGGCGAGGGAGGAGTTGCGGCGCGTCCCACAGCGCAGGAAGAGGCGGCTGCGCACGAGCAGCATACCCCTGCACTGGCCGAACAGAGCCGGCATGAACAGTTGGCCAGCCAGAATCGGCAAAACTTCGCGTCGGAAAATCATGGCCGTCCTGCAGTTGCGGCGACGGCGAGGGCCGGGGATTTCAGCAGCCGCTCCGCGGTTTCAGCCCGGAATGCGGGTGGGGAATATCACGCTCCGGCGATGTCGCCGAAAGAGGCGCGGGTAGCGTCAACTCCCGGAGACAAAGGGAGTTCGAACGACGGATTCCGCCCGTTCACGCCGCCGGCGAAAAGCGGAGCTTCGTCCAGTGGCAGTGGGGGAAACGGCAGCCGCGCCAGCGAGACTCGTCCCCAGAGCGAGTCGAATACGACTCATTCCGCGCCAGCGTCTCATTCGGCGCCAAAAGAGAATACCCCGAGGCAGAATGCGCCCAAGTCCAGCCCGCCTCCGCGCAACTCCAGTCCTCCGAAAGTGGATCATCGCAAGGGGCGTTAGCGGACGGGAGTGGATCGGAAAGGCTTCCTCAGATGAGACGTGGCGGCCCAACTTTTTCTGCAAGCTCAATCGGCAACGGCGTTCTAACCGGGAAGCGGACGCGTGGACGATTCACCGTGCACGATTGCCAGAGATGGTTCCGGGCCCGCGGTTCAGGTACCAGAGTGTGCGCCCGGCGAAATCATCTCTGCTACAATTTTTCAAGACTGGCCGATAGAGAATTGCCCGTAAAAACTGAGCAGGCGCGCCCGAGGAGTCTTAAAGAATGATGTCATCGAACAAGTCCAAACTCCGGCTGATGGGCGCCTTCGCCGCTCTTGCCACCCTCGCCCTGGCCGTGAGCTGCCGCGGATTCTTCGTGAACCCGACGGTCACGGCCCTAACCATCAATCCCACGACTCCGACGGTACCGTTGGGTGGAACGACGCAGCTGTCCGCCTTCGCAACGTTCAGTGATGGCAGCACTGGCGACGTTACAAACAAGGTTTCCTGGAGCAGCAACAGCGGTACGGTGGACGTGAATTCGGGCGGGCTGCTTACCGGCAAAAGCCTTAGCAACACGACCGCTACGATCACCGCTGCGGATCAGACCATCACCCAGACGGCTACGGCTTCGGTCTGCGTCGAGGGTGGGTCTGACTTTGCGATCTCGCCTGTCAACGCCAGCGTACCGGCCGGCACGCCGCAGCCCTACACTGCAAGTGCAACTGCCGTTATCAATCAGGTCAGTACTCCCGGCATTGACATTACGCCCGGAGTTCAATGGTCCACGAACAATACTTCTGTGACCATATCGAGTGGGACCGATCCTGTCACTGCCACGACCACAACCGCTTCAACCACCCCGGTGGTCATCACCGCTTCCTACACCTGCAATGGTGTGACCAATACGTTCACCACCAACCTGACAGTGAATTAAAGTAGCCGGGTGTCCCACCTCCCGCAAAGTACGCGAGAAATGGGCACCCGCTAATTTCATCCCAGCACCTGCACCTTTTCTTTCTCCGCAGCACGGCGCAAGTCGTCATCTAGCGTGGCCAATGGCAGATTCCGGCGTAGAGCCAGTTCCAGATACGCCGCGTCATATAACGTCAGCTGATGCCGTTCGGCAAGGCGCAGGGTCGCACTCCAGGCCTGCTGGTCGGTCTGTGGGTCGACTTGAATCGGCAGTTGCGCCAGATCCGCAAGAGTCGCGTCGCGAAAAGCTTTGTCATGACGTTTGCGTCGTACGCTCATCTCCAGAACATTGGCCACTTCTAAACGCCACAGTCCGGGCACCCATGCGCCGCCCTGGCTGAGCCGGTCGAAAATCTGCAAGACCGACTGGGTCGTCTCGTCGCTATACGCCCAAGCCAGCGTAATCGAACTGTCGAGAACCAAACTCATTGATCGGGTCATCCATAGGCGGCCCTGACAATTTCAAGCGCGGCAATTTCAGGCCGGCGATGTCGGGAACTTGAAGCTCAGGGCCGGTCCTGGTCTCGCAGTTTCTTCAGCTCAGCCCACTTAAAGGGAGCCGGCTTGCGCGCCTGCAGTCGTCGAGCCCGCTCGCGGATGCGTGCGAACGCCGCCCGGGTCTGATCCTGGTCCAAGCGGCGAATGTTCGGAACCAGGCGCGCCACCGCTTTGCCATGCCGCGTAATCACGATCTCCTCGCCGCGCTCCACGCGGTCGAGCAAGGTTCCCAGCGTGTTCTTGGCATCGAAAGCGCCGATTTCGCTCACGAAAATCCTCCTCAATATAAGCTAGCTTAGTCTAGCTTAAGTTTATTCAATGTGCAAGCTCTGGATCTTCCCCACGTGGTTCCTTCCCCTGCCACGCCCACCTGTAACGTTGTTCGCGAACCCCACTGGAACGTATGATCGTTGGGACTCCCATGCCTGACTTACGCTCTGACATACGCTGCATCGGCATTGCTACCGGGGGCGGGGACGCTCCCGGCCTCAACGCAGTCATTCGCGCCGCGACCAAAGCGGCCATCCTCAAGCATCAGTGGAAAGTCATCGGCATTCCGGATGGTTTTGACGGCCTGATCTGGCCGGAAAAATCATTTGAGCTCACGCTCGACCGGGTCAGCGGGATTCTACCGCGCGGTGGAACGATTCTAGGCACCACCAATCGCGGCAATCCTTTCCACTACAAGACGGAAGAAAACGGCAAGGAAGTGGTTCGTGATATTTCCGACCAGGTCATCGCCAATTCCAAAAAACTCGGCATCGACGCGATCATTACGATCGGCGGCGACGGCTCGCAGAAGATCGGGCACGAGCTTTTCCTGAAGGGCATGAAGATTGTGGGCGTGCCCAAGACCATCGACAATGACCTGTCGGCCACGGAACTGACGTTCGGTTTCGACACGGCGCTGCACACGGTGACGGACGCCATCGACAAAATTCACACCACGGCTGCTTCGCACCACCGCGTGATGGTGGTGGAGGTGATGGGCCGCGACTGCGGCTGGATTGCGCTCGCCGGAGGGATTGCGGGCGGCGCGCACATTATTCTGATCCCTGAAATTCCGTTCACCATCAAGAGCGTGTGCGACCTCATCGCGGAGCGTGAAAGCCGCGGCAGCCGTTTCTCGATTGTGGTGGTCGCCGAGGGCGTGAAGCCGCCTCCGGAGCTGAAAGAGAACCGGCGAGTGAGCGCCATCGGCAACCTGATTGGCAACGCCATTGCCGCCGGATCGCACAAAGAAGTCAGGGTCAGCGTGCTGGGGCACATCCAGCGCGGCGGTTCGCCATCGCCGTTCGATCGCGTGCTGGCCACGCGCTTCGGCGTATCTGCCGTCGATCTGATCGCCAAGGGCGAGTTTGGCCAGATGGTCGCCCTGCGCGCCGGGTCCATCGTCGGAGTTGACATGGCCCGCGCCATCGGGCACTTGAAATCCGTACGGCCCGAAGGAGAGTTGGTGCAGACCGCGCGCGCCATCGGAATCGGCTTCGGGGACTAACTCGAAACCGAAATTGATAATTGTTGATTTCCTGCTTGCTGATTGAACTCCGAGGATGGGTTCTCAATCGGCAATCGACAATCATCAATCATCAATTTGTGTTTTCCTACTCCTTCATCACCGCGTCGATGGTCGAATAAAGTTGGCTGTTGTCCTTGACTTCCACATACGGCCGGTTGGGATTGCGGCTGCTGACGATATAGATCGTGGGCGTGTGCTCGATTTTGATGCCTTTGCCCAGATCGTGATCGGCGGTGACCAGTGCAGCCAGTTTTCCGCCGGGATCGAGTACGAAGGGCAAGTCGATTTTATGCGCGGCCGCAAATTTTTCCGCATACGTGCGCAGCGTCTGCAGGTTGATTTCGAGTTGGTTCGCGAAAATGTAGTCGCGGAATTCGTTGCCCACGGCTTTGGAGTGGGTATCGAAGTAGCGCGCCATCACCGCCGCCTGAAAAGACCAGGGGTGCGCCGGTCCCAACGGAAAGTCATGCCGCACGACGGGGATCTTATACGTCTTCGAAGCCTGTTCGACCAGCGGCGCCATGCGCGCGCACATGGGGCACTCCAGGTCCTCGAAAACAACAATGGCAACCTGCGTTCCCTTGGGCGGGTGCAGCACCGAATCCACTGTATCCTGCGCGGAGGCGCGAACCGCGCCCGCCACGGCCGCGAAAGAGACAAAAGAGAAAACCAAGAGACGATTCCTGAATATGTTTTTCATTTGTGTCGAAGTATTTGTGTCGAAGTATCTTGTTTGTATCACTCCCCGGCATGAAGCCCGCTTGAATCTTAGACGCGGGAAACGTCTTTCAGGCTGCCATGCTGCGGACCTCCGCCCAGCGAAAGTCCACTCTCCATGGTAACCGAGGCCGATTGTCCGTGTCTTGGGCAGTCTCGGCATGCCGGTCCATAAGGTGTAAACCTCCGTGCCGAAACTCGCGCGCACAACGCGCTATAGTAGGACCTTCCGATTCGTGATTTGTGGGCAATCGTAAAGGTGTCGTGAGGGTCTTGAGAATATCACGCTCATTTCGGGCTAGCCGACTGGTTCCGGCCATGGTGATGGCGGTAGTCGTCCTACTCCTGCCGCCGGCGTGCAGTCGCGGACGTCACCACGTCCTCGAGGTGGCCTACGTGTCGGCGCCCCAGGCAGCACTGCGCGACCAGGTGGCCGCCATCTTTAACCGCGTCGGCAATGTGAAAAATGGAGAGCGCGTCGAGGTGCTCGAACGCGAGAAGCGCTTCGCCCGGGTGCGCACTGCCAGCGGACTCGAAGGCTGGATTGAGCAGCGCTTCCTGGTCGATCAGAAGACCTTCGACGCTCTCCAGAAACTCACTCAGGATAACCAGAACGATCCCGCCCAGGCCCCCGGAATCCTGCGCAATGAGACCAACATGCACGTCACTCCCGGCCGCGACACCGAACATCTATACCAGCTTGCCGCAGGCGCGAAGGTCGAGATTCTTGCACGGGAAACGGCCGAGAAGCAGCCCGGCGCGGCGCCTCCGGCCAGGCCGGCGACTAAACCTGGGGCAAAAGTTGCAGCGGGGCCTGTACTCGAGGATTGGTGGCTGGTGCGCGACGATCAAAAGCGCGTGGGATGGGTCCTGTCCCGCATGGTCGATGTCGACGTCCCGCTCGACATCGCGCAATACGCCGAAGGCCAGCGTTTCGTCGCTTTCTTCGCATTGAACCAGGTGCCGGACAACGACAAAGGTGTGCAGAAGCAGATCCCGCAGTACCTTTGCCTGATGACCGATACCCATGACGGCCTGCCTTACGACTACGATCAGGTTCGCGTCTTCACCTGGAACGCCCGTAAGCATCGTTACGAAACCGCCTACCGCGAACACGGTCTCGACGGCGTTCTGCCGGTCACGATCACCAAAGAGGATTTCGACAAAGAAGGAACCCTCCCGGTCTTTATCTTGCGCGTAAAGGACGACGCCGGGGCCGTGGCCGAGCGCAAGTACAAGCTCAACACCCCGATCGTAAGGAGAGTCCTGGCGCCCGGGGAAACTCCCTCCCGACCATCCAGGAAGCGGCGGGGCTAGCGCAAACTGAGCCGGTCTCGCGCCAGAAGCGTTATTCCAACTTTCATACAATCAAGCCTCGAGTTATCCCATTTTCAATATTGCCCGGTTCCGCATTAATACTATGTAGTTGAAAACAAATTGTTTATCACTTGCTTTGTTTGGATTGTCAGTTGCACTAAGGTGCTAGTTCCAAGGTGTAGTTTGGCTTTGTTTTGTACCGGGACCAAGGAAAGCCCGCTTTAGACGGGTGACGTAGGCAGCGGCGGTTTTAAGAATCCCAGTTCCAGCAATCGTTCAAGAGGTTTCAAAGACTTGAAATTCCATCGGATCGCGCCCTTGTTCCCAGCAAGCCGGTCAAGGCGTCCGGATCCGATTCAGCGACAAGAAAATTTCCCAGGAGGCAAGGAAATGCGATTTACAACGTTGAGCAGGCTGTTCGCCATGTTGGCGGTGATAGCCCTGTTAGTGCCGAGCGTAGTGCTGGCACAGAGCACAACTACTGGCGCGGTGAGCGGAACCGTGACCGACCCCAGCGGCGCAGTTCTGCCGGACGTCACAGTCACCCTGAAGAGCGTGGACAAGGGCTTCACCCAGACCGGCAAGACGAACGCCCAGGGCTTCTACCAATTTCAATTGCTCGAACCTGGCACGTATTCCATCCATGTGTCGCCCGCGAACTTCAAGGCTGTGACGGCCACTTCGGCCGTGAGCGTGGGTCAGAATGCGATCGTCAACGTGAAGCTTGAAGTCGGAGCGGCTGGAACGACGGTTGAAGTTACCAGCGAAGCTCCGCTGCTGCAGGCGGAAACGACGGAAATCTCGACCACCTTCAACGAGCGCGAAATCTCCGAAGTTCCCAACCCCGGCAACGACCTGAGCTTCATCGCCCAGACCGCACCCGGGTCGGTGATGAACACCAACGGCGGTTACGGAAACTTCTCCAACTTCGGTCTGTCGGCGACCTCGAACCTGTTCACCCTGAACGGCATGTACGACAACGATCCGTTCCTGAACCTGAATAACTCGGGCGCGACCAACCTGCTGCTCGGCCAGAACGAAGTGGCCGAAGCGACGGTTGTCACCAACGGCTATTCCGGCCAGTACGGCGGTTTCATTGGCGCGAACGTGAACTACATCACCAAGTCCGGCTCCAACAACTGGCACGGCAACGCCAACTACTTCTGGAATGGCCGAGTGATGAACGCCAACGACTGGTTCCACACCAATAACGCAAATCCGGCGAACGACCAGCCGCGCGGCTTTGTCAACGCCAATCAGTACGCAGGGTCTTTTGGCGGCCCGATCGTAAAGAACAAAGCGTTCGGCTTCTTTAACTACGAAGGGCTGCGCGTGATCATTCCGGTGTCGAACCTCCAACTGCACGCACCGACGCAAGCCTTCGAGACCGCGATCGAGAACAACCTTGCCGCGACTGGTCTGGGTCTGTCCGTCCCGTTCTACAAGCAGGCGTTCGCGGTTTATAGCGGCGCGAAGGGCTATTCGACGGCGACGCCCGGCTACAATGGCGGTGACGCTTATGGTGATCCGCTGGGCTGTGCGGGGTTGACCTATACTGGCGGCTTCGGCGGAACCGGCCTTCCGTGCGTTCAGACCTTCAACAACGTCACCAACAACTTCACGCACGAGTATCTGGCGGCGGGCCGGTTTGACTTCAACATAACCAATAACGACAAAGTGTTCGTTCGCTTGCAGGAAGACGTTGGAACGCAGGCAACGGCGACCGACGCGTTCAATCCGATCTTCAATTCCACCAGCTACCAGCCGGAATATCAGGCGCAAGCGAGCTGGAGCCGTCCGCTCGGCGCGAAGGGTGCCAACAACCTGCTGTTCGCGGCGCAGTACTACCGCGCCATCTTCGGACCCCTCAACTTGGCTCAGACTCTAGCGACGTTCCCGACAACCCTTTCGATCAACGATGGGGCTTTGAGCGGCATTGGCGGTCTCGACTATATCTGGCCTCAAGGCCGCAACGTCACCGGCTATCAGTTGGTGGATGATTACTCCTACAACCTGAATGCCAAGCACACCTTGAAAGCCGGCCTATACTTCCACCGGAACCTGATTAGCGACCACGACTACGGAGTATTGACGAGTGGCCTCGCGATTCCGCTGACGCTGGATGACTACTATTACGGCGGAGCGGGCAGCGGCGCAAGCGGTGGCGGCATCTCGCTCCTGGTGCAAAACTTTCCTCAGAATCTCAATCAACCCATCAAGCTCTACCAGCTGGGATGGTACCTGCAGGATGAGTGGAAGCCCCGGAGCGACCTCAAGCTGACCCTTGATGTGCGTTTCGACCACAACTCCGTGCCGCAGTGCGGGACGAACTGCTTCGCTAGCTTTAACGGGCCCTTTTCTGCGATCGCTGACTCGACCGGTAACACCCCGTACAACCAGTCGATCAAGACCGGACTGGGCACGGCGTTTTCTGGCTTTACGAAAGTTTCGGTTCAGCCCCGGTTAGGCTTCTCGTGGGCGCCTTCAATGCTGAAGAACACCGTGTTCCGCGGCGGCGTCGGGATCTTCATGGACACGTTCCCTGGTCAGCTGGCTGACAACCTGTCAAGCAACTTGCCACTGGTGAATTCGTTCAACCCAGTCGTGGCGGTCTCCAACCTCTCTCCTTCTGAGACTGGAACGTCGAGCTTCAGTGGCGCTTCCAGCAATGTGTTCGCAGTAGCCGCTGCTTCCAATGCCGCCCTGCTCCACGGATTTGGAGCGGGCGAAAACTTCAGTCAAATTAACACGGACGTGATCAACAGCGGGAATCTCAACGGCTTCTCTGCTCCTGGTTTCACCAACCCGGGTCACATTGTTGCACCGACCACCACGGAATGGAACTTCGAGGTTCAGCACCAATTCGGCAACAGCACAGCCGTTATTGTGAACTACGTGGGCAATCACGGAATTCACCAGACGGCGTTCTTTAACGGGGTGAATGGGTACTGCCCGCTTACTCCGCCCGCTGCGGGAAAGCCCTATTGCCCCAATGGTTGGCCTGGTCTGCCGGCAACCCTGCCCGATCCGCGGTTCTCCCAAGTCCAACAAGTCTCTACTGTCGGGAGCTCCAGCTACGAAGGTCTCAACCTTAGCCTGCAGCATCGGTTCGCTCACGGGCTGCAGACGCAGCTCAACTACACCTACGGCCATGCACTCGACATGGTGTCGAACGGAGGCTTTAACGGGTTTGCCGGAGGCAGCATCCTGAATCCAGCCGACGAGCAGAACATCCGTGCCTTCAGCTACGGGAACTCCGATTACGATACGCGGCATTCCATCAATGCCAACTACGTCTATGAACTGCCGAAAGGCCCGACACAGCTCCTGAAGGGCTGGCAGCTCTCGGGCACAGTGTTCTGGCGCACCGGATTTCCGTGGAGTGCAACGAACTCCAATTCGACGGCCGGGCTCAGCGGATACAATTTCGGCGGGCCAGTTTACGCCATCTACGGTGGGCCGAGCAGTCACCCGATTTGCCGAGGGCCCGGAGCGGGAGGGAGCCAGGACGTAGGTCCCGTTCCCTGCATCACGAGAGCAGACTGGCCGGATTCCCAAGGCGGAAATCAGGCGAACCAGCTGATCGAGGGAACGGAAGGCCGCCGCAACCAGTTCTACGGGCCTCACTACTTCGATACGGATATGACGATCATGAAGTACACGAGGATCCCGCGCCTGGAGACGGCGAAGTTCGGAGTTGGAGCGCAGTTCTTCAACCTGTTCAACCATCCGAACTTTGCAAATCCGATAGGCAACATTAACAGCGGCAACTTCGGTAATGTGCTGAACACGGTCAGCCCGCCGACGAGCATTCTGGGCTCTTTCCTGGGCGGCGACGCTTCCACCCGGTTGATCCAGTTGACGGCGAAGATCAACTTCTAGGGTCTCAACCTTAACCCGGGCCAGCGGTACTGGCAAGGCGGTCTCGAAATTCGAGACCGCCGTTTTCTTTGGGCGAAGGCAAGTAAGCTTCACTCTGAAGAACTCTTTTTTTCGCTCTGGTTTTGAAAGGGCGCGGCTTGAAGATAGCGCGCGAGAACTCGTGCCGTGGCTTGCGGCACTCGCTCTTTTTCCCCACGGGTACCCCGGACTTACGTCCGGGCTAAAGAATGCTGCCTCTTTCGGGCTGGAATGCGGACTATTGAGGTGAGGCAAAACAGAGTGGGTGCGGCGCGGAGGGCCTATCCCTCCGCGCCCTTCGAACTCGAATCTGTTCAGTCGTAGGAAGGTTCTTTATTCTCCGCGGTGACCGGGAACTCGAAGATCTGAGTGCCTACGGGACATCGCAAGATGTAGCTGGCGGCCTTCTTATCTTTCCTGAACACCACAATGCCCTGCACCTCCTCACCTGGGGCGAGGGTCTTCTTGGTCAACGCGTTGTCGCGAATCCATTGCGCCTGCTGCGAGGAGTATGCAGATATCTGTCTGGCCACCTGGAGTTGAGCAGGCGCCGGTTGGCACTGTGTGGCAGCCATGTTTTCGCATTTTGCCGAGGACATTTCCTGCGACTTGGCTTCGCCGAATTTCTCGATCGATTTGGCGGCCTTGTCGGGGACTTCAGCCGCGACCATTTTTTCCTTTACGACATTCACCAGCACTACCGCCTGGGGATCGAAATCGATGGGCGTCTTGCCGTGGTTTGCCACCTGAATCCAGACGCGGTTGTATTGGGTTTCCTTCAGGTCCGCGATGCTGGCGAAGATGTGAACATCGTCGGTTTTCAAGCCTTCGATTTTTGTATCGTTCTTCATCTCGGAAGTGGCGTTGGGCGCGCCTTCGGCCCAGCGCACCGGGGTCGAGCTTTGTTGAGCAACGGCGGCGGCGAGGCCCAGCAGCAAAGTGCCGGCCAGCGCGGAAGAGGGATATTTCATTTTCTTCAAGCCTCCTTGGGTTTCATTGCTGAGAACGATTCGGGGCCAGAGGCCCACGTACCTGGGTAGAGTCCAATTCTACACTTTCTGAACCCGCCTCCTGGATCATAGTTTCCCTTCCGAAGGATGAAATCTGCCTTGTCCGATGGCCGCAAACCCGCGCAAAACGAAGCCCCACGCTAAAAGACGTGGGGCCCAGCATCAAGATCGAGTTTACTTGCCGAAGATCACGGTGCTGGAGAAGTGTGAACTTGCTGCCATGTAGAAGATCAGTGGCACGGAAAGGAAGAAGTTTGTGCGCGACGCCAGGAATGCCTGCCGCGCCATGACGGCAGCGTTGGCAGGAGGCGTGCCGGCGAGCGTTCCGCGGATGATCTTCTTGTTGTTGGGCCAGATGATGCCCCAGACGTTGAACAGCATTACGATTCCCATTCCACCGCCCACGCCGATCGCGATCACGTGATTGTCGTCCCCGCCGACCGGCGTGTAGTTCACGAAGATCCATCCAGCCGCATAGACAAGG
>DATHQJ010000080.1:0-4147 GCA_035482825.1 Binatus sp. (SeqCode) | reverse complement strand
GCAGGGTGGGTGAGTACGTTCCTCATCGGCGGGGCGACGATCGTGATCGCCGCAGTCATGGCAGGCAGCGGGCAAAGCGTGTTCCAGGTCATGCTGACTTTCAACACGCTCATGTCGTTGGCTTACGGGCCGCCCGCGCTGCTGGGTTTGGCCGTGCGCCGGACGCCGCCGTGGTCGGGTCTCGCGTCATTCGCGATTGGCCTGATTCTTGGCATGCTGGGGGCATTCCATTATCACTGGTCGTTGATTCAGCAGGTGGCCTATATCATCCCGGCATCATTCGGAACTTTTTTCTTGAGCATGCTCTTTGATCGAGGCGATACGCCAGCCCGCGCGCGACTTTTCAAGAATCTGGATACGCCAATCGACGTCGCCCGCGAATTGAAGGATTCTCCGGATTTCACCGTGCCCGTGTTTCGCTTTCTGAGCCGGACCATATCCTGCATCGGGCTGTTGAGCCTGTTACTGCTACTGACGGTTCCACCCGGCCAGCGAATGACGGTGCTGTTGTTTGCCGGTCTGACTCTGGCGGTTGGCTTGTCGTTGCATCTGATTCGTGGCGAGGCATCTGCCGGGGCAAAGTCCGCTGTGGGCGGAAGCTCTGTGCCGTGAGATTCGCGGCGCGACTCGCGGTATTCAGGTTTTATGATTCAGCTGGGACTCATCGGTTGCGGAGAGCACTCGGAGGGCGGCCATGCTGTCCCCTTGGCGCGATACCAGGCTGCGCATCCGGGCGAGATTGAATTGACCGCGGCCTGCGATCTCGACCTGGAACGAGCACAGATGTTTTGCCGGCAGCATGGTTTCCTCAATCCCTACCGCGATTTGAATGAAATGCTGGCGCGGCACAAGCTGGATGGCTGCTTCGCGGTCGTTCCAGTGGAGAGAATTTCTGAGCTGGGCATCCAGTTGCTGACCCAGGCGATTCCGTGCGTGGTAGAAAAGCCGCTGGGCGCATCGCTGGCAGAGGCGAAGGCGCTACTGGCTGCAGCCCAGGCCGCGAAGACGCTCAACATGGTATCCGTGAACCGGCGCTTCATGCCGTTTCTCAACCGAGCCCTGGAATGGACCCGCGCCGCCGGACCCTTGCGCTATGTGCGTTGCGTGATGTCGCGGCACGAACGGCGTGAGCCGGAATTTCTCTGGGCGACGGCGGTTCATGCGATCGACGCCATGCGCTACATCGCTGGTCGCGTATCCGAGGCAAAAATCCACGCACTCGGGAAAGGCGAAGCAGCCGCGGCATGGTATGCGATCGACCTCAGCTTTGCGAGTGGCGTTTCCGGGCGCCTGGATGTTCTGCCGACGGCGGGAATGCTCGAAGAAACCTACGAACTGATAGGCGAAGGCTTTCGCGCGGTGGTCACTTGCCCGTTCGGGACTGAGCGCGGAGTCCGCTGTTTTCGCGAGAATCGCTTGGTGCTGACGGAAGCTGCGTCCGGGAACGAGCCAGAGGACGTTCTAAATGGATGCTATGACGAAGCCTCGGAATTCATTCGGGCCGTGACTCGGAAAGCGCAGGCGGGCCCTTCGATTGAAGAAGTGTTTCCTTCCGTGGAATTGTGCTGGGAGATGGCCGGGAAGCTGGAAGAGGCGCGGGCCAGAAGGTCTCGGTGAAGACCTGATTCTGGGGCTTTTTGGTGCAGCCAGGCCCTCCGGCCGCCGAGATCCCAAAAACAAAATGCTTGCGTTTCATTTCTTATATCTCTTCATTTGGTGATCTTTATTTACTTTTCGTATCGAAGTGTGATAAAAGCTCGGCGATACAAGCTCTCCGCCGTTGGAGGTTCGCCATGAGGTCCCTGACTCGCTTTGCGTTCTTCTTCCTCGTACTGTCAGCGTTGGGCACCGTCCATTTCCTGTTCGCGCAAGGAACTGACTTGGGCACAATCCGAGGCACCGTAAAGGACGCCAGCGGCGCCGTCATTGCCAATGCGAAAGTGACCGTCACCGATCTCGATACCAACGCCGCGCGGGAGACCAGCGCAAATGGATCTGGCGATTTTGAGGTGTTTGGTCTGAGGTCCGGGCGCTATAAGCTAACGGTCACTGCCAGCGGGATGAATACGCAAGAGATCACCGATGTGGTGGTCAACGGAAGTGCGACTGTCGGGGTCAATATAACCCTGCGAGTGTCCGGAGGCGCGCAAAAGATTGAGGTCTCAGCGGAAGCGGTGACCATCGATACCGAGAATCCCACCATCGGCGACACCATCGGTCATCAGTCCGTGATCGACCTGCCTCGCGATAGCCGCGATATCTATTCGTTCTTGTACTTGAACCCGAATATCACGGGAGCGGACGAACCGGGAGATTTCAAGTTCATCGGCGGGCAAAGTTATGGCGGCAGTTTCTCAGTAGACGGTCAGCGCTCGAACGGGGGCATTTTCGGTTCGCAAACCGACAGCAAGCCTTCTCTCGAGGCGGTCGACGAGTTGACCGTTCTCTCCAACAGCTTTAGCGCCGAATATGCGGGCACGGCCAACATCCGCATTACCACCAAACGTGGGCAAAATCAGTTTCACGGTTCGCTTTTCTATAACAATGCTAATTCTGCCCTGGCTGCACTCTCCCTGCAGGATCAAAACGCCACGAATGGCTCGCCTTATTTCAACATCAACGATCTGGGAGGAGCCATCGGCGGTCCTGTGAAAGGACTAAAACGTACGTGGTTTTTTGCGGCGTATGAACGGGACTACGACGTGTCGCCGGTGAATATCCAATCGTCGACACTTCCTCATCCGTCATTATGGACGGGAAATTTTTCCCTGTTGCCCGATGCGGACAAACCGGATGTTCCCTCAGGCACGCCACTCACTGCACAAGAGATCGCTACGGATACTGTTGGCGGGGCGGGCCAGCAGTTTATTCAGATTCCATCAGAACTCTTGAATCCGTCGGTGCAAAGCTTGATCACCAAGTACTTTCCACACATCGGATTGTCTGCGCCCATTAACCCGAACGGGACCGGCCGGATTCCGAACTACCAGACGCAGTTGTCTGGACGGGATACGCTGGACACAGGTTCTCTGCGGCTCGACCATGACTTCAGTGAGAAAGATCACGTCTATGTCAGCTACAACACGTCAGCGGAAACCAGCGCGACGAGTCCGGTTGTAGCCCCGTATACGGGACTTGGTCTGACGCAGAATAATCGTCAAAACCAAACCGTCCAACTTTCCTACACGCGTATCTTTAGCCAGACTCTCGTCAACGAAGCGCGCGGTGGATTCAACAAGCAGAATTTGCTGGAACACAGCAACACCACGTTGGAAGGCTTTCTTTCCGGCATCGGTTTTGACGCGGCTGATATCGCTGCTTATGGATCGGTGGTCGGTCAATTTGCACTCGGTACCTTCGGGCATCCCGCCATCAACTTCAGCAAAACCTTTGCGACTTTCACCAACGGCGGGCGCAATACGTTTCGGCCACAGGATCAGGATCTGATCACCTTCGGCGACACACTGACCTGGGTATTGGGGAAACACAATCTGCGAATGGGTGCGGATTTCGTGCGCAATCAAGCGGTGGACGGGTTTGCTCTCAACCGTGGAAACCCGCGCGGTTCCATGACGTATACCCAACCGACAACTTGCGCGGCTACGGACGCTAATCCCAACGCTTCTTGTTTCGACACTAATGCGGATCCGTTCACCGAATTCCTCCTCGGTCTGCCCCCGAATAACGCTAGCTACGTATTGCAGGCGCGCCCTCCCATGAATGTTTACAACTGGGAGGAAGGATACTACGCTCAGGACGACTGGAAGATCTCTTCCAAGCTCACTTTGAATCTCGGCCTTCGCTACGATTTGGCGACTCCTTTTATCGAAAAAAGCGACCTGCTGATCAACTTCGACCCCACAGGCACGAACCCCAACGGAAATCCGGGAGTGTTCATCATTCCTTCGACGAGAACGCTGCCCTACCTGGACACGCGGATCGCCGCCTATGGATATATCACCGCTTCGCAGGCCGGATTGGGCCGTGGTCTTGTCCATACCGACAATAATAATTTCGCACCTCGCCTGGGCTTCGCCTACAAGATAGGGGACAAATCGGTGTTGCGCGGGGGTTGGGGCGTCTTCTATCCGACTTCCGCGGCACAGGGGATCCGCGACGCCATCGGAACCAACCCATTCAATCAGGG
>DATHQJ010000079.1:0-3947 GCA_035482825.1 Binatus sp. (SeqCode) | reverse complement strand
CAAACAACTCCACCCCGGAAAACTGATTGTGGCGGGCGGACATTACGCTTCGTGCGCAGCACAGCCGCTGCTTGAGCACCATTCCGAACTCGACATCATCGTGATTCACGAGGCGGAGCAAACGCTAGTGGAGATAGTTGCGGCTGCGGCGAATCTGAAAGATGACTTGCCGAAGATTACCGGCATCGCATATCGGGAAGATGGCCAGGCTCGATTTACGCCCAAACGCCGCACTCTGGACGACCTGGATACTTTGCCGTTCCCCGTGCGGGCCGGGCGGATTCACAGCATTGCCGGAGTTCCCACCAGCTTTCTGATGGGGAGCCGCGGATGCTACGAGAACTGCGCATACTGCTGCATCACAACCCTACACAATCTCGCACCCGGCAAGAAATTTCGCCAGCGCAGTGTGGAATTGATCGCCGACGAGATGGTGGAGCTTTATCGTGAGCGGGGGACGCGGCAGTTCGTATTTCACGACGACAATTTCCTGGTGCCGTCGGTGGCGCACAACCAGGCGCGTATCGAGGGATTCGACAAGGCGTTCAAGAGCCGCGGCATGGACGATATCGCACTATTAATCAAGTGCCGCCCGGCGGATGCGAACCGGGACGTACTAAGCAGATTGAAGGAAATGGGACTGGTGCGCATTTTCATGGGGATTGAATCAGCCACGGAAATGGGCCTTCTCACCTTGGATCGGCATCAGACCGTGGGGCAGTCGATCCGCGCTCTCGATATCTGCGGGGAACTGGACGTCTCGGCCCAGTTCACAATCATGACATTCAATCCCGATGCGAATTTGAGCACGTTACGGGCCGACCTTGCGTTCATGCGAAGGTTTGCGGGGAATCCACTGAACTTTTGCCGCGCCGAAATCTATGAAGGCACGCCTCTGGAGAAGCGGATGGTGGCGCTGGGACGTGCCCGCGGCGACTATCGCGCGCGGGAATACAGCATGGACGACCCGGTCGCGGACCTCGCGTGTACCATCTCGCTCGATCTGTTCTACGACCGCTGCTGGGGCGACGGCAGCCTGATGCAGAAGACGATTGGACTCGATCACATGATTGCAGTGCGAAAACGGTTTCACGGCCGTGACGACTTATGCGAGCGGGCACACGCCTGGGTGCGAGCGGTGAATCTCGACACGCTTAACCTTCTGGAGGAAGTGATCGAATTGAGCGCGTTGGGGGTGGGAAAGATGGATGCCGCCGCCCTGCGAACGGTTCGTGCGCTGAGGGATCGGGAGGTGCGCGCCCGGAATCAGTTTCTATTACAGGGGCTGCGATTGAAAACCGAGCTCGACGAATTCTGTTTGCCTAGTCGAACCATTCCCCCAGGAGGCGCGTCGCGATCCCGATTGGGTCGCCAGGTTGCAGCCGCCGTACTGGCGATCGGAGTGCAAGCCAGTCTGTCGACCGGGCAGGGAATGGCGGAGCAAACATCTGCCCCGGTGCAACAAGCAAGAGGCGATCCGGAGAAATGTTGCACGCTCGGCGGGACTGTGACTGACGCGTCCGGGGCCGTCGTGGGAAACGTGTCGATTACCATTACAAACGTTGCCACGAGGCGTGCCATTCTGCTGACCACCGATAAGGTTGGGCAATTCACAGCGAAAGATCTGGAAAGCGGCAACTACGATGTCGCGGCAACGGCGAACGGGTTCAAGACGACGATCGTGAAGGATGTCGAAGTCAATGCGGGCAAGGCGGCGCGGCTGAACATCCGCCTCGAAATCGGCAACTGGGGTGGATGCTGCGAATACGCCGCGGCTCCAATGAAAGCACTAGACGACTACGTTCTCAGAAGCAAGCCTTTTACCTATAGCGTCGGCGAAGCCAAGGATGGCGGCACGATGAGAGGAGTCGCAAAGCTGGTGTATGGCGATAAAAACCTGTGGACACAGATCTATGCGGCCAATCGGAATGTGGTTAACGCCCCGAATGCTCTTTCGCAGGGAATGTTGCTCACCATTCCGCCGTCACACCAGTCGGTGCCGAAGCTGGAGACCAAGGTTCTTCCGCCCTATCCTTCAGAGGCTGCCAGCCAGCATGTGGATGGCGACGTAGCCATGGATGTGACGCTCAACGACGACGGTACAGTGCAAGAGGTGAAAGTCATTGAGGGCAATCCGTTGCTCATTAGCGCAGCCACCGATGCGGTGAAGCAATGGAAGTACCGGCCGCTTACGGTGCACGGCACGCTGGTGCTTAGGATTGTCGTCGTGCTCACGTTCGAGAAGAACGACAAGGTAGTTCGGATCAAAGCCAATTAGACTCCGAGTCCTGCGGTGTTTTTACCCGGCGTTCATCCGCCTTCATTGGGGCACCCATTGGATTCGCGCTGAAAGGACTACGGGATGCGATAAGGGTTTACGAAGAAAACCAAAAACCGGGCGAGCCCGCGACGCATGTCAAGAACTACATCACGCCGAGTGGGCTGCAGCGCCTCAGAGATGAGCACCAGTTTCTGCTCACCAGGGAACGCCCGGCCGTGACGGAGGTGGTGGCGTAGGTTGCCAGCAACGGCGATCGCAGTGAAAACGCCGACGATCAGTAGGGCAAGCGGCGGCTGCGGCAGATCGATCGGCGGATTCGCTTTCTCACGAAGCGAATCGAAGCCGCGGAGGTGGTGGACCCGGAAGCCCGGAGAGCGGGGCAGGCGGCGACGAGGGCATTTTTCGCAGCGACCCGTGCGCTATGCCAATGCCGCGGGAGCGGAGCGAGTGGTGAGTATCGTGGGCACCGACGAAATCGATCTCAACCGCAACCACATCAGTTGGGTATCACCGCTGGGTTGCCGAAGTCGTCAGCGGGTGACAGCGTAGTCCTTCAATTGCCGGGGGGCGCAGAATACTTGAGCGCGCCGGAAGTATTTTACGAACGCATTTCTGTGGAACCGTTCCGTGAACCAGCTGGATCCGAGGCCTCGGCAAAGGGACTTCCTCGCCGACGCTAGCCGGCACCACACGAGATGTTCGGCCGCATACGCAGTCTATCGGGAGGAACAATGGCGGAGACGTTCGAAGCATACCGAACTCGAGTCCTAAGCTATCTTGGCGATGCGGAGCCCATCGGTGTCCAACAAGCCACCCCATCGCAACTCGATCGGCGTCTGCGCGATCTCGTGCCCGAGGAGTTGATCCGGCGTCCTGCACCTGAAAAGTGGTCGATCGCTGAGATCGTAGCGCACTTGGCGGACGCGGAGTTGGCGATGGGGTGGCGATTGCGAAACATGCTGGCGAATCCGGGCGTGGCCTTAACGTGGTGGGATCAGGCCGTATGGGCGGAGCGATTCGGTTACGCGCAGCAAGATGCGAGCCTTTCGGCTGGGGTCTTTCGGGTGCTGCGCGAAAGCAACCTGCGACTGTTGGAGTCGGTACCGCGCGCACGGTGGGTGGAGTGCTATGGGATCCACGAGGTACGCGGACGACAAACCGTCGAGGAGTTCGTCCGCTTGGAAGCGGCACACGACTTGAACCATCTTCGGCAGATCGACCGCATCTTGGGTGGGCGTATGTAGTGGTCGCCGTTTGGCTGCCAACGCCTCGGCGAGATTACTCTGACAAGTCTTAGTGCTGTAACTGAAGCGAACCTTTACAGCGTCTCGACCCCCAGTTCTTCCCTCAGGGGCGCTTCAGATACGGCACCAAGACTTATTTTGCCCACAGGTGCGCATTCGTCCCGATCAGTCGGCTAGTAGAAAGCGTCTCGTCCCTTGGCCTTGGATTCTGGCGGATTGCGGGCCAGACTCTCAATCTTATATTGGCCGACCGTCAGCTTGGGCACAGTCCCGTCAATAATTGTATTCTCTGGGCTGGAGTGGACTCTGACATGAAACGTATCGCTGCGGCTGTCCTCGTGATTTTATTCGGGCTCGGGGGTGGTTCGGTTTTCGGGCAAACCCTTCGCATCCCTTTTGACTTCTCGCAATCCGAGATCAGT
>DATHQJ010000078.1:0-15985 GCA_035482825.1 Binatus sp. (SeqCode) | reverse complement strand
TCGATCAGCAAAGGATTCGCACGCCATGTGCACTGCGAACGCGGACTCCTGCGTGTGTCTGAAGACCTTTACGATCTGCACTCCTATTCCCGCGTGCTGGTCGTGTCGCTGGGCAAGGCTGGACACACGATGGTTGAGGCTCTGGCCGATCAAGTCGGATCGTCGCTCGAAGGAATCGTGGCGACTTCGGTCGAGCCTGCGGCGCAGGTTCGCGGATTCCGCTATTTTCGCGGCGGGCATCCGACGCCGAACGCGGAATCGATTCAGGCAGCAAATGCGATCCTGCGAATGCTGGAGGCGCAGCCAGCTTCGGGGCTGATCATTTTCCTGCTCAGCGGCGGAGGATCGTCGATTGTCGAGAAACCCGTCGTTGGTGATGACGACGACGAGATTTCTCTCGACGATCTCATCGCGACCTATCGCGCGCTCGTGTATTCTGGCGCGCCCATCGCCGAGATCAATGCCGTCCGCAAACATCTCTCCGCCGTGAAAGGCGGACGTCTGGCGCAGGCCGCGTTTCCGGCGCAGCAAGTCTCGCTGCTGGTTTCTGATGTTCCCGACAGCACGCCCGACGCGCTCGCCTCCGGTCCGACGATGCCGGATTCGACGACGGTCGAGGACTGTTATCGCATCGCCGAGAAGTACGAGTTGCTGAAACAATTTCCGCAGTCGACGCGGGAGTTGTTCGAGCGCCATGCGTTGGAGGAGACGCCGAGGTCCGATGATCCCGCATTTGTGCGCGCCCGCTGGTGGCCCGTGCTGTCGAACCAGTCGGCGATTGAAGAAGCCAGCGTCGCGGCGGAGCGCGCCGGCTTCATCGTGCACGTGGACAATTCCTGCGACGATTGGGATTACGACAAGGCCGCGGATTATTTGCTGCAGCGAGTGAACGAGTTGCGAAAGCAGTTTTCTCCGGTCTGTCTGATTTCCGGCGGGGAAGTAACGGTGAAGGTCACAAACGGCGGAGTCGGAGGACGGAATCAGCAGTTCGCGCTGGCCTGCGCGGAGAAGATTGCCGGTGAGAACATCACCGTGCTCAGCGCAGGGACTGATGGAGTGGACGGAAACAGTTCCGCTGCTGGAGCCATCGCAGATGGTACGACCGCGGCCCGAGCGCGAAGCCGCGGATTAGATGTGCGCGCGGCGCTCGACAAGTTCGACGCGTATCCGCTCTTCAATGCGTTGGGAGATACGATCGAGACTGGACCGACGGGAAACAATCTGCGCGACTTGAGAATTCTGCTGGGTTGGTGAGCCGTACCGAGCGAGGAAGAACCTATGCGCCGGCGAATTGCATAGGTCCTTCGCTTCGCTCAGGATGACAGGCCGGGAAGAATTGCATTTCTACGCGGTTTTCTGCATTTTTTGCTGTGCCTTCTCCATGGCCGTGTCCATGCCATGCTTCATTTCATCCATTGAGAGGTCTTTGGTGTGGGTCGCGATTGACCATTTGTGGCCGAAGGGATCTTTCAACTTGCCGTAGCGGTCGCCCCAGAATTGGTCCATCACGGGCATTTCAACTTCGGCGCCCGCTTTCACGGCGCGGTCGAAGGCGGCATCGACGCCGTCGAGGTAGATGTGCAGGCCCACGCCTGCGCCGCCGGTGCTGAGCGGCGAGAGAGCACCGTATTCGGGCCATTCGTCGCTGAGCATGATGATGGAGTCGCCGATTTTCAGTTCAGCGTGCATGATTTTGCCGTCCGGACCTTTCATGACGCCACGTTCTTGCGCGCCGAAAGCTGCTTTATAGAATTCGATGGCGCGAGCTGCGTCGCGCACAGTGAGAAACGGTGTGAGTGTGTGGTATCCATCGGGAATTGGCTTTACAGGCATACTACCTCCTTAAGGGAGAACATTTGGCGAAAGTAGTGTACACCAAAAAGGGCGGGAAAGGAATGTGAATGAGAGAAGAAAAAGCAGGTTCCTCCGTTTCGCTTCGCTCACTACGGAATGACAAACTCATGAGGGGATGAAGCTCAGGCTAGAAGAAGCGGGTTACGCCTTCTTCCATCACGACCACGCGATCTTTCGTGCCTGCGGCTTGGGCTTCCTGGTCGAGCAGTTGCAACGGTTCGTCGACGGGTTCCTGGGACAGGCGGAACGTGCCGTAGTGCATGGGGATCATCCAGCGGGACTTGAGGTCGAGGAAGGCGCGCATGGCGTCGGCCGGATCGGCGTGGACGTTGCGGAATTGCGGCGGATTGTAGGCGCCGATGGGGAGCAAAGCGAGTTCGGGGGCGAGACGGCGTCCGATCTCGCTGAAGCCCGCGAAATACGCCGTGTCGCCGGCGTGATACACGGAGTGCTTGCCCGCCTTCAACACAAAGCCGCCGTATCCTCGGTGCGAATCTTTCAGAATGCGCGCGCCCCAGTGACGCGATGGCACGTGAGTGACGGACAAGCTGCCGCGGCGCGAACTCTTCCACCAATCGAGTTCAATGATTTCGGAGAAGCCGAGGTCGGAAACCAGATCGGAAACATGAGTCGGAATAATGATCGAGGGCGCAGTGCCGCGCGTACGCAAGTTGTTTTGCACCAGCGCGCGGAGCGACGGGCGATGCAAATGGTCGAAGTGGGCGTGCGAAACCAGGACTGTATCGATGGCCGGAAGATCGGCAATGCGCAGGCCGGGACGGCGCAGGCGTTTCAACACGAACAGCCAGCGCGCGAAGTTAGGATCGATGATGACGCTCTGCCCGCCCATCTGCACGAAGAAGCTGGCGTGGCCGATGAAGGTGACGCCGAGTTCTCCGTTGGTGACGAGGTGCGGCTTGTGGGTCTGTCCAAAGCGCGGAGTGACCGCGGAACGCCGCACCAAGCGCGAGAACTGCGTGGCGCGCTTACGAAGGGCCGGATTGCGAAGCGTTTGCTTGATCATCCTGCGACTGAGCCCGGGGCTTGGACGTAACCCTCAGTCCTTTTTATCCTAAGCCAGATCGCCACGAGTGAAGGTTAATTCAGGGCGATTTGGCGAAGTTGTTATCAATTGTTAATGTTAGATGAATGAGAGGGACGAAGGGCTGCTAATTCGTTGGGCGGACGGTGACGGCGGTAATGTGGGTCGGAAAACCGCTAGCTTTTTTACTGGCGGTTCTGAGTTCTGATGCCGGCTGTCTGGGTTTCGGATAACGTTTGAGGACGGGTCGGTTGCTTGACCTTGATCGCTTGGGTCATATCTAATTCGGGGACGTTCCTTATTCACGCTTTGTTCAAGAACGTTTTCAGGAAAGTAAGGAGAAGTCCGAATGCGAGTTGCATTTATGGGGTTGGGAATTATGGGGCACGCCATGGCGGCGAATCTGGTCAAGGCGGGTCACGAAATTACGGTGTGGAATCGGACGCCGGGGAAGTTGGTAGATGGGGCGGGAGTGGCTCCGACGCCGGCGGCTGCGGCGCAGGGCGCGGAAGTGGTGTGGATGTGCGTCGCCGACACGGATGCGGTGGAGAGCGTGATTTTTGGTGCGGACGGCATCGCGCCGTCGCTGACGGAAGGCATGATCATCGCCGACTCGAGCACGATTTCTCCGTCGGCCACAGTGAAGTTCGCGGAACGAGTGGCGGCGAAAGGCGTGAGCTGGGTGGACGCGCCGATGACGGGATCGAAAATTGGAGCGCGCGACGGGACGCTGGTGTTCATTGTGGGAGGAAGCGAAGAGACGGTGGAGCGGCTCAAGCCGTTGTTCGCGGCGATGGGCAAAAAGATTTTCCGTATGGGCGAAACCGGCAAGGGGCAGGCCACGAAACTCGTCATGAATCTGCAGATCGCGCTGATTTTTGAAGGATTCGCCGAGGCGCTCACCCTGGCTACAAAATTGGGCGTTGATCCGCAGCAGTTACTGACTTTGATTGAGGCCACGATGGTGCGGTCGGGAGTCGTGGACTACAAGGGGCCATTTATTTTGCAACGCGACTTCACGCCAAATTTTCCGCTGCGGCTGATGCATAAGGATATAAAGCTGACGCTGGAGGCCGCGAAAGAAGCGCGAGTGAAGCTGCCCGCGCTTGAAACCGTGGAGGAAATTTACGAGATGGCGTCGGAAGAAGGGAACCGGGACCTGGACTATGCCGCCACGCTGACGCTGCTGGAGAAGTGGGCGGGTGTGCAGGTGAAGGTGAACGCCGCGTAAGAGAGCAACTATGCGCTGGTATCACTATTTGGCGTACTTCTTCGGAGGCGCGTTCCTGGCGAACGCGCTACCCCATCTTGGCAATGGGGTCTCCGGGCATGCGTTTCAGAGCCCTTTCGCATCGCCGCCCGGAGTCGGCTTGTCCTCGTCGACGGTCAATGTTTTATGGGGGCTTTTTAACCTTGCCGTCGGCTACCTGCTTGTCTGTCGTGTGGGAAGTTTCAATCTGCGCAGGACTCTGCACGTCCTCGTGCTGGGCGCGGGTATCGTGATCATGTCGCTCATGCTTGCCCACACCTTCGGAAAGTTTCACGGCGGCCGCTGAGGTTTGCTGAGTCCGCCGCGACAGCAATCATCCTGCACCTTCGAGTACCCTCCGATTACTCCGGTAATGGCGGAAAAATCGTTATTACACAAGTATTACAGTCACTCCGTCGGTCCCCTTGATAGGTTAGCTATGAGGCTGAACGAATTCCAACGACCACGAAATGGGGACCTTCCTTGGATATGGAACTGCAAGATCTGGAAAAACCGCAAGCGGCAAAAGATGAAGTGAATTGGATCACGGCAGGTTTCATGGCCGCGTTTCATGTGGGAGCAATCGCCGCACTTTTCTTTTTTACCTGGAAGGCACTGTTGGTCGCGATGTTTATGTGGTGGGTGTCGGGCAGCCTGGGTATTGGGATGGCTTATCACCGGTTGCTGACGCACCGGGGTTATAAGACTCCGAAGTGGGTGGAATATTTTCTGACGGTGTGCGCCACGCTGGCTCTGGAAGGCGGGCCGATTTTCTGGGTGGCGACACACAGAATTCATCATCAGTATTCCGATCTGGAAGGCGATCCGCATTCGCCGATCGACGGCAAGTGGTGGGCCCACATGGGATGGATTCTGATGGGCAAGTCGATGCACCACGATACGACCACGCTGGCGCGTTACGTTCCCGACCTCGCCAAAGATAAGTTTCATGTCTGGATTACCAAATATCATTACGTTCCCATGATTGTGCTGGGTGGAATTTTGCTTGCCATCGGTGGACTGCCGTTCCTGATGTGGGGCATCTTCATGCGCACGGTAGTTGGGCTGCATGCGACCTGGCTGGTGAATTCGGCGACCCATTCGTGGGGCACGCGGCGTTTCGCGACTCGCGATCTTTCCACCAACAGCTGGTGGGTCGCAGTGCTGACGTTTGGCGAAGGCTGGCACAACAATCATCATGCGCATCCGACGGCGGCGCAGCATGGCTTCAAGTGGTATGAAGTCGACATAAACTGGTACGGGATTTGGGCACTGAAGACGCTCGGGCTGGCTTGGGACGTCAAGCGAGTGAGGTTGGACGAAGTGGAGCGTGGTCTGGTGCCGACGCCGAACGGGCGGTTGATTACGGCGGCGCTGCCGGAAGTTTCGGTGGCGGCTGGCGACTAAGCGGTTCGATTCAGTTTCCGTAGGAAAAATAAGCCCTGGCCTTTTGGCCGGGGCTTTTTCGTGGAGCTACAGCGCCTGAAGGCGCGATTCAAAGGTCGACGATTGCGGTATGCCTGAAGGCATACCCTGATACGAACCCGGACTTCACACGCGGATGGTCACACCCGAATGATCATACCCGGATGATCATGACTTCGGTTGCTTTGATCAGCGCGGCGGCAGTTTGGCCTTTTTTGAGTTGCATCTCGCGGGCGGAAGTTGCGGTGATGATCGAGGTGATCTGCTGACCGCCGATTGAAAGTTTTACTTCTGCCATCAGACCGCTGATACGGACCGAATCGACGCGTCCCACCAACTGATTGCGCCCGCTGACGCGGCGGACCCGATCTTTCTCGTTCTTGCCGCGGGTTCGGAAGAGGAGTTTGTCGACTTCACTCTGGGGAATGCGGTGATGTCCTCCAGCAGTCTGCACGCTGCCGATTTTCTTCTTGTATATCCACTGCTTGATGGTGGGGAAGCTGATCCCCAGCAGCAGTGCCGCGTCGCGGAGGTGGAGGAGATCTCCGGAACTCGCACGTGATTTGACGTTCCTCGGCATCGGAAAACCAAATCCTACATTTCAACGCGGGAAATGGTCAATATGCTGACTCTGCACGCCGCGGGGTTTAGGCTCCGTTTGAAATGGATTGTACCGTGCATGTATAGACAGGTAAACCGTATGTTATGTACACTTCCAAGTTCATTGGAACTCAACTTATTGAGGTTGGAGGGTCGAATGCGGCGTGCTCTCTTGTTGTTCGCCCTGGTGGTGGTTGGTTGCTTTTCAGTGCAGTCCTCGGCGCAGGACAAAGACAAAACCCCCGACCCCTGCGCGAGCGGCCACGAGTTCGCCACCACCGATTGCGCGCTCACCTGGCACGGCATCACTCTGTATGGTACGTATGACGTCGGCGTGGGCTACGTCAGCCACGGCTTACCGGAAAACGGCTACAACTATGAAGGCGAATCTCTGGTGAACCGGAACGGCTATCAACATCGCTTTCTGGTCGCACCGAACAATCTGTCGCAGACGGGGCTGGGCATTCGGGGCAAGGAAGAATTTATGCCGGGCTGGTCGATTGTGTTCAACGCTTCCACGGGCATCAATCCGCAGTCCGGTCTGCTGGCCAACGCGTCCGCTACCGACATCATCAACAACGGCCTTCCCCGGGCCAGCTATTCGATCGCCATCGACGGCGCGCGCGCGGGCCAACTCCTCAATGACGAATACTATGCCGGTGTATCGTCCACGCATTTCGGCACGCTGACCTTCGGTCGTCAGCGCGCTCTCGGCACGGATGCGATGCTGCTTTACGATCCGGCCGGCGGTGCTTATGCGTTTTCCTACATCGGTTATAACGGGACGATGGCCGGCGGCGGCGACACCGAGGACACTCGCTGGGACGACGCCCTGAAGTATCGCATCGCCTACGGCCCGATCCATTTCGGAGCGATGTATAAATTTGCCGATGGTTCTGCGGGCTGCTACTCGGCCTCCGCCACCTGGACTGCGGCCACCTGTACGCCGGAACAGGCGCACAATAACGCCTATGGATTCGATCTCGGCGGAGGCGCAGGCAAGTTCTCCGCCGACGTCGTCTTCCAACAGTACAACCAGGCGATCAGTGTATTGAACCCCTTGCTGGGGCCGCAGAGCCTGGCGGCGCCATATCAGTCGACCACAGACAGCATTAACACAAACCCCATTAACGGGGGGGCTGGTATCGGGCCCAATCTGATCGACCCGAACAACACCGTATATGGCATCGTGACCGACAACCGCGCAGTTATGGTCGCTGCCAAATATACGGGGGAACGGGTCAAGTTTTTTGCCGGCTACGAATACATCTGGATGAACAACCCGACGAACCCGTTGGGCGTGGGCGCCTCGGACCAGGGCGGCTACATCATGAGCGGGGTCGAAGACAATAACCTTGATTCCGAAAAGTTAGTGAATATCTGGTGGACGGGGGCTAAATACACCGTCCAAAGCAAAACCGACTTCACCGTTGCCTGGTATCAACAGCGGCAGAACGACTTCCGTGTTCCGCCGGCTTGCACGCCCGCCAGTTTCCGCGCTTCCTGCGCGGGCACCCTCAACGAGGGGTCGTTCTATGTGGATCACCACTTCACGAAACGCTTCGACGCTTTCATCGGAGTTGCATATTCCTACGTGAGCGGCGGGCTGGCCATCGCCATTCCCCATGGGCCGGGCGTTCCCTATAACTCCAACAACAACTGTGCTCCGACGATCGGTAGTCGCTTCACCTTCTGATCGTTTCCGCGGCGGCTCAGTCGAGAGGTTGCGATCGCGGTAAGCGGGCGGCCTCTCGAAAAGAACCATTTGGGAGTGAACGCGGTAAAATCGGGGCGGAGCTTGCATGCGCATCTCGAGCCGCCGCGGAACCATCGTTTTCTTTCTCTGCCTGGGCATTGGCCTGGTGGCGCTGGCGGTTGCTCTGAATGTCGGCTGGATCATCCTCAACTGGCGCGAAGGCGTGCTGTTGTTCTTCGGCATCGTCTTTTTTGCGCTAATCATTGCGGGGATGGTGGTGAATACGATTTTTCTGGTGCGCGAATTGCGGCGCAGTGAGCAGCACGATAGCTTCATCAACGCGGTCACGCATGAATTGAAGACGCCGGTGGCGTCGATCCGGCTGCACTTGGAAACGCTGCAGCGTCGGGAACTGCCGGAGACGCAGAAGCAGGACTTCTACCGGCTGATGCTGAGCGACACGGACCGGCTGACCGAGACGGTGGAGCAGGTGCTGCGCGCGGGACGGGCAGGCGACAAGAAGGCGGGGCGGGAAAAAACCGAAGTGGACTTTGCCCAACTGGTGCGCGACTGCATGGAGGCTACGCGGGCGCGATATCACCTGCAACCCGAGGCTCTGCGTTACGAGGAAGCATCGAGCAACGGGGACGGGCTGCGGGTGCGGGGCAGCGCTGAGGACTTGCGCACCGCGGTTTCCAACGTGCTCGATAATGCCATCAAGTATTCGGGCGAGACTGTCGATGTGCGGGTTCTGCTGGAGGCGCCGGATGACGATCGCATCGTGCTGCGCGTGCAGGATCAGGGGGTGGGAATTTCTCCCGACGATATGAAACGCATTTTCAAGCGCTTTTATCGGGTTACGCACCGGTCGCTGGCGCATGTGAAGGGAACAGGCCTCGGACTTTTCATTGTGAAGGCGATCGCGCTGAAGCATGGCGGCAAGGTTTTTGCTGAGAGTGATGGAGAAGGGCAGGGGACGACGATCATACTGGAACTACCGAGGTTTGCAGCGTGAGTCGGGTTCTCGTGGTGGAGGACGAAGCGCATCTGGCACAAGGACTGCGCTTCAACCTGGAAGCCGAAGGGTATGCGGCGGAGGTTGTGGGCGATGGGGAAGCAGCTACGGATCGGCTGCTCGAGAAGAAAGAAACGTTTGACGCGGTGGTGCTCGACATTATGCTTCCGGGGAAAGACGGATTCAGCGTTGTGTCGGAGCTGCGCGCCGCGCGGAATTATGTGCCGGTGCTGATGCTGACGGCACGGGGGCGTCCGGAAGACGTGCTGAAGGGCTTTGCCTCCGGGGCGGACGATTATCTGGCGAAGCCGTTTGATCTTTCCATTTTGCTCGCACGGTTACAGGGATTGCTCCGGCGCAGCCAGTGGATCCGCGGCGGGCAAGCGCCGGAAGTTGGCGAGACGCGGGCCGATGCCGGCAGCACGGAAGCCTTTGGAACGTTTTCGTTTGGCGGGAAGACGATCGATTTTGGCGGGCTCGAATTGCGGTCGGGGGAGAACACGATTCATCTCACGGTGATGGAGTCGGAACTGCTGCGGCATCTGGTGCGCAATGACGGCAAGATCGTTTCGCGCAAGCAGATTCTGGAAGAAGTGTGGGGACTGCACGAGGATACTGACACGCGCGCCATCGATAATTTCGTGGTGCGGTTGCGGCGCTATATTGAAGATGATCCGGGGCATCCGCGGCACTTGCTGACGGTGCGCGGCGTGGGATATAGGTTTCTGGCGAAGCCGGAAGGGAATTAGCGCGAAACGATGAGCCTTGGTCAGCGGATGGCTTCGAGAACGCGACGCCCCAAGCTTTTCTTCTGATAAGCGAAGATGCGCTTCTCGCCAAATCGTTGAACATTCGTTTTCGGACCATAGCGGCCCCACGAAAAGCCATCTCCCAACAAGGGATTGCGAAGATCGACGAAGAGCCAGGTTTCGTCGAGAGATTCTGCGAACGATTTAAGCTCCTGATCCGAACTGTTGACGCAATGCGAAAAGCTGAGGACGCCCGGGTTGTCGGCCCAGATCTGGTCGCTGAATCGACTGCGGACATCCCCGATTTCGCTTCTCCATGGTCGACTGCCCTCTCGTACGACTTCTCGAACAAAGTGTAAGAGGTCGTCCGCCTGGTAGACGATCACGGGCGCGTCGTGGCAGGCGAAGAAAATCGGTCCCCAGCATTTGGACTCTTTGGTGAGATCGACGACCCAGTAGTTGCCGGCTCCGTCGTTTGCCAGCTCGACTGCGTGGGGAAAGACTTTCTCGAAGCCGAAAAAGCCGTGGGCGGGAGCAAAACTGATCTGCTCCATCCAAGTCCCCTCGAATCCGCTGGCGAACATGAGCAACTCTCGAATATCCTGAGGAATCGGGCAGGGAACTTTCCCCGAGATGGCCGCTAGTTCCTCTTTAGACAGCGGCGGGAGGAGACGGAACTCGCTCCCGAGGCCGTCTTCATTGATGAATACTGTTCCTTCGTGCTGCTTAAGAAATTCAATCAGCGAATTCATGTTTCCCGCTAAGCGCGGCACAGTTCTGCCAGTAGCGTCTCTCTGCGCTTCAACGCTATGCCGTCTATGCGTTGCAGAACGACCAGATAGATTGGGATTGAGATCGCGGCGAGGACAAGAAAAATCAGCACTGCGATCCAGAGGTTCTGGTAGAGGCGTGCGATGGTGAATGCGGTGACTCCGAGGGCGACGATCACGATCTGTACGCCGAAGCTGGCCAGAACTGTGGTCTGGGAGACGTTTTGTCGGCCGAACGATGCGAAATCGCGCTTCTTCGGTGAGTAGATCGAGATCAGGTTGCCGGCAGCGAAGTTCAGGGGTGCTGCGAAAAGCAGTCCAGCCACCGTTGCGATGGAAACGGCCAAGTGGGGAGTGCCGTAGAGGTAGGAGACGGCGATCCACGCAAGCGCGGTGTTGGCGACCAGGATGCTGGCGTGGGTGAGATTTTTTGCCAGCATGATCTGACGGAACTTTACCGGCGAGGCATAGAAGAACTGTACCCCGGCGGCGTCGCCACCGAAACTGTTGAAGACCAGGTTGGTGAGCACGAGGATGGCATAGGCGGCGGCGCCGGGGAATGCCATGTCGGGCGCGCGGTTAAGGTAGTTCTGCTGCCGCATGGGATTCATCGGGCCGAGGCGAATGATCAGCAACATGAAGATGGGCATGACCAGGGTGAGCAGCATCGGGCCGCTGCGCGCGAGATAACGGATTTCCTTTTCGAATACCGCCGCGACCGGCTGCGAAAATCCGGGCAGGTCCCATCCCACTTGCAGACCTTGTGCCTGGACAACTGTGGGCCGCGCCGCGACTTCACTGAGATTTTCGCCGCGAAACTGGGCGCGCAGGCGAATGTGCAGCAGGGATCCGATGGCCACGGTCAAAGTTGCGAGGATGAGCAGGGAAGCGAAGCCGGTCAGAATTTGTGCGTGGGAAATCTGGGCAATGGCGTTGGCGGCGATGCCCGGCGGTAGCACGGCCTGCACCTGAGCCGCGATTTGGGCGGCCTGACTCAACTGCGGGTGCGGTCCTCTACCGAGATGCTCCATGGTGGGGCCGATCAGCTGAAAGCTGAGCATGGTCAGGATAAAGAGGACGCCCATGATTTCGCGGGTGCGACGCTGCGCCAACCAGCGCTCGAGCCAGGCAAAGATGGCCTGCATCAGGACAAGATTGAATAGTCCGAAGATTAATAGGACCAGCAGCGTCCAGGGGAAGAGAACGGGGCGGGCCGCGGTGACGCCGGCCAGAACTCCCAGCAGCGCAACGCTGCCCAGCGCACTCGCGGGATCGAAAAATCCGTAGGCCAGGCGGATCAGAAAATACGAACTGTAGTTGAGCGGGAAGCGCAGCAACTCGCCGGAGTTGGGATTGTTGGTGAAGGCGGTCGCCATCACCGGAAAGACTTGCCAGAAAAAAAGAATGGGCCATAGCAGGGCGGCAAGGTATTCGGGTTTTCCTTGCGAGACGAAGTACCAGGAGAGTCCGGTGGCCGCGGCGAAACCGCCGAATCCGCCGAAGGCGAAGGCCGCGGTAACAATGATGCGCGAGAACAGCTCCATTTTGCCGCGCTTGCTGCGCAGGCCATTGACGAACATGCGCCAGCGTAGTTCGGCGATGGCAGTGAGTTGGGCGCGGCGGTGGATGGCGGAGGTCATTTTTATAGGGGCCAGTGAGTGATAGTGCACACAGCGGCGGGCGGGGACGCCCGCCGGACAGCCGGCGGGACGCCGGCGCTACGTGAGTGAATCACTCCAGCCACGACAGCTCCTGCTCGGGACGGCGATCTCCACCGACGATGCGGAGGAAGAGTTGTTCGAGCGTGAGTTTCTCGCCGGAGGGCTGGGCGCCGTTATCCGATCCAGCAGGGGTTCGGGCCTCGACGCCGGCGCGCAGTTCTTCAAGCGAGCCCTGGGCGACCAGACGTCCCTGATGAATGATGGCGACGTGGCTGCACAGGCGCTCCACGATTTCGAGCACGTGCGAGGTGAGGAAAATCGTGGCGCCGCGGGCGATCATGCCTTGCAGCATGGATTTCAAAGTTCCGGCGGCGATCGCGTCCACGCCTTCGAAGGGCTCATCGAGGAATAGAACTTTGGGGCCATGAATCACGGCGGCGGCGAGCGCGAGTTTTTTCTGCATGCCGTGGGAGTAATCGGTGACGAGTTTCTTGGGCTGATCGGCGAGTTGCATGAATTCGAGCAATTCGGCGGCGCGCTTAGCCGAGGTGGTGCGGTCGAGTCCGTACATGCGTCCGGCGAAACTGAGGAACTCGGCACCGGTGAGACGGCCAAACAGCGCCATGCCTTCCGGCACGACGCCGATCTGGCGCTTGACGTCGACGGGATGAGCGTTGAGATCGATGCCGAGAATTTCGATTCGTCCGGCGCTGGGCGCAAGCAGGCCAGTGAGCATTTTGATGGTGGTGGATTTTCCGGCGCCGTTGGGGCCGAGGAATCCGAAGAATTGGCCGGGGGCGACGCGCAGGTCGACGCCGTCAACGGCCACGAGGTCGCCGAAACGGCGGCTCAGGCCTTGCGTAGAGATGGTGGGTGCGAGGTCCATGAAGCTTCTGAATCTAGCACACCCAGGGCGAAGCCGTGGGGGGCGACGGCGACGTAGTCTCAGAGCGGTGCGGTTCACTATTGCTTCGGGGCCTCTTTTTTCTCCGGCTGCGGCTTCTTCATATCCTCGGTCCAGGGTGGCACTACGCCGACGAACCGCGCGTAGGCGATCGACTGGCCAAGATGCTCGGCGGCGTGGCGAACGATGAAAAGCAGAATGCCGCGCTGCGTATTCTTGCCGCCAAACCAGTCGAGGCTCTTGTCGAGGTCGGCGTCGGGCATGGCCTTGATGGCCGTCTTGGCGTGAGCGAAGGAATCTTTCAGTGTGGCGATGACTTTCGCCTTGTCGGTGGTCGACTTCTCAAGGCCTTTCAGATCGAATCCCGTGGGCGGAGGTGTGCCCACCAGTTTGTACAGGTTATAGTTGGCCGCGCTGACGTGCAGGAAGACTTCGGCGAACGAACGCACGTCGGGGGCGGGACGCCAGGCGTATTTGTCGGCGGGAATGGCGTCGGCGAGGCGCATGAACTTATCTTCCTGAATCATGACTTCGGCTAATACTTCTGAGCGGTATCCGGTCACGCCGGGAGTGCCGTCTTTGTAGGGATTCACGCCCTGTGCTACGAGTCGAACTGTGCCGGCCGCGAGCACGAACAAACAGAGTGCCGTGAGGATGCGTTTCATGGGGAAGCTCCTTCTTGTGCTTCGCCATTCTAGCGAGTTGGGCGAGGTTGTCTAGAACGAAATCAACCTCGCGGCGATGGCAACAGATTCGAGGCGGGCAGATCGGTCTTTGCTCAGCGGAAGCGGGTGGTGCGCCAGAGTGCGATTCCGCAGGTTGCCAGCAGAGCGAGCATCGCGACCGTCAGCACAACTGCCCAACCCAGCGCGATGTCCATGTGAGGCAGCTTCGCCATGAGGGCGAGCAACACGAAGAGGGCGGTGGTGCCGAGAATGAGCAGCCAATCCAGGAGTGTTCTCGTTCGTGGGCTGGAGCCGGATGATCTTCCTTCCGCCTCTTGAGCCGGTGTCGGTGCGGTTGCCATTGCGCGGCCCTCCATGCCGGCGCGGACATATTCGTCTTCGACGCCGTAGCGCTGGCCTTCGCGGTCAGCGGCATCCTGCCAGGAAGAGTGCTCGCGCTCGGTCGCCGATGACAGCGCGATTGCGACTGCGCCCAACGCCATGAGCAGCGATCCTCCGGCAACTTGGGCGTAGACGGTTTGGCTTCCGCCGCGCAACTCGTGAAAGACCAGAACGCCCCAGAGCAGTCCCCAGAGTTGATTCGTGTTGGAGAGGGGAATGCCTCGGCTGATGCCGACGTATTTGGTGGCGTATTGCTGAAACAAATCTCCGAGCACCCAGACGAAGCCGCCCAGCATCAGCCAGAAAAGGACCGCGCGTGCGCTAACTAGTTCGTGCCAGAGCGGGGTCGCTCCGCGGTATGCGATTGCAAGCATGGTCATGGTGGCAAGCTCGCCGACGGTGAAGAAGGTAATGAAGGAGAGCGGATTCATGCCGGTCAGGTAGGCTTTGCGATAGGGGATATACATCGTTCCCCACAGAATGCCGGCACCGAGTGCGGCGAATATCCCGAGCGTGGCCTTACCCGGCTCTGCCTGATGCGACGACGCAATGGCCAGAACCGTGGCTCCTCCGAACATGCAGACGGCGCCCCCCAGAACGCCGAGCCATCGTTTCCATCCGGCGTGGCGCAGTTCGTTGAAGAGCAGGAATCCCCAGAAAATGCCGAGCAGGCTGTTGGTGTTCCACAAAGGAAAGGCGATGCTGAGGCCGACGTTGCGGATGGCATAGATGGTCAGCGTGTTGGCGACGGCCCACATGCATCCGGCGAGCACGGCCCATACGACCAGGTGCGGGGCTTGGCGCACGTCGTTGCGAACATGCGATGTGCCGCGGATGAGTGCGGGGACGCTCCAGCGCGCGAGGAAAACTCCGCACACCATGATGAGGGAGATAGTGATCGGTGAAATGTCGGGATTAACGAGTTTGATAGGAGCTTCGGCGCCCCCCAGCCACGCTCCGGCGGCGAATCCGCAGAAGATGCCGAGAGCTTGCAGGCTGCGCAGGCGGGTGGCGTGCGTGGAACTTCCCGCGGGCGATGCGGCTGGTACGGGTGCCGAGGTTGAGTTCAACGAAGTTTATCCAGAAGGAAAAGGCCGCCGACTAGGACGGCGAAGGGAATCCAGAAGTGGATGTCGGTGGCGATCGCGTGAAACAGATTGAGGGAATCATCAGTCTTGCTGGGAGACATCGCAGCCTCAGAATGAGAAGTGGCTGAATCTGGAGTGCCATCTTAGGGGGAGAAGAGGCGGGAGTCAACGCCGGGTTGGAGGCAGTAGGCAGGTGTTTGATGAGTGTAATGCGGATTTTTCACCAATTGAGGCACTCCGTTTTATTCGCTTGGCTGTGACCGCCGTAACTGCCGTCCGTCACGTGATGTGGTGTCTAATGTTCTCATGAGGACGTTTGGGTGGCGCCGCACGTTGCCACTGCTGCAGTTAACAATCGCACTTGCAGCACTCGTCTATGCCCCTTATGAACTGAGAGCTCGGTACCACGTTGTTGGTGACGATTTCATGCTACTGGGCTACCGCTCGGTGTTTCCCCCGCCGATGCTGCGGTTCACGTACGCGATGAATTTTCCAGCAGTGAGTGCGGCGTACTCGGTTCAATCTGCAAGCTGGGCTGCTCGCGAGGCAGTTCATTATCAAGGCCCTCCGTTTGTTTCACTCTCGGTGCAAGACTGCATATTTCTAACCAGTGTCGGCGTGCTGTGGTACGTCATCGGAAGAATGCTGGATCAGCGAAAACTTCGCCCAGAAACAACCCGGAGTTCCAAGTCTTCCCGGCTCGTTCCACTGGCGCTCGGATTTCTGTTCTCGGTGGCTGTCGGTGCGTTGGCGAGTTTCTTTGCCATGCTAACCGACGCGGACCGCCCGCTGCGGCAGATCGGATTCTTTGGACTGGCGTGGGCTGTGAATTTGTTGTGGTACTTCGGCTCCAATCTGATCGGAG
>DATHQJ010000077.1:0-3824 GCA_035482825.1 Binatus sp. (SeqCode) | reverse complement strand
TTGGTAAACGTTTTCATTGAAATCCAGGCCCGCCGCCGCGAACAGGCCGCAGCCATCTAGAAGGCCAGGCTAGCCAGGACTGCCGAAATTAACGTTGCGTTAACAATCTGTTGTTACGCACACGTTAATATTTCCCCCATGCCGTCAGAGTCCCTTCGCATTGAAGACCAGCCGGGAACCCAGCAAGGACAGCGCATTCTCCGCCTTAACGGAGCACTGGTCATGCCCACGATGTTCGAGTTCCAGGCCATGGTGCGTGCCGACACCTCCCGCGCGCTGATCATTGATTTCACCAACGTCCCCTATGTGGATTCTGCAGGAATCGGGGCTCTCGTAGGGGCGTACGTCACCCGCCAGAAGGGCGGGCGAAGTCTCGCGCTGGTAGGTGTCTGCAAGCGCATCCACGACGCGCTCGGCGTCACTCGGGTCGAACAGTTCTTCCGCTTCTTCGATTCCGTGACCGCAGCCGAGCAAGCCTCCGCATAGCTGTAAAGTTAAAGTGGCCAGGGGGCAGTGTTCAGTGGCTAGTAAAGTTCGCATGGGGTCTACTGACCACTGGACACTGATCACAGACCACCGTTCTTGCGTTTGACTGCCTTCCGCATCCCTCCTAAGATGAACTCCTGCAGGTATTTGTCATGATCGGCCAGACCATCTCGCATTACTGCATCACCGGCCAGCTCGGCAGCGGCGGGATGGGAATTGTTTACGAAGCCCAGGACCTCGATCTGGGACGCCGGGTTGCACTCAAGTTCCTGCCCCCGCAGACTTCTCGCGATCAGAATGCGCTGGACCGCTTTCTGCTTGAAGCTCGCACTGCCTCAGCCCTGAACCATCCCAACATCTGCACGATTTATGCAGTCGAGAAGGCAGGCGACCAGTCGTTTATCGCCATGGAATTGCTGGAGGGCGACACCCTGGATCGTCGCCTGGGCCCCGGAGGGCTGCCGCTGGATCGCCTGCTGGAATGGGGTATTCAGCTGGCCGATGCACTCGATGCCGCCCATGCTAAAGGCATCATTCATCGCGACATCAAGCCGGCGAATATCTTTGTCACCAAGCGTGGACCAGTGAAGGTGCTCGATTTCGGCCTGGCCAAGCTCGCGCATCCTGAGACGGCGACGGAAACCATCGGAGCCACACAGGACGATCCCAATCCTGCGCACCTGACCAGCCCCGGTGCGACCGTCGGCACCATCGCCTACATGTCTCCGGAGCAGGCGCGCGGCTTCGAACTCGATCCGCGGACCGACCTGTTCTCGCTGGGTGCGGTGATCTACCAGATGGCAACCGGGCGCTTGCCTTTTACCGGCAATACCTCGGCGGTGGTGTTCCACGCCATTCTTGAACTCGATCCCGTTTCAGCGTTGCAGCTGAATGCCGGGTTACCACCGAAGCTCGACGAGATCATCGCGAAGGCCCTCGAGAAGGACCGCGACCTGCGCTACCAGTCAGCCGCCGATCTGCGCGGCGACCTGAAGCGGCTGAAGCGCGATACGGAGTCCGGTCGCAAGCAGGGAGCAGCGCCATCCTCGACGTCGGCATCGATTCCCGCAGCCGCCAGTGCAAGTTCGTCGGGATCCGCTGCCGCGAGCAACGCGTCACTCGTGCCTGGATCTTCGCAGACTGCCAGTCAAACCTCCGCCGTAGTGGCAGCGGCGGGTCGGCACAAGATCGGGACTGGCGTGACCGCCTTCGTCGCCCTCATCGTTCTGCTTGCTGCCGGCTTTGGCGTCTATTCGCTGATCTCACGCAATCATGCGCAGCCTTTCGCGAACTTCTCGGTCACCAAGGTGACGGAGACCGGCGATGCGGTATATGCGGTGATCTCGCCCGACGGCAAGTACATCCTGAGTCTGGTGAGAGCCAAGAGCGACAACGGACTGGCCAGCCTCTGGCTGCGCAATGTTCCCACCAACAGCATGACGCAAGTGCAGCCTCCAGCTGATGTCTGGTACGGGCAAGACGCCCTGAGCTTCTCGCCCGACGGCAATTATTTGTATTTTGTGCGCAGCGATCCGGGAACGCCGGCCCTTAAATTTCTGTATCGCTCGCCGCTGCTGGGCGGTACGCCTGAGAAATTGGCGGAGGACGTGGATTCGGGGGTCACATTTTCCCCGGACGGCGGGAAGTTCGCCTTCCTGCGCTACGACAATCCGGACCCAGGCAAGTTCCGGCTGATCGTGCGCTCCGTCGATAATGGCCAAGAGACCGTGCTGGCCAGCGGTCCGAGCAGCCAGGGACTTTTCGATCCCGCGTGGTCGCCTGACGGCAAGACGATTCTGTGCGGCGTAGCGCGCGGCAATGCCGCTAGCGGATTGACGGCTTTGGACGTAAGAACCGGTCAGCAACATTTGTTCCTGAGTTCCGCCGACGGTCTCTACTCGCCTGCCTGGATGCCAGATGGCCACGGCCTGCTGCTTCTGGATGTTGGTTCTCCTTCGAATTTCACACGATCACAAATCGTCTTCGTCTCCTACCCGGAAGGAAAGCTGAGTCCGGTTACGCGCGATGCCAACCGCTATTCCTCCCTGAGCGTGGGCTCAAACGGCCAGGTGCTGGCAACCGTGCTTGAAGAAAGCCATTGGAACCTTTCGGTCGTATCAGGGACGCCTGAAAGCAGTGAAGCACGGCAGATTGGTCCCGCGAACGTTGGTACCAACTTCACCTGGACGCTCGATGGCCGGCTGGTCTACGACAAGGACGGCACTCTGAATTGGATCAACCCGGACTCGGGGGTCAAGGGTGAGTTCCCCACTGAGACAGACTCATCCAGTGGCGATCCCTCGGCATGCTCCGATGGCCGCTATCTTGTCTTTGATCACTACATGCATGCGGCCAACGGCAGCCGGGACATCTGGCGCGCAGATGCCGGCGGTGGAAGCCGCAAGCAACTTTCGAATGGGAAACCCGCCGCGTGGCCCGTGTGTTCTCCGGATGGGCGATGGGTTTATTACCTCGACACCATCGCCAGACATGTGATGCGGGTTCCCATGGATGGCGGGGCGTCGCAGCAGGTCACCGACTTGCTCGCGTACCAGTTCGGTATTTCCCCCGACGGCAGCACGCTTGCGTTTGAGACCATCGATCACGCGAGCGGTCATGAGGAAAGACTGGCGGTGGTCGAAGCCGACACGGGTAAAGTTCGCACGTTGCTCAAGTGCGACAAGACTACGGGGGGGGTGGTCCGGTACACGCCCGACGGCAAGGCGCTGGTTTACGCCTTCCGCGAGAAGGGCGTCGAGAACTTGTGGCAACAACCTCTGGATGGTTCGCCGGGAAAACAGCTCACCTCGTTCAAGTCTGAACAGATCTACGACTTCCACTGGTCCTTCGATGGGAGCAAGCTGGCGCTGGTGCAGGGTCACACCGATGCCGATGTCGTGCTGATGCGCGAGCAGCGGCAATGAGTAATAGGTACAGAATCAAAAAAGGCGGCCATCTCTGGCCGCCCTCTTTCCGGATTGTTAGCGAAGTGGTTTATGCACCCTTCACGTTCTCGGCTTGCCAGCCCTTGGGGCCTTTGACCACGTCAAACTGCACCTGCTGACCTTCCTGAAGGCTGCGGAAGCCGCTCGCCTGAATGGCGGAGAAATGCACGAATACATCCTCACCGTTCTGGCGGCTGATGAAACCGTAACCCTTGGCGTCGTTAAACCACTTCACTGTTCCTGTTTCCATGGTGTTGCTTTGTTCCTTTTTCGTTGATGTAGCGCTGAAACTTTGGAAGGCTTCTTCTGCAGGCAGGTCACGCGCTGGTTGGCGGAGAAACTGGATACTGCGAAAGAAATCTAAAGATCAAACGCAATTAAATTGTAAGGGAA
>DATHQJ010000076.1:0-22508 GCA_035482825.1 Binatus sp. (SeqCode) | reverse complement strand
GGAACGAAAACAAAATCGCGATCGTGCATGCGCAGCACGGAGGATGCTGGGACAATGGTGTGCATCTCCGTGGTTTGACCACGGAATGTGGCCTTCGCGAACATGCCGAGCCGCATCATCCCGGGATTCTCGACTTCGATGCGCACCTTGGCCGTGCGAATGCTGGGATCGAGGACGGCGCCAAGATTGCTGACTCTTCCCTTAATTGTTCGATCGGGATATGCGTTGAGCGTGATTTCCGCAGTATCGCCGAGGCGGACATTCGGCAGATCATTCTCGTACACATCGCAGACGATCCAGACGGTCGAAAGATCGGAAATTGTAAACGGGCTGGGCGATGAGTAGGCCTGCACGGTTGCCGCGTTGGTCACTTCCTGATCGGTAATCACGCCCGAAGTGGGAGCAAGGATGTCAACGATGCCCATCGGCTTGTCGGGATCGTTGCCGAGGAGGCGCAGATGTTCGGTGGCGGTCTCCAGCGTCACCTTGGCGTCGTCCGCGGCGTCCTGGGCAACTTCGAGATCTTGTTGAGCGATGGCGCCGTGCGCGTAGAGATCGAGTTCTCGATTAAGTTGCTTTCGCGCGAGCAGTTCGTCGGCCACGGCCTTGCGATAAGCGTCGAAGCCTCCCGCCACATCGTCGCTGCGAATGGTGAGCAATAGCTGGCCTTTTTTCACGGTATCGCCAAGCCGCGCATGAATGGCCACAACCCGCCCTGAGGCGAGCGAGACCACCGGGACATTGCGAGAGATGTCGGGCGTGACTGTGCCGGTCACAGTGAGTTCGGATTTCGCAGGACGCTCTACCGCGGCTGCGAGCGGGAATTGTTCGGGATGATCGACTGTGAACAGGCTGGGATCATCTCCCGGCACGATGTTCGCGGGCGGCGGAGCCTCGGCTGCCGGGTCGGCATGCGCGCTGCAACCTGTGAATGCCAGCGTTGCAGCGAAAGAAAGCAGAAAGGCGAACCAGAGCAGCATCGCGGGGGGAAAACAAAGTCCAACGCTGCTCCGGTTGACATCGCGCATCTCGTCGCCTCCTCTCATGATTCAACTCTCGTGAGTTCAGTCTGGATCAGTTCAGACCGGACTAGAACTTCACCATGATCGCCATCCGCAGACTGGGCTCATCCTTCCGCAGGTCGGGAAACCAGACGCCGCCATCCGCGGCACACGACGTGGGCGTCAGCGTGGTACCCGCGGGCGTGTTGTCCATGCAGACGAACTGGCCCGGGTTTCCGTTATTTCCACCTGGTGGCGTAATTCCGCCGCGGCCGGTAAAGTACGGCACGTCGGCGTGGCGATAACCGAACTCCCAGAGAAACGTAATGTATTGCTTGGGCATGTAGTCGAAAGTGACCGACGTGTCCCAGGCTTTAAACGGCAACCCAGGACCTTCGGGGAAGTATGGCGATCCGGAAACCGCATCGGCGCCATTGATCGGTTGCAGCAGCGTGAGGTAACGGCCGGGGTTGTCGAACGCGCCGCCGCCCACGGTGACTGCATATTTGTCTTTCTTGAACCACGTCCGGTCGTACAGCATCCATCCTGCAAAACTTTGCTGCGGGCCGCCCTTGGGCGAGCCATTCGCAGCGGTGGTGAGCGGTTCGTTGTGGTGACAACTCACCCCGCCGCCGTATTCGCAGCCCAGGTCGCCGGTGAGCGAGAAAGCCATCTTGTCGACGAACTGGCTCGGCCGGTCGTAGTACTTGATCTCGACGCTGTTGTCAGAGTGGAAGCGCGATCGGCCCAGCGGCACATTCCCCGTCCACAACGTGTCTTCGCCCACTCCGTAATTGTTGAAGACCAGCGAAATCCACGGCGCGGGGCGGTAAAGAATCTGGCCGCCGACGCCGGGCTTGGTGCCGAACCTGCCATAGGATTGCCAGCCGTTGATGATCCAGGGCTCGATCTTCAGTTTGTCCGTGGGGAACCATTGAATTCGAAGGCCGTTGAAGAACCACGGCGTGTTAGAGGAGACATAGGACGGCTGGTAAGCCCAGTTGTCGAAGTTGTAGTAGCTGAAAAGGCCGATGTACGACACAAAAATTCCCGCGTCGACGTTGAGGCCGTGATTCACGTTGAAGTGGTATCCGCCGTAGGCTTCGGAGAAATACTTGTAGGCGCCGCGAAGATCCCACTGGCCGCGTCCTACGCTAGCGTCATTCCGCGGCGTGGTCACCGCAAACATTCCGCCCATGGTGAGCACCCGGGCGCGCACGTCTTGCCAGTGCAGATCGCCGCCGAAGCTGATCTGATCCAATTGGATTTCGTTGGACCGGAAGATTTCGGTGGATCCGCCGATCGTGTCATCCTTGGGATGGTTGAAACTGCTCACGAAATTAGTGTCCAGCCGGATCTCTGGCGTGAAGAATTTCGAATCCCACACGGCATCTTTGTTGCGGGCGTTACCGTTGAGCCAGGTCCAGTCGGCGTAAGCAAAAGGGACCGTCGGTTCGGGCTTGCCGGGCTTGGTGGAGGCATCGGACGATTGCTGAGTCGCCGCTGCCGCCGTCGGCTCGGCAGTCGGTGCCGACGATGAGGGTTGGCTTGCGGTCGTAACCGTCGCTGGGGCAGGAGTAGCCCCAGGTTCGGCCGGCGCGCGACTCTTCAGTTCCACTTCGAGCTCTTCAATGCGCGCCTTCATTGCCGCCAATTCCTTGACGACATCGGCGGTCATTTCCGCGTCGGACTTGGGCGCGGGCTTGACGGCCACAGGCGGCGTACTCTTTGCGCCGTTGGCGTTATCGGGCGACGGCTCAGTCAGAGCGGCCAGCTTCTGCTGGGCATCCGGCTGGGTTGGAGTTTGCGCATAACAGCGAGCACCCTGACTAACACCGAGGCTCAAAACCAACATCGGGAGGAAAGTTGAAACTGCTACGCCTTTATGCAAAATAGATTTCGTGATTTTCAAGTGGCAATCCTTTCCGGTCCGAAGTCCGGTTCTGTTCACTGAGTGGCGGGTCGCTCCGTCCGACGCGATGGACATATCACAACCCTGCCGCTTTCCCTTGGTGGTCAAACTCCATCACATTCGAAAACTCATAAAGAGCGGGTAAAAAGTTTATAAAGAGCGCATAAACGTCGCGCAAAATAGTCGCATGCTCATCCAAAGAATAGTTCCAGCTGGTACAACGATCGCGGAGTTAAAGAAGAAAGCAGCAGACTGCGAAGAGCAAGCAAAGCAAGCAGCCGAAGCGGAAGCTACGAGGCTAAGGGAAGAAGCGCTGCTATGTCGGGAGTGGATTGCTGCACTGGGATCTGGCTTATGGTATTCGTAGCGTCGTTGCGTTATGAAAGCAATGGGGACGTTACGCCAACCAACGCCGCCGTTCATACCGCTGGCTTGGCGGTTTTCGACCCGAATGGTAATGTTCACCTACATGGAAGCAACCCGGATCGTTACGATCTGATCTCATCCATAGTGAAGAGCACCCTACTGTCTCGACGAAACCTTGCCCGTTCTGCGATCGTGGGCCAGTTCGTCTTTGTTTTGGCCACGGTTTGTAACGCGCAATTGAATTGGGAGGGCCAGACGGGCGGCCTTCTCACTCCCTTTGCTTACACCAGCGCTTCGTCAGCGCGCGGCTTTGGGCCGCCGGAGGTTGCTTTCCACTACATGAACGCGGGACCGGTTCTCGGCAACGAGTTCCAGGCATCGATTACAGTCGGATTCCTGAAGGTGGGAGAGATTGGGTTCACCCGCTCCTTCAACGCGCAAGGCAGCACGCCGGAACTGAGCCCGGATTTTGCCAACGGTTTCAACATCTCGCATATCAAGTTCAGGCTGGTTCCGGAAAACGCTCATCGAACGAAGTTTGTGCCAGCGATCGCTGCGGGAGCGGTAGTTCGGACACAAGTTCGGCGCGTCACTGAGGTGCCGGAGCGCGAGAACACAACCTGCACCGATTTTGATCTGATCGCCACCAAGACCATCGACGAACTGCGGGGACTGCCGATTGTGCTGAACCTGGGAGTGAAGGTGACAAACTCTTCGCTGATGGGGATCGCGGCGAACTCGCCAAATTGGGCAGTCAGAACATTTGGTGCAGCGGCTCTTGAGGTGAAGGGTCCGAAGCACAGTAAACTGCTTCTGGGAATGGAGTTCGCCCAGCAACCGCGCCAACTTAAGGAAGTACCCGGACCATTCTTCCCGACCACGGCGACGATACCGACAACGCTGGCCTATTTTGCCCGGGTACGAACGGGCAGGGATTCTCCCGTCAACCTGGATTTCGGAGTGGTACAACTGGCAGGCAGAGTTGGGCCAGTCCTGGATTTGCAGGCTCGCCACCAGTTCACCATGGGAGTCTCTTACCGGTTCTAGAAGAGCGGGAGGCTAACGCCCGGCCGGCTCACGGGCCGCATGCGATCCAGAAGCATCAGGTGAATTGGGTCGTCACTCACGTGGAATCGTATGGCAAGAGCTTACATCCTGTATGCTCATTGGCAACGAATAGGCAGCCCGTCGTCTGAAACGGTTGGGTGAGATGGACGGCTCGCGAAATTTTCAATTGGAGATACTGCATATGTCATACAAGCTATTTGCTGCTTCGGCACTTGCCTGCTTGCTAGCCTTTGCGGGAGTGGTCTATGCACAAGACAGCGGGCCATATAAGGTCCTCAAGATTCAGTTGGTCGGAGGCGAAGGCGGATTCGACTACGTTACCGCCGACCCAGAAGGCCGCAATCTATATGTTGCTCGATCCGGCCCGACCGGCCACATTGGGGTCTACAACCTGGACACGCTGGACCTGGTCGGGGACCTCCCAGGGGTAAGCGCGCACGGGGGCGCGGTCGATACTGCGACGGGTCACGGCTTCGCAACTTCAAAGCCGGTGACGATGTTCGATTCAAAGACCTTTGCGATTCTGAAGAAGATCGACGTGCAGGGTAACCCAGACGGCTATCTGAACGACGCCTACAATCACCACTTCTACATTCTTAGCCACTCGGAGCCAAATATTACTGTCCTTGACGACAAAGATGGATCGATTCTCGGCACCATCGACATCGGCGGCGCGCCCGAGCAGGCTGCCGCCGACGGGAAGGGCAAGATTTATGTGGACATCGAAGACAAGGCCGCCATCGCGGTCATCGACGCGAACACGATGAAGATGGTTGGCAAGTACGATGTTTCGAGCAAAGGCGGGGGCTGTGCTGGACTTGCGCTGGATGCGAAGAACAATATCCTGTTTGCCGCCTGCCGCGACAATAAGAACATGATCATCCTGTCGGCAACGGACGGGCATATCATTACCGACCTGCCCATCGGCAAAGGGTCGGACGGCGCGACCTTCAACCCGGCGACGATGGAGGCTTTCAGTTCGCAAGGCGATGGTACGCTTACGGTGGTGAAGGAGGATTCGCCCACGAGCTTTTCGGTTGAGCAGACGGTTGCTACGCCACAGCGGGCGAAGGTGTTGACCCTGGATACAAAGACCAACCGGATCTTGACCATCACCGCCGAATATGGCCCCGTGCCGCCAGCACCAACTCCCGCACCAGGCACGCCCCCGGCTGCCGCGCCGCCCGCGGGTGCTCCAGCCTGGATGCGCGGACCTCGCCCTCCGATGATCCCGAACTCGTTTCAGATCCTTGTGATCGGAAAGCAACAGTAAAAACTCAACCAATATTGAGCCTCTGGCTATAGGGACACTCACGAGCCGCGGATCGTTGTCGATAAATCCCAGCTCTAACAATGTCGGCGGTGCCAGGTTCTTTTCGAGCGTACTAATCCGTGCAACTCCGAAGAGCGCGCCATTTCGCTCTGGTTGAAAATCTGTGATCCAGCCCAGGCTCGCTCGCCATCGTTTCAGGGGGAAGAGGGGATGCTTCATCTGGGGTGAAACATCCCGTCTTTGCCCACGATGTGTTTGTCGCTTCGCCTCAAGCGACAAACCGCAAATCATTTCTCACTGAAGGAAAGTAAACCAGCGCCAGCCACTGGGAGCCGAATTACGATAAGGAGAACTTGCCAGCGTGGTGACGCGCCATTTGCCGGGCTGCGCGCCAACAAAGTTGAAAGTGTAATCGGACGCTAACGGATCCGTTATAGTGACGGCCGGGTAACTCACGCAATCAACCTCACCCGCCTGGCAGTATGCTATCTCAAGATAGTAGCCCGCCGCCGCAGGTACCATTTTCCATGACAAGGTGATGGTCCGCGGGTACTGGTCGAAAACTGCGTTGGCAGCGGGATTGGTCAGAATGGGCGTCTCCATTTGAGCCGTAGTGTTGAACGAAAACGTCCACCACGCACTGGGGGCTGAGTAGTTCGTTCCATCGAACGCGGTCACCCGCCAACGGCCTCTTTGGTCGCCAACAAAAGCGAATGTGTAAAAGCTATTGTCGTTGCCAGATACAGTGACCTCTGGGTAGGCAACCCATGTAGTGCCAGACAAGTAGGCGGACTCCACCAGATACGATACCGCCGTGCTCACCGGGTTCCATATGAGTGTGGTAGTACGAGGGTAGTGGTAGAGCGCCGTCCCGTTTGCCGGCGACACCAGAACGGGCGTTCCCCATGGCGTGGTTTCGGGTTGCGCGGCTTGCACAACCTGTTCCGGTTGCGTGGTTTCGACGATTCTTTGCCCTCCAAATAGCCCGACGCTGGCTGATTCGTGGGCAGGTAACGCTTCCGGCGCCGCCGTTTGACCTAGAGCAGATGGAACCAGAGTGCAAAGGGCGCCGGCCAGGGCCGCGAGCACCCCTAACCGAAGAACATCTTTTCTTAGCTTTGTCATGCCTTTCATGTTGCCTCCATTGAATTTGAGCTGAGTCTCGTTTCGGAAAAAAGTGTGCGTTGTTACTTCTTGGCCTGTGCCTCCTAACGGTGGGGGATTTCTTCGAGGAGGCGAGAAAATTGACCTTCAGGCAGACTTCTTTGGCCGCAATTGGAACTCGATCACATGCCCCCGTTGGCGATGGGGAATCCATTTCACGCGCTTCGAGAGCTTAGCCGGTACGTAAAACCCAATTACTTTTGCCACGAGTCAATTCCCTTCAGGGATTCTGTTCTTGTGTCGTATGACCTTGCCACCGCACTCCAGGCAGCTCAGGTTTCGCCTACACAACCATGGTGCCAATCGGGGCAAAATCGTTTCACCCTTAACTCCATGCAGGGAGGCATCATTCACGTGAGAGTGCTGCGTGCGGTTCGACTCCCACTCTTTCAGCCATGACTTTTGTTTAGGAACCTCAGTTGGAATGGCGCGTATATATCTCGAACGAGTGCCACCCGTCCGGCGATCTAACTCCCAAAAGCCGCCACCAGCGGCCCATTGCGCCCGTTCGCTTTTCCGGATATACTCCCGCATTCTCTGGGAGGAGAACGCATGATTCCACTACGCACTCGGGTGTCCGGATCGCGCCAGCTGGCCGCCGCGATTCTTTTCTTTTACTTTGCGGCCGCCACAGGCCTGCATGCGCAGGTCACGAATGCCTCGGTTTCCGGCACCTACACTTTTCAATTCGGCTCGGCCGACGGCTACACGGCTCAGTTCAACATGTTCGGCCAGCAGGTGGGATTTTGCCCGAGCGCGTCTTACAAGCTTCCTTTCGGCTATTACTGCTACTTCAACCCTACCGCATCGGATCTGACCACTGGCACCCTGGTGGCAGATGGAAACGGAAACATCGTCACGGGGAGCAGTTTCACAAACGCCTTCGACCCCCAGGAATATCAGTGCGCCAAGAAATCCAACCCGGTAGCTGTCTGCCCCTACAAGGTACCCTCCGGGAAAGTATGGAGCAGCACCACTGCCTACGTGGTTGGCGCATTGGTTGATTACACGGTAAGTGGCAAGGTGCTCACCTTCCAGGCCGTGAAGACTAACACCAACATTGCGCCGAGTTCGAGCAGTTGCTCCGCCACTGTGCTGCCGCCCAACTGCAACTGGGACCAGGTCTACCAGTCGGCCGCGTCCGGTGTGACATCCCCCAAGACTGACACCATGACCGGCACCTACACCACACAAAGCAATGGCAGCGGGGTCATGCAGATAACGCCAACCGGCGCCAAAACCAGTTCGAGCTTTATCATCCTTGTGCAGCCAACCCCGCTCGCGGTCGGACAGGTCATCGCCGTGCAAGGCATGTCCTTGATCAACAACGAAAATAACGCCACAGGAATGGCGGTTCGGGTGAAGTAGTTCGGTCGGACCTTAAGCACAACCTGCCCCGCCCCTGTCGCGCTTTGTGCGACAGGGCGGGGCTTTGAAACTCTCGCTGCGAAGCGGAAACGAGCGTGATCGCCAGATTTCGGCAGCTATACATTTCCACTAACGCGCTGCCAGATTCGGCTACTCTTTCCAGTACCCCACACGAAGACTCCTGGTCACCTGACAGATGTATGCCACGACTGCACAAGCGAGGAACGCCGCGCCCGAATCCAAATCAGGGCCCTACGCGCCATCAAATTCATTTTGAATGCGTTAGCCACGCGACTAGAATGAGAAGGTCCTCCTTTTCTCCAAGCCGATGCATACTCGCGTTTCGAAAATCTTTCGCCAGCGCTTGACGTTGGATTTGCGCTGGTTGCTGCTCGCCGTCGTCGCCTGCGGGACCCTCACGCAGATCGCCGCGGCCCAGCAGTCGACTCCGCCGCAGGGACAAGAACTCAAGCCGATTCTGGAATACATTTCAACGGCCTGGGATACGCTCACGCGTTCCGTAACAAATTGCCAGAGCCTGGTGGACCCCAAGATGAAGGTCGCCCCGGTCTTGTATTTTCCGGCGGGCATGGCCGAGCCCGCCGCGGCACGAAAACTCTCCAGCGAGTGCAATGTGCAGATCGAGCACCTGCCGGTTGAGATCCGCCGACTCGGCGACGTCGATACCAGTAAGATCCAACCCCAGGGCCTGCTCTACCTCGAGAACAAATACGTCGTTCCGGGGGGCCGTTTCAACGAGATGTACGGTTGGGACAGCTACTTCATTATTCGCGGGCTGTTAAGGGCGGGGCGCGTCGAGCTGGCGCGGGGCATGGTGGACAACTTCTTTTTTGAGGTGGAGCACTATGGAGCGATGCTCAACGCGAACCGGACCTACTACCTGAGTCGTTCGCAGCCGCCTTTTCTGAGCTCTATGGTCGTGGACGTGTACGATGCGCTGGAGAAATCAGGAAACCGGGATCCCGCCTGGCTCGCCAGAGCCGAGACCGATCTTGAAAAAGACTATGAGATGTGGAACCGCGATCCGCACCTCGCGGGCGACACTGGCTTGTCGCGTTATTACGATTTCGGGGAGGGCCCGCCCGCCGAAGCTGTGCAGGACGAAACCGGCTTTTACCGCAAGGTCGCTACGTATTTCTTCTTTCATCCCGCCCAAGCGGACAATTACATTCTGGAGAATCTGCCGGGAGTGGAGCAGCCGGTTGCGGGCGCTTCCTATACGCAGCAGGTGTGCGACGTTTCCTCGACGATGGCGCGTGCGGAGTGCGAAAAGCGGCGGGAGTTCAAGCTGAGTTCCGACTACTACAAGGGCGACCGGTCCATGCGGGAATCAGGATTCGACGTTAGTTTTCGTTTTGGGCCGTTCGGGGCTGCAACTCACCACTATGCGCCGGTGTGCCTGAACAGTTTGCTTTACAAAACCGAGAAAGACCTGGAGCAGATCAGCCGCCGGTTGGGGCATACGGCCGCCGCCGAAAAGTGGGGCAAGCGTGCCGAACAGAGGAAGAACCTGATCGCGCGCTATCTCTGGGATGAGAAGTCGGGATTCTTTTTCGATTTCAACTTTCAGACCGGGCAGCAATCGTCCTATCGCTACGCAACGACTTTCTATCCGCTGTGGGCGGGGCTGGCCACGCCCGAACAGGCGAAGGCTGTGGTGAAGAACCTTTCTGCGCTGGAGAAGGCTGGGGGCCTGGCGATGAGCACCGAAGACACGGGTGCGCAATGGGACCTGCCGTACGGATGGGGAAACGTTGAAATGCTTGCCATCGAAGGACTGCGGCGTTATGGTTTCGATGCCGATGCCGATCGCATCTCGTATGAGTTTCTGTCGATGGTGGCGGAGAATTTCCGGCGGGATGGGAACATCCGCGAAAAGTACAACGTAGTCACCCGATCTTCTGAGGCGCACGTGGAAATGGGTTACCAGATGAACGTGGTGGGCTTCGGTTGGACGAATGCGGCATTCCTCGAATTGCTGCACGGCCTGCCCAAGGACATGGCGGAACGTCTGGGGAGAGAGCAGGCCCAACCGCCACCAGCGGTAGCGAAATAAGGAAGTTTCTTAGGGAGTTCAGGGGCGCATTTCAGTAGGGGCATCCTGTTTGGTTTGCAATTGCTCCGCTAACTTCAACTCAATTTCGGCTTCCTCTTTCTTCCCCATGTCGCGATAGGCCTGACCCAGCAGATGATGAGTCATGGGATTATTCGGGTCCATAGTCGCCGCCCTCTGCAAGGCGCGGACGGCCAACTCGAACTCACCTTTCTTTTCCAGAACCTTCCCCAGCAGGATATAGGGGCCGGTGGAAGTGGCATCGAGCCAGATGGAGCGCTGCAGCAGTCTTTCCGCGTCTTCGAATTTTTGGATGCGGGAATAGGCGTCGGCCAGCTTGTAGTAAGTGGCGGCGTGGCCGGGATTGATCGCCAGTTCTTTCTGAAACTCCGCGATGGCTTCTGGAACCCGCGATTTGTAGATAAACAACTCGCCGAGCAGGAAGTGAGCCAGCGGAAGCTTGGGGTCGAGCGCTACGGCCTTCTGCCCGTATTCTTCCGCGATGGGATCGAACTCCTGGCGAAAGAGCATGCGAGCCGTGAACAGATAACTGGCGGCCGAGTCGGGCGGCACGTCGAACATCTTGGCGAATGCGCGGCGTGCCTGGGGATAATCCTTGGTTTGGATATAGCAGATGCCGAGGATATAGGCAGCGTCGACATTGGCACGGGGAAACCAGGCCTGCACTTTTTCGAGCAGCGGAATCGCCTGCGCGGGATAACCATTCAAGTAATAAGAAAGGCCCAGCAACTGCGCGGCCTCGTTGTTATCGGGATCGGAAGCGACTGCCGACTTCAGACGCGGGATGGCTTTTACGTAGTCGCCTTTCTTGTAGTAGGCGGTGCCGATTTCCAGGTCGAGCCCTTTCATGCCGGGATTGCTGGCGGCGAGAGCCTGCAGTTCGGCGATGGCCTCGTCAACCTTGCCCTGCTGCATCAGGCCGCGGGCGCGGGAAAAATCGGAATGGGTGGAGAGCGATGGAGTCGTTTGTGCGCCGGGCGCGTCTATTGCCGGCTGCTGAGCTGCAGACGAGCTCACGGAGATCACACAGCCCAGGAACCCCAGGCAGCATAAGAATAAGAACGGCAACCTCCGAAAACTGCTGGCGAGAAGCATAGCGAGACTAGAGTACAACGAGACTGGGCGCAACATCGAGAGCGACAGCGAGAGGCGCAACCTCGAGACTCGAGTGCCTCGGCTGCCTCGCGCATGCGGGGCGGCGTGGTTCGCGGGAAAAATTAAGAGGGAGCCTCGAAAGGCTCCCTCTCACAGGCTTACTCCGGCGACCTAGAAGTTCACCCGCAGCGCGAACTGCAGGCCTCGCATGGTGGCTCCAGCCTCCAAGTCGGTAATCTGACCGTTGGTGCCACCTTGGCAGTCGATGCAGGGGTTGGCGCCATTATTTCCGCTGAAGGCGAATACCGGGTGGTTAAACACGTTAAACGCGTCCATCCGGAACTGGCCCCTGACGCGCTCGGTGATGGGGATATCCTTGGTTATCGACATATCCGAATAGAACCCGCTCGGTCCACGGAACGAGTTGTAGCCGATGTTGCCGAGGTTCCCAACACCGGGATCCGTAAACGGTCCGCCCAGAGCCGTGAGCGGAGTGAAGTATTGTCGAACGGGATTTCCGTTCGCCGGGTGAAGAAGCGGCCCTACGCCCATGTGGAAGGATCCAGACCCTTTATTCGGCCGGCATATGCCGACGTCTTGTTCGGGGCCGCATTCATTAAAGCTGGGCGTCCAGGGCAGACCGCTGCTCCAATTGGTGTTGTTGGAGAGCTGCCACCCACCGACCACGTAGTCCAGAGCGCGGCTGGCATTGCCAAGGAACTGTTTACCCTTGCCGAACGGCAACTGGTAAATCGGAGTGAAGACCCATACCTGATGGCGCACGAAATCGTTCGGCCCATACGAAACGGGGTGACTGATGGCGTAATAGTTGCTGTTGTAAGCGTTTGCTATCGCGTAAGTGTAATGGGAAATAAACTGCAGGCCGCGACTGAAGCGCTTATCCACTTTCACATAAAACGAATTGTAGTTGCTGCTGGCATCGTTGCCGTAGTAGTTCCCTAGGTCGTCGGGGATGCCCGTACAAACGCCAGCTGAATTCTCGCGGCACAGGGGCCTACGCGCGCTAGCGGTATAGTCCACCCCAGTGGCCGGATCAATCGCGTGGAAACCAAACATGGAAACCGGGTTAATGTCATAATTCGGGCCGTCCCCCGAGAACCCGTGGGACCCCTTGTTGCCCACGTATGCGACTTCCGCCGAGATTGTGTTGGTCACCTGACGCTGCACCGTAAGGTTCCACGCGTCGAGCGTTGGGAGTACCTGTTTGATGGGACGGATGTGCACACCCGAGTCCTGGCCATTCAGGCTGGCGAAAGTAATCTGCCCGTTGGCTGGAACCGCAGGAAAGACAGGCGCAGTGGGACCCGCCGCTAAATTGAAGAGCGGAATGAAATTCGGGTTGGCACCGGCGATCACAGCGGACGCATCGATGTTCTGCTTGATCAGCACGGGAAGGTTCTGAGTTACGGTGTGCCCGAAGTTCGATCCAAAAACGCCCATGTCATAGCTACGCCCGTACCCCATGCGCACCACCGTCTTCGGAGTTACCTGGTAGGAAATCCCGAAGCGCGGGGCGAACGCGTGGAGCGTATTCTGCACATTTCCGTTCAAGCCGTAGCCGCCTTCGCCGGCCACGCGAATGACGCCGGTGCCGCCATTGTCGACGATGTTCGCGAAACCACCGTAGTCTTTGGCCAGCACTGACTCAGGGAAATAAATCTCCCAGCGCAAGCCATAACTCAAGGTTAACTTGGTGGTGAGACGATAGCTGTCCTGGCCGTAAAAGAAAAAGCGCTTCTGCCGTTCGGCGGCGTTGTTGGGGTTGGTCAGCGCCGGATTTGTGACATAGCGGGCCAGCGACGTCACATCGCCGAGGAGGAAGGTGGCGAGATCCAAGCCTCCAACCCCTTGGTTCGAAGTCGCCTCAGGACTAAAGTTGTATTCGCCGGTGCGGTTATTGTCGCTGGGAATACGTAAATTTCTGGCGTAGCGTATGTCCGCCCCAAACTTAAAGATGTGGTTGCCTTGGGTCTTGGTCCAGTTGTTGACGAACTGGAATTGATCTTCCCTTTCCGTCAGAGGACAATTGCAGCGAGCCACACCCAGCCCATCGCCGAAGCTTGAAATAACGGAACCGTTACCATTGTTCGGAGCGCCACCGTTCCCGGTAGAAGGATCTGAACCCAGCTGGAATGCACCCAACCCTGCTGTCCTCGGGTCGCTCGTGTTCGCGTTAGGAATTCCGAAAGCGGTCATAGGAGTGCCGCCGTCCGGCTTCATGGTCTGGGGATTGTACTTAAGCCAGCCAAACCTGAAGTCGGTAATCATGGTGGGATTGAGGGTCTTGGTGAAACCCGTCGCCAAGCTGTAGTTATGCGTAATCGAACTGCCTGCCAGTCCCAGCAAGCCGGAACCTGGCCCGCCGAGGGCGCCCAAGGTTCCCGTCCCCGACAGTTTGAAGTAGTCAAGGCTGAACCGCCCGAACAAGTTCAGGGATGGACTGAGTGTGTCGTCGATGCGGGTATCGAAGCTGTTCTGACTAAACGGACCGGATCCCGACCCCAGGAAGTTGTTAAAAACACCGGTGGTCAGGGGCGCTGGGAACAAGGCCAAAATCTTGGCCGCGGGCGTTGGCGCTCCGGTCCCATCCTCAAGCCTGGCAATCGGGATACAGTTGCCGGTGCATGCGCCACCTGGTCCGAATATCGCGCGAGCACCGCCTTCTCCAACGTTCGTGCCGCTAGCTGGGTCATAGGCTTGCCCGCCTCCTCCAACTCCGGCGGTCAGGTACTCGCTGAGATCGCAAAAGCCAGGAGTGGCACTCGTTGCATTGGTGAGAGGATTGCATGTGCTCTGCGCCCTCGCCGTGGGAATCGTCATTTGGTTCGTGATTCCGTTGGTTTGGCGAGTCGCCTGGAAATCGCCAAAGAAGAACAACTTATTCTTGATGATGGGACCGCCAACGGCGCCGCCGTACTGCTTCCAGCTGGCGTTGGGGATGGACCCCGGTTGGGTGAAAGGATCGCGCGCCTGGAATGAACTACCCCGATCGAAGAAGAATCCGCTGCCGTGAATGTCGTTGCTGCCCGATTTGGTCTGTGCCGTTATGATGCCCGCAACGGCCTTGCCAAATTCTGCGTCATAGCCCTGGACCGAAAACTTGGTTTCGGTTACGGCGTCCAAATTCGGGTTGACAACAATGATACCGAGAATCGGATCTTGATTGTCGGTGCCATCCAACTCGTACGCAGTTCCGCTGAAGTGCTGGCCCTGAACAAAAATTTGCTGGCTGCCTTGCGGATTCTCGGTCGCGGCGTGCCCCCATGCGAGCTTCTGGGTACCAGGCGAAGACAGCTCCAGGTTCGTGAAGTTTCGATTCAGATTAGGCAGGTTCTCCACCATTCTCGAGTCGAATTCGATAGCGACATCAGCCCTGTCGGTCTTGAGCTGTGGAGTTTCCGCAGTTACTTCCACCTGTTCGCTGGTGGAGCCGACTTGGAATTGGCCGTCGACCTTGGAGCCGTTGTCAACCAATACCGTGATGTCCTTAATCTCCAAGGCCTTAAAACCGGCCCCTTCCATCCGAACCGTGTAGACGTCGGGGATTAAGTGGGTCACGGAATAGTTGCCGCTGCTGTTGGTGGTGGTCTGTTCAGTCGTACCCTTGGCTTGGTCCAAGACCGTTATTTTGGCGTTAGCAACGGCTGCGCCCGAAGGGTCGGTGACGGTACCCAGAATGCTGCCGAAAACTGCTTGACCGTATGCTCCGGGCACACAGAAGCTACAGAGAAGTGCGAGTGCCGCCACAGCCGCCAGAACTGACTTCTTCATGGAAGTCCTCCTAAGAATCGCGCTCGCTAGAAAATCGTTGGACCACCCAAGATTCGATTGCCCCCAGACTTGCAGGGAGATGCTTGCACGGGAAGCATGCAAGTCGTAGTACAAAAGCACTATGGGATTAAGTTTCACTAGGTTTCATACCGTTACTGGGTGTAAAGTGTTTCTGTTGCAGTAAGATAAAGAAGCCGGTTACCCCTCTGTCACATGGCTTTGACACGCAGCTACGCCGCCGGGCGGGAGCAATGCTTCCAGCAAATAGATAAGCTTATTAATAGTCATAGCCTGCGGAGCTCGGAATCGCTCTGCAAGCTCCTGCAATATCTGGCGACCCACGCTATCGAGCATCCCGGAATAGCCCTCAAGGAGTACCAGATCGCCACGGAGGTGCTGAGCCGATCTGGCGGTTTCGACCCGCAAAGCGATTCTACGGTGCGAGTGCAGGCGGGACGTCTGCGCGTGAAATTGGAAGAGTATTACTCGCACGAGGGCCCGGACGACCCTGTGTTGGTCGAGTTGCCGAAGGGATCTTACGCACTCACGTTCCAGGTGCGCACCCCGTCGACCAGGCTGAGTGAGGCCACTCCGAGAAGCAACGGAGGCGATCGAAGAACCGCCGTGCGGCCGTCGAACCGTGGCTGGGCAATCGCGGTTATAGCACTCTCGGTTTTGCTGGCGGCTACCTTGGTCACGACCGTCATGTTGCTGGCGGGTCGTAGCCGGACCCAGTCCGGCGCAAAGGAATCCGTTCCGGCCGTCTACCAGGTGTTCTGGAACAGCTTCATCACCGGCCCACAGCAACCGTGGGTGATCTTCAGCAACGGAGCGTTCGTAGGCCGTCCGGAAACTGGCATGCGCTATTTCAACGCCACCACCGACGCGCATGCCCCGATTCTCGATCATTACACGGGTGTGGGCGAAGTGCTGGCGGTGCATGAACTCGACCGTGTCTTCGTGATGTTGAATCGCCAGTTGCGGGTGAAACGCGGCACCCTGTTCTCCCTCGATGATGCCAAGAACAACGATCTGATCTTCGTGGGGTCTCCAGCAGAAAACCTCACCTTGCTTGAGATCCCCAGCACGAGGGAGTTCGTGTTCCGGGTGCTCGATTCCGGCCCGCGCAAGGGAGACTTGGCCGTCATTAATGTGCACCCTCAACCGGGGGAGCCCACGATCGCATTGGCCAGTATGCCCCATCACCCGGTAACGGAGGATTATGCCGTCATCAGCCTGGCGCCTGGACTGGATCCGGAGCGCTCCGTGCTGATCCTGGCAGGGACCACGACGATGGGAACCCAGGCGGCAGCAGAATATGTGAGTCGCCCCGACTCCCTCGCCGCACTGTTGCGGCGGCTGGGAGTCTCCAAGGCGAGCGATCTCAAACCGTTTGAAGCTCTGCTGCAGGTGACAGTGAGGCAAGGCGTTCCAGTGAGCAGCGACATTGTGGCCGTGCGCAAACGGAGCAACTAGGATGTTTTCCCGGGCACCTTGTCCGGGCTCGCGCTCTGAGCCGGCGCGTCTAGGGTCCTCACTAATGCCCAGAGGTGACGGGAGCGTCGAGATGAGGGTCCAGTTGGACGGCTTTCCGGTACTCCTCGCCTGCTTCCTCTTTTAGACCTTTCTGGCTCAGTGCCAACCCTAGCTCGTAATGCGCGAGGGCGTAGGACGGCATGACGCGAATCGCGGCGCGGAACTGCGAGATGGCTCCATCGAGATCTCCGGCGTCACGCAACCGGCGACCGGAGTTGGCGGAGAACATAGCGGCCTGGAGATCGGTTTTCGCCCTGGTCTTCTCGGCGCCGGCTTGGCTTTCGGCCGCAGCTCCGGCGGAGTCGCCCAATTGGCGCAGAACCGCTGCCAGCGTGATGTGAGCGCCAGCGAAATCAGGCTCGAGTTGAATTGCTTCGCGCAAGGCGACAGCCGCTTCTGGCAGTTGATTCATCTGCTTCAAGACCGTGCCAAGCGTGTAGTAGGCCTCAGCGTAGTCCGGACGAATCTGCACCGCTTGCCGCAACTGTTCCGCCGCGCTGGGAAAATCTCCCGACTGCCAAAGCGTGACCCCCAGGCTGTAGTAAGCATCCGCCAGCTTCGGATCGAGACGAATCGCCTCCTTCCATTCGGCAATCGCAGCGGGCAGGTCGTCTGAAAGTTTCAGCGCCAGAGCGAGGTCATGATGCAAGCTGGCTGCTTCCGGATCGAGCTTCAAGGCTGCACGGAACTGCGCCAGGGCGGCAGCGAAATCCGTCTTCTGCAGGTACGCCGTTCCCAAGTTTCCCTGGAAGGCGGCATCGCCGGGGCGAAGCTTTATGGCCTGTCCGAATTCCAGGATGGCAGCGTCGGCCTGCCCGCGCTGCAACAGAGCCAGCGCAAGGTTGTTGTGAGCCTCTGGATCCCCAGGTGCCAGCTCGACCACCTTGGAGAAAGCGGCGACCGCGCGCTCGGGATCACCGCGGCGCTGCAGCAAGAGGCCGAAGCTGGTTTGCGCCGACACAAAATCCGGCTTTAGCCCGACCGCGCGCTCGTAGCAGCGCAGCGCCTCGTCGGGATTGGCTTGGGCTTCGAAGGTTCTGCCGAGGTAGTACCAGGCCGTCGCATCATCAGGGTCGAGCTTGACCGCGTGGTCCAGCTCTGCTTGCGCTTTTCCTGGTTCGCCTTCGCTGGAAAGAGTGACGCCCAGATGAAGGTAAGCCGGCTCGTACTCCGGGTTTATCGTCAGGGCGCTCCGGAACTCCTTCTCCGCTTCTGCCAACCGCGATTGCTGGGCCCAGAGCGAGCCGAGTTCGTCGTGCAGCTCGGCCTGCCCGGGGGCCAGTCGTGTGGCCTCCTCAAATTCACCGGTCGCCTCGCCCGCCTTATGCTGCAAACTGAGCGCCCGGCCGAGGGCTTGGTGCGCCTGCCATTGCTTCGGTGCGAGATCCACCGCCGCGCGGAACTCAACTACTGCTCCGTCCAACAGGCCCTTGGCTTGCAGAGCCTGAGCCAGATAGGCGTGAGCGATGGCCAGCTTGGGGCGAAGACGCACCAGAATCTGAAAATGGGTGATCGCCTCGTCGAGTGCTCCTTGCTCCAGAAGGACCTGGCCGAGCATGTTCTGGGCGTCGGCGCCGTGCGGATCGAGTCGGACCGCTTTCTCAAAAGCAGAACGAGCCGCCTGCAAGTCTCCGCGCTGCATGGCGGCAAGGCCAGTTTGATACGCTCCTGCCGTATCGCCGTTCGCGGGCTTCTGCTGCGCTCCTGCAGCCATGCTGCAGATAACTGCAAGAGCGATCAGACTGGTCGAAAACGGAGAGGGAGGCATCATGGTTGAGGAAAGTTTCGCTCTTGCTCGGAAATCGGATAACACCACCGATTCAGCGGCAGTGCTTCCGGCGGCGTATTTATTTCTCGCGCTGTCGTTTTTAGGATAGCGCAAGTTGCAATGTCAGCGCGTGGCGCAGACGTTGAGAGCTCTCTTATCGCACCGCAGGCTGGGACTCGCTACTTGTTCTGTGGCCGATGGTTGGATGGGACAACCAGCAGAAATCCGCGCGGGCTGCATTGACCAATATCCGCCACGGTCCTAACATTCAAAACTAAGCCATGCAAAACTAAGCCATGCGATTGAAGATTCCGTGCGGTCTGCACTTGGGTTCCCCTCAGTTTGCTTGCCTGGCAACTCTGGCGGCATTCATTGTCTCCGGCCTGGGCCAACAGGCCAAGACTTCCGCGCCAGCCAAGCCGATCGCCAATTTTACGGATGTGGCCGCAAAAGCTGGCCTTACGATGCAGGAAATCTTCGGCGGCGTCGACACCAAGAAATACATCATCGAGACCACAGGTACTGGCGTCGCGATCTTCGACTACGACAACGACGGGTGGCCTGACATTTTTCTGGTGAACGGAACCAGGCTTGGAGCACTTCCTGACGGACCCGCACCCAGCAATCATCTCTATCGTAACAATCATGACGGAACTTTCAGCGACGTCACCGCGATGGCTGGCCTCGGCGCAACCGGCTGGGGACAGGGAGTCTGTGTCGGAGACTACGACAACGATGGTTGGGAAGATCTGTACATCACCTACTACGGCAAGAACCGGCTCTATCACAATCAGGGCGGCAGGTTCACTGAAGTGTCGGAGAAAGCTGGAGTCGCCGGCTCGGGCAAAGCCTGGGGCACGGGTTGCGCGTTCGTCGACTATGATCGCGACGGACGCCTGGACTTAGTCGTAGCCAACTATGTGGACTTTGATCTCGCGGCGGCTCCTGCGCCGGGAGAGCGGCCCACCTGCATGTGGAAGGGAGTGTCCGTAATGTGCGGCCCCAGCGGTTTGCCGGGCGCGAAGAATATTCTCTATCACAACAAGGGCGACGGCACGTTTGAGGATGTAACCACCAAGGCGCATATCGACCGCACCGACGGACATTATGCATTCAGCGTTTCCACGCTGGATTTCGACGAAGATGGCTGGCCCGACATTTTCATCGCCTGTGACAGCACGCCCAGCATTCTCTATCGCAATAACCACGACGGCACGTTCACCGACGTTGCGGTGACAGCGGACGCGGCGTTCAACGAAGACGGCCGCGAGCAGGCCGGCATGGGATCGACGATTGCTGACTACAACGGAGACGGCCATCTGGATATCTTCAAAACAAACTTCTCGGATGATACGTCCACGTTGTACCGCAACCACGGCGACGGGACCTTCACGGATTCGACCTCGGCGGCAGGGCTGGGCTTGTATACGCAATACCTGGGCTGGGGAACCATGTTCTTCGATTTCGACAACGATGGCTGGCCCGACTTGATTCTGGCGAACGGGCACGTGTATCCGGAAGTCGATGCCCACCACTTGGGCAGCAGCTTTAAAGAGCCTCGCATTCTTTACCACAACAATGGTGATGGGACGTTCAGCGATATTTCTGCGTCCGCCGGGACGGGCATTACGACTTCGGCTTCCTCGCGCGGGCTCGCGGTGGGGGACCTGTGGAACGACGGCCAGATGTCCGTGGTGGTAAGCAACATGAATGCTATGCCCAGCCTGCTGGTGAATCAGATCCGGACGCCGAATCATTGGATCGCAATTCGCACGGTAGGGACGAAGTCGAATCGTGACGGAATTGGAGCGCGGATTCTGGTAAAAGCCGGGTCGCGAATACTGGTGGATGAGGTGCGCAGCGGCTCCAGCTACATTTCGAATAGTGATATGAGGTTGCACTTCGGGCTGGGAGCGGTGGCCAAGGTGGAGTGGGTCGAAGTCCACTGGCCGAGCGGACTGGTAGAGCGTTTCGCGGACCTGGCGACGGAAGCTATTCACACCGTGAAGGAAGGATCAGGCACTGCGGTGCCAGCGGAGGCGAAGAAGCGGGGACCGCAATGAATCGCCTGGCACATCATTTCGGTTTCGCGGACTTTGGGCTTGCCGGAAACTGCATGGTGCGGAGAATGCCTTCGCCTTCCTTCACGTAGACCAACTGATTCGCCTTCACGTCCTTGAGCGTGTCGATGTGGCCGCTGGGCCAGCGGATTTCCAGCGTGTCGACTTTCTCCGCTTTTCCCAAGCCGAAGTGAATGCGCAAGTCGTTCTGCGAAATGTAACTGCCGCCGCTACGCACTTCATCGATCTGCTGATGGGGCTTGGTTTCTCCGGGAACATGGGTTACACAGGTGAGGCGCGCACCGATGCCGCTGCGGTTCGACTTAGTGCCAATGGTGCGAATCTTGATCCAATTGTTGCCGAGCCTGGAACTGCAGTGTAAGAGCTGGGGATAGTCGTTGACGGTGTTGACGACAACGTCGACGTTGCCATCGTTGTCGAAGTCGCCGAAGGCGCAACCGCGCGCGGCCACCGGATCGGAAATGCCCGGACCGGCCTGCAGAGAAACATCATCGAAATGACCATTGCGCAAGTTGCGGTAGAGCAATTTGCGCTGGGGGTAACCGGCCTCGGTCTTCAGTTGTTCGACCTCGGGATACACGTGGCCGTTGCAGATCAGAATGTCCGGCCAGCCGTCATTGTCGAAGTCGAAGAAGCCGCAGCCCCAGCCCAGAAACTGAGTGTGTGCTCCCAGACCGGCGGTGAAAGTGGCGTCCTCAAAGGCGCCGCCACCCAGATTGTGGTAGAGCGAAGGAGTATCACCGGCGAAGTTGGTTTTGACCAGGTCCAGGTTGCCGTCCAGGTCATAGTCGGCGGCGGAGACGCCCATGCCGGCTTGTGGTTTGCCGTCTGGGCTGAGGGCGCAGCCGGACTCGATCGCGATGTCTTCGAAGGTTCCGTTCTTCTTGTTGTGATAGAGAGCACTGGCGGTGGAATCATTGGCCACGTAGATATCGGGCCAGCCGTCGTTATCGAAGTCGGCAGTGAGGACGCCGAGACCGTAGGTGCTGTTGGTGCGGAATATGCCCGCGGCCTCGGAGACATCGGTGAAAGTGCCATCGCCGCTATTGTGGTAGAGGATGTTCCTTCCGCCTTGAAGGCCGGGTGGGCCGCAGGCGACCATCACGCCTTTGTAGAGACAGGGGCCGGATTCGGGAACAGGCGCGGTGGCGAGATCCATGTCGATGTAATTGGCGACGAAAAGATCGAGGCGGCCGTCGCGATCGTAATCCACGAAGGCGCAACCGGTGTTCCAGCGGGTGCCTTTGCCGGCCACGCCTGCTTTCTGGCTCACGTCGGTGAAGGTTCCGTCGCCGTTGTTGTGATAGAGGACGTTCTTGCCGTAGTAGGTGACAAAGAGATCGTCCCAGCCGTCGTTGTCGTAGTCTCCGACGCAAACGCCTTGTCCCCAGCCAGAGTGCGCGAGCCCGGCTTTCGCGGTTACGTCGGTAAAGGTGCCGTCGCGATTGTTACGAAAAAGATGCGAGGTAGGCTCGCTGCCCGCGGGGAACCCTTCCAGACGCCAGCCGTTCACGACGAAAATGTCGAGCCAGCCGTCGTTGTCGTAATCGTAAAACGCAATCCCGCAACCCGTGGTTTCGAGCAGATACTTGTTCTTGTGTTCTCCCCCGAAGAAGGTTTTGACGTTCAAGCCGGATTCGCGCGCGAGCGCGACGAAGCTGACGCCGAGATCGGAAGAAGAGGTCGGCGGCGGTGCGGCATCTTTCTGACTCGCTTTTTGGCGCGAAGCCACGGAAGCCCGCAACCAGCGGGGACAAGCCATTCCCAGGATGCCTTCGAGGGACAAGACCAGCGCGGAGCGGCTGAAAGACTTCAAAAATAAACGTCGTGAAGGGAACAAGAGGTCGCTACCTGGCCCGTTCGGCTCGTGCTAGAATTCGCCCCTACTTCTTATATTCAGTGAACCCTCACTTTGCAAGCTCCGCTGTCAGGTGGATTGATCGGACGGTTGCGCCCCCTCAAGTCTTCAGCATGAGCATGGCGACTTCG
>DATHQJ010000075.1:0-6789 GCA_035482825.1 Binatus sp. (SeqCode) | reverse complement strand
TACGAACTGCAGAAGGCGATTGGCAAACAGGACGTCACCGTGCAGGGCAACTATTCCCACGTCAACGGGATCAACGCTGCCAGCTTCTACGGAAGCATCCCACTCGCGATCTTCAATCGCAATCAGGGAGAAATCGCGCGCACCCGTTTTGCCATCACGCAAGCGCAGGAGCAGGAGAAAGCCACCAATGGCCAGGCCCTGACCGATGTGCGCGACGCCTATGAAGGATTGCGCGTGAGCGACCGGATCGTGCAACTCTATCGCTCGGGCTATCTAGAAGTTGCGCAAAAAGATCGCGACATCGCCGAGTACGCCTACCAGCGTGGTGCAGTGAGCCTGCTCGACTTTCTCGACGCCGAACGCAACTATCGCGCCACTCAGCTTGCCTACCGTCAAGCGCTGGCTTCATACTTGCTCGCTCTGGAGCAGTTGCGGCAGGCGGTGGGCACGAGGGCTCTGCCCTGATTCTGCGGCAAAGGAGCCGGATCGTTTGAACAAGCAAGACGTACGGAACCGGATCGAAGAACTCGGAATCATTCCTTCCATCCGCGTGTCGACGACTGAGGACGCGCTTTTCGCTGCAGCGGCGATCGCCCGCGGCGGAATACCCATCATCGAAGTTACGCTGACAGTACCCGAAGCCATCAAAGTGATCTCTCAGGTAGTGCAGCATGCCCCCGAAGTGATTGTCGGCGCCGGAAGCGTCCACGATGTCGAAACCGCGCGCCGCTGCCTGGATGCGGGCGCAAAGTTTCTTTCCAGCGACGGCCTGGATCCAGAGACCGTTACGTTCGCGGTGCAGCAGAACGTCGTCGTGATTCCCGGAACGCTCACGCCGACCGGCGTCATTGCAGCGTGGAAACTGGGTCCGGATTTTGTCAAAGTTGTACCCTGCGGACACATCGGGGGATACAGCTACATCCAGGATCTCAAAGCGATGTTTCCTAACGTTCCCATGATCGCCGCGGGAGGCGTGAATCAAAGAACCGCATTCAGCTTCATTGCCGCTGGCGCCGTAGCACTGGGCGTTGGCGGAGAGTTGATTCCGAGAGAGGCCATCCGGCGGCGGCAGCCCGACCGCATTGCCGAACTTGCGCGCAGGTTCCTGGAGGCGGTTAGCAACGCTCGTGACCGCTGAGCACACTGGTAGAAAACGATTCGGCGGAGAGCCGTTTTTGAAGAACTTCATACTGCTCCCCCAGCTCACGGTACGGAAAGATAGAGTTTTTGTGAATCAATCTCTGGCGATGCTGATTGCGAGCATAACGACTTTCGCCGTCACGAATATCGATGATGCGTTTCTCCTGACTTTCTTCTTTGCCCGTCGAATTCCAACGCGGCGCATCGTGGCAGGTCAATATGCTGGCTTTGCGGCCATCGTTGGCATCACTCTAATCGGCGTCTGGGGCGCGCTGGCGGTACCGCATCGGTGGATTCGTTTACTCGGAGTGGTGCCGCTCGCCATAGGCATCAAGCACCTGTTGCAAGCACGCCGAACCGGTGCAGAGCAGCCACTCGCGAGCACGGAGAGCGTCGCGTCCATCGCTTTGGTGACGTTGTCGAACGGGGCCGACAACATCAGCGTATACCTGCCGTTCTTCGTCATCGGGCGGTCGCACCTGTGGCTGATCCTGATTACGTATGCCGTGCTGGTTGCGTGGTGGTGTTTCGTTGGCCGATGGCTGGGAAGCCACTCACTTATTCTGCGTTCGGTAGATCAGTGGGGTCACTGGGCTGTACCACTGGTGTTCGTTGGGATGGGAATTTATGTCCTGAGTTCGTGAAGTCTTAATCTCCAAATCAGCCGCATCTGCACGATCTGGAGCACGACAAGAAGGACAGAGTGGAGGGTACGCGCACGTACAACGGAGGAGGCTCACATGAAGCTGGTTAGGTTCGAGGACATCAACGGCAGAGAAACATTCGTCAACCCGGACCGCGTCAACCACGTTAGCGATTACGGAAGCGGTACGACTGAGATTAGCTTTGGCGATAAAGAGGCAAGCGTCTTCGTCGCGCTGGAGGTCTCAGCCGTTGCGTCGACACTGCTGAATGCAGCGACACCGAGTTGAACAGCATTCCGATGTCTTCGAACCGAATAAACGGTTGCAAGGTGGATAAGTGATTTTCCGAGGAACTGACTCACAAGTACGACCAGCGTAATCTGCACCGGCAAATGGCTCCGGCGATATGAAGCGTGGTGAGGACCTGCTTTTCAACCGTTTAGGTAGGGCAAGATCAGACCCGTTAACGCCATCAGGCTGTAGCTCTCAACCCCCCTCCGGTGTCAATGGCACGACCGTAACTACCCGGCGGTTACGTTGCTTTCAGGTGTATCGAGCTTAGAATCCAGACAGTATCCGCGAGCTGATACATTGCTACGCCGAAATACCGTCGTCATGAGGTTGGCTGCCCCCGCGTGAGGGAGTTGAGCAAGTATGAAAATCGCACGCTGTGTTGTCGCCGGTTTCCTGCTCTCGTTGGCCTGCGCCTACGGGCAGATGATCATCCTCAGTGCCCCGGCGAAGGACCCTGAGGTGAAGCCGGAGCAGCGAACCGCAACCATCGTCCACTACGAAAGGATGCGGCTGGCAACCCGGGCGACCATTCGCGTGCTGGTGCTTGCCCTGCAAAATACAGACGGGGCTCCAAAGGCGAAATTGAACGAGGCCATCAACGACCAACAAGACACCGTGGACTGGGCGAACTGGTGCATTCTCGCGCTGCGCGACAAAACCGACGAAGCCAAGGCTTGTGTGTTCCAACCCGACCCGAAGTGATGGAGAACGATCAGGGCGGCCGTGTCAGTCTGGCTGGAAACGCTCACCCCATAACCACGCGCACTGTGTAACCGCGATGTCACTTCAACTTGCCGTGCCACGCCGCGTTTAAGGCCGAGAAAGAAAGTGGAGCAATGCTTCATTGAATTGCTCCGGGTCTTGCAGTAGCGCGAAATGACTCACATTTGGCAGAATCAGTTCGCCTGCACCGGGAATCAGCGCGGCCATGTGATCGGTGTCCTCGCGCTTGATGCCTTCGTCGCGGTCACCGTCCACAATCCAGGTCGGCACCTTGATGCTGCGTAACTGGTCATCTGTGAAATGGGGCTCGGTGTCCTCCATCCGGCCTAATTGTTCAGAGAACCCTTTAAGCTGATTGGGCGCGGGTGAGAGCTTTTTGTATTCATCTTTGGTTCGGCGGACGTATTCCGAAAAGGCCGGCTGCTGTCGGATGTCGTCCTTGATGGCGGAAGGGTCCGAGTTGGCGCCAAACGCGAACAATTTCGTGAGGCGTTCTGGATGATGAATCGCAATGTCAATCCCAATAATTCCGCCGTCACTCCAACCCACTAGCGCAGCCTTGGGGATGTGCAGCTCATCCATAACGGCCAACACATCGGATGCCATCAATTGAAAACTCAGTGGCGGTTCACTAATCCAAGTGCTACGGCCCTGGCCGCGACTATCGAGCACGATCACCTGATAATGACGTGCCACCGCAGGGACTTGGAGTCCCCAATAATTTGAACTTCCCATTGCGCCGTGGATAAATACAACGGGCTCGCCTTGACCAAAAACAGCGTACCAGATTCGAATTCCATTCACCGCGGCTATTCCGCTCCGGTCCGGCTTGGGTAGTTCGGGTGTCGGCGGAAGCTGTTCCCACTGCGCCGTCTGCGCCGACATAGTCGCACCGAGACCAAGCAGAAAACTGAGGAGGAGACAGCAGCTTGAGATGAAAGGTTTTGCCATCGAATTCTCCCGAGCACGGTCTGGCATCTTATCCAACCGTGCAGCGAGACTGCAAGCAGTCACCGACCGCTCGGTCTACTGCGGTTCGCCGACTCGCGAAATCAAGGCGATAGCCTTTACCCCCATAGAGATTCAACCGCTGTTCAAGGACTAATGTCGTGTTCAGAAACTGGACCCACGCCATGTCGGCTTGGCCTCTGGGCGATGCCTGTAGGCGGAAGTTTCTGATTCCAAACAACCTCTTCCGCAGCAACATGCTCCAATCTTCCGTGTTTACATAAGCAGCCCCTTCGTCAGGACAAACTGCTGGCGGATTCAATCTGCGCCAGATTTGGAAGCAAATAAGCCTTCTGGTGCTGCCCTCCCAGGCAAGCCCAAAAGGGCGCGAGGTAAACAAAATGAAGTTACAACGTGTCTTGCGGTTCCTGACGTTCGGACTCCTGCTGCTGGTTATTCCAGCCGCACTCTCTTCCCCATCTACGGCAGAAATTGGCATCGGCATTGCCGTGCGAGTTGGTCCGCCTCCGTTGCCGATTTACGCGCAGCCCCTCTGCCCCGGCCCGGGCTTTATATGGACACCCGGATACTGGGCCTGGAGCGACGATGACGGCTACTACTGGGTGCCCGGCACCTGGGTCGTAGCCCCTGAAGTAGGCTTTCTGTGGACCCCCGGATACTGGGGTTGGAACGATGGCCTCTATGTTTGGAATGCCGGCTATTGGGGCCCGCATATCGGATTCTACGGCGGCATTAATTACGGCTTTGGATACTTTGGTGAAGGCTTCGCCGGCGGCGAATGGCGCGGACGCGAATTCTTCTACAACCGGTCGGTGACGAATGTGAATGTCACAAACATCACCCATGTCTATAACAGGACCGCCATCGTAAACAATAATACGCACGTGGCGTTCAACGGCGGACACGGCGGAGTAGTCGCACGTCCCACGGCGCAACAGGCAGCCTACGCCCACGAATCGCATCGCGGCCCGGTTTCGACACAGCTGCAACATGAACACGCGGCGAGCCAGAACCGCGCTCTGTTCGCGCGGGAGAACCATGGCCGGCCGTCTATAGCGGCTACTGCGCGCCCCGGCGACTTTCGGAGCGGTGTAGTTTCCGCCAGGGCTGCTGGAGGCGTTTACCATGCTCCAGCAATGTCGCCCCAGCAGGCGCGATCCTCGGCCTCAGCGGCCAATCGGCCGTCCGGAAATAGTTCCGCCGGAAATCGCTCCTCGTCGCGGGGCTCGAACCAAGCCTATCGTCCGGCGAATTCGCCCAAGCGGAGCAATAACTCGGATAGACCACTGAACGCAAATCGTCCGATGAACAATAACCTGAACAATAAGACGAACAATCCGACGAATAATAAGACGAACAATAACCGGACGAGTGCGAGCCGGCCGTCCGACACTCATTCGACGAGAACGTACTCCCCGCCGCCGAGTTCGCACACCTCGAAACCGCCGCGACAGGAGAACACACTGCGTGCGCAGAATACGCGGCCGTCAAACCCAGCGCGTCCGAATGGTGGGCAAGCTGCCCGGCCCTCGTACCAGTCGCATGCGCAGAGCGCGCCGCGACCGGCACCCCCGGCAAGGCAGAGTACTTCACGCCCAGCCCCTCGGTCGTATACGGCAACCCCAAGGGCCAGCGCTCCGAGACCGCAAAGGCAGAGCGAACCGCCCAAGCGCGACAATCCTCCGAGAGGAGCGCACATACAACGTTGAGCGCATAGCGTAACGCCTCCACGGGCCAGCGCCATTTTCGGCGCTGGCCTCTTTTCTGTGACGATTCGCCCATGCGCACTCTCCGAGTCCTGCGCTGGTACAGCGATCTTGGAAAAAATCTGATACCATGACCGCTCGTTGAGGTGCTTATGCCAGAATTTGTGATTGAACGCGAAATTCCGGGTGCAGGTAGTTTGTCGGATGCGGAATGGCAGGAAGTCGCCAAGAAATCCGTCGGCGTGTTGAAGGATATGGGGCCGGCCATCAAGTGGCTGCATAGCTATGTCACCGGGGATAAGATTTATTGTGTGTACCTGGCGCCGGACGAGGAAACGGTTCGCGAACATGCGAGACGCGGAGGCTTTCCGGCGAATCGCGTATCCGCGGTCCGGCGGATGATCGATCCCGGAACCGCGGATTGAGCTGAAGCCCACGACCTGCACACTAATAGCGTAGCCCTACGATCGACGACCCAAGACCGTTCACCACAGGGGACACGGAGGAAACAGGGGGGAGTTATGCTCAGTTTTTAGTTGCGACTGAGAGCTTCTTCCACGGCTTGCTCCACGGGCATTGCCCAACCTTCCATCCATGCGGTTAGTCCGGCGGCACTGCCGAGAGTGCGGCGTGCGAATTCCAGGGCCTTCTCTAATTTGTGTGCTTCCGCGGGCGTGAGCGGCGCGCCCAGACGCTGGCGCAGTGCCGCGGCGGCGCCAGCCAGGTGCAGCGATTGCTCGGCCTGGGATTGCGCGGCCGCGCTGGCGGCCAGACACTCAAGGGTGCGCGCGATGCCGCGCTTGTGTCCGAGTTCCTGAAACATCCGAATGCTTTCCACGTAGAGGCGGCGCGCCTCGACGTTGTCGCCCTGATCGAAACTGAGACCGGCTAAATCGGAAAGCGTGCTGGCGATGCCCCATCCGTCACCCAGTTGCCGAAACGCCGCCAGGCTCTGTTCGCAGAACGCCCGGGCGGCGGCGAAGTCGGCTTTTTCTCGAGCCACGTCGCTCTCGTAATTAAGCGTCCAGGCGGCGCCTGCGCCATCTCCGACCTTGCGGAAAATTGCCAGGCACTCGTCATAGAGCGAAAAAGCGTGCGCAAACTCGCCGCGCAACTTCATCACGTTGGCCAGATTGCTGAGGGCGCGGGCCATGTCGGCGGAATCGCCGAGGTCCTTCCAGATGGCGACACAGCGCTCGAACAGCAACGAAGCATCGGCGAGTTCGCCGCGATCGCGCGCGTTGATGGCCAACGCGTTCAGAGCTACGGCGACGCCGCGGTTGTCGCCGAGTTCGAGACAGGTCTCCAGACTG
>DATHQJ010000074.1:0-4250 GCA_035482825.1 Binatus sp. (SeqCode) | reverse complement strand
AGGCGCGCCTCCGTATCCATTCCGAGCAATATTGCCGAAGGTAAGGGTCGCTCGTCCGACAAGGAACTTATACAGTTCTTGTGCCATTCCCGCGGGTCGCTCTTCGAGATAGAAACGCAACTCGCCATCGCAGAACAATTGGGTTACTCCACAACAGAAGACTGCGATGCGGTTCAACGCGAGGCTGCTCGAATTGGCCAAATGCTTAACGGATTGATCAGGTCAATGCGTCCTTCAACTGTAGCCTAAGGTTCGAGTCGGGGTTCCGGAAGCCGAAAGCCGGGATTCTGCTAGTGGCCCCGCATGGCTTTTCGATATGCCACTACGTTCTTGTTGTGTTCTTCCATGGTTCGGGCGAAGCGGTGGTGGCCTTGGGCGTCGGCGACGAAATAGTAGTAGTCGCTTTGGGCGGGGTGCATCGCCGCTTCGAGGGCGCTGCGTCCGGGGTTGCCGATGGGGCCTGGAGGCAGGCCGGCGTTTCGATATGTGTTGTAGGGGGAGTGGAATTGCATGTCCGCGTGATGCAGGGCGCCCTGGTACGTTCCAGCCAAGAGTTCGGCGTAGATGATGCTGGGGTCGGCGTCGAGCGCGATCCCTTTGTTCAAACGGTTGTAATAGACGCTGGCGACTAGCGGGCGCTCTTCGGCGACAGCCGTTTCTTTTTCGACGATCGAGGCCATGATAACCGTGCGCTCGACATCGTTCGGAGCTTCAGTGGGTGCATCGGCTTGAGGCGCGCGGTCCACCACAACTCTCAACCGTGCCTGTGCAGACTCGGCCGAGATCAGGTTCATCTGGTGCGCGACCTGGCGGAATTGTTTGACCATGGCTGCGGCCATGTCGTGCATGGTCATCATGCGGGAAAATTCGTAGGTCTCGGGGAAAAGATATCCCTCAAGCGAGCGTGCTCCCGGGGCGATATCGGCGATCAGGCCCGTGTCAGACTGCGCGACTTTCAGGAAGTCATCGGCGGGGCCGAGTCCCGCGGCTTCGACGGCGCGGGCGATATCGAACATGGTGAATCCCTCGGGGACGACGACGGTGTGGAAGTAGACGTCGCCGCGGCGGAGACGATTCTGGATGTTGATGATGCTGGCAGGCTTTTCGAAGAGATATTCTCCGGCTTTGAGCGAGCGGTGGCGGTGAACGTAATGCCAGAGGATGAAGGCTTCCTCGCTGCGGATTACACCGGCAGACCTGAGTTCCACGGCGATGCGTCGAGTAGAGTAGCCCGGATGCAGCAGGACGAAAGTTTGCCCCGCGGGTTCCGTGGGGGTGGAAATTGCCCACGCGAACCAGCCTGCGGCCGCTAGGAGCACGACGAAGATGAGCCAGAACAACTTGCGCACAATGAGTTCAGTTTAGATGATGAGAAGACGGGCAGCGTTGGTTTTGCGGCGTGAGGGCTGACTTTAGTAAGGGGCGGGAATGCAAGGGCCAGGGGTTAGAAGTCACCAGGTCCGAGAGGTCAGAAGGCAGAAGTCAGAATGCAGAAGTCAGAATGCAGAAGTTAAGATCGGCGGGCCGGATTGGGCTTGAGACGCTGTGCGGGGCAGGTCCGAGGCCGGGGTTTCGGATTGTTTCTTTCGATTCAATGCTTTGCATCCTTCTTCGTCGCTGTATACTCAAATGCTTTAGGAGTCATCTTAAATCTTGATTAGACGTGCCCCGCTTCTCCAGGCCCTGACTTTGCTGCTCGCGATGCTGCCGGCGATTGGCTGTGGAGTTTTTTCCCGCACCCGACCCGTGGAAGACACCTATTCCAAGGCTCCGCTTCTCACGGCGACGCAGCAGGATCTGATCGACTCGGTCAACCAGCAGGCGGAGAAGATACGGTCTCTGCAGGCCACTGTGGACATTGACACCTCTGCCGGGGGTATCAAAAAGGGCGAGGTTACTGACTACAAGGAAATTCGTGGCTATGTGCTGGCGCGCCGGCCCGCCATGCTGCACATGCAGGGGCTCTTGCCGATCGTGCGCACCACCGCATTCGACATGGTGAGCAATGGGCAGGACTTCAAATTGTGGATTCCTCCCAAGAACCGCTTCGTGATGGGGCGGAATGAGGTGCAGTCGACCAACACTTCCCAGCCTCTCGAGAATATCCGTCCGCAGAATATTTACGACGCGCTGCTGATTCGTCCGATCGTGCCGCCCGAGCGGGCGCTGGTGGAGAACAGCTACGAAATCCTGCACGATGCCAAGGGGCATCCCATTCTGCAGGAGGATTACGTGCTGCTGGTGATCCGCATGGACGGCGACAATGATCCCGTGCTGTCGCGCAAGATTATTTTCAGCCGCACCGATCTGAAACCGCACCAGCAGGTCATCTACGACGATAAAGGCAACGTGAGCACGGACGCGCGCTACGCCAACTACAAGGACTTCGACGGAGTGAACTTCGCCTCGCGCATCGAGATTAAACGGCCGCAAGAAGAATACGACATCACGCTCAACATGCTGAAGCTGGAAATCAACAAGGCGTTGAAGGATGAGCAATTCACGCTGGAGCAGCCGGCGGGAGCGGATGTGGTGCATCTCGATGGGCCGCAGTCGAGTTCGGTGAAGGTACCGGCGGTGGATCGAGAGCGGTAGGGGCGTCGCTCCGGGGCGGAAGTCCGCGTCTCCAAATTTGCGGCGAGCGGCACGGCTTGAAGCCGTGCCCTTCCCAAAACAAGTCAATCTTGAACCAATCATGATGAACAAAATGGTGGTCGCCAATCTGGTGCACCGGCCGATCCGGTCGCTGATCAGCGTTGTGGCCATAGCGCTGGAAGTTACGCTGATCCTGCTGATCGTGGGCTTGTGCTACGGGCTGATGAACGACAACAAGAACCGGACAGCGGGCATTGGTTTTGACGTCATTGTGCAGCCTCCGGGATCGTCGTTTTTTGCGGCAATCAGCGGAGCACCGGTCTCGATGAAAGTCGCCGGTGTGCTGCGCGACATTCCGCACGTGAAAGTGGTCAGCCCGGTGGTCTGGCAGATCGCCGCCAGCGGAGGGGTGGAGGTGATTGACGGGATCGATCTCTCGAGCTTCGAGGCTTTGAGCGGGCCCTTTACTTATCTTCAGGGCGGGGCGTTCCAGGGGCCGGATGAGGTTCTGGTGGATGACTTCATTGCCCGGCAACGACAGGTGAAAATCGGCGACACGATGGATATTCTGAACCATTCTTTTCGAGTGTGCGGCATCGTGGAGAACGGGCGCGGCGCGCGGAAATTTGTGCCCATTGCAACGATGCAGGACCTGATTGGAGCACAGGACAAAGCTTCGGTTTTTTACCTGAAGCTGGATAACCCGGCAAACACGGGGGCGGTGGTGAACGCCATCCAGAGCCATGGCGGGATGGAAAAGTATTCAGTACTGTCGATGGAGGAATATCTGAGCATGATGACACCCAGTCACTTGCCCGGGTTTCGTCCCTTCATTGGAGTGGTGATTGGAGTGAGCCTGATTATCGGGTTTCTGGTGATTTTCCAGGCCATGTACACGGCGGTGATGGAGCGCACGCGGGAGATCGGGATTCTGAAATCGATTGGCGCGTCGAAGGGCTACATTGTGAGCGTGATTTTGCGCGAGACGATTCTTCTGGCGCTGGCTGGGATTGCGGTTGGAATTGCGGTGAGCCTGTTGGCGCGCCTCGGAATTGAGCATCGCTGGCCGCTCGTGCATATCGACAAAAGCAATGCATGGATGCTGCGGGCCACGCTCATCGCGCTGGTGGGGGCGACTTTGGGAGCGCTGTATCCCGCCTACAAGGCGGCGCAAAAGGATCCGATTGACGCGCTGGCCTATGAGTAAGGCAGCTTTTAGCCATCCGCCATCAGAATCGAGCCAACGTAGGATTTGGGTCCTGCCTCATGCGGACATTCCCTTCTCTTCGTTACGCGAACCTCTAAAATTCTTGAACCACAGAGGACACAGGGTAGAGCCAGGGTCGCAGAGGGCGCTGAGAAACGCAGAGGAGTTCGGTGGATACGGGCGTAGGAGATTGCCCCAGTTAACTCAGCGTTGACAATCGGTTGCGGGGTCCGGTATCTTAGATGCTTGGTAGTTGTGTGGTTGCCCGCCTGATGGCCTGGCGTCCTCGCCGGGGAATCAACGAGCGGTCTTCTTATCGCAGTCTTTTCATTCTGGGAGATTTCCGATGTCAACCTATTTCCCCAAAGAGGGGGAAATTGTGCGCAAGTGGTTCGTCGTGGATGCGGATGGGCAGACGCTTGGGCGTTTGGCCTCGCAGGTGGCGCGC